>DATIGO010000034.1:0-6459 GCA_035454665.1 Gemmatimonadaceae bacterium | reverse complement strand
GGCGTGGCCCCCGCGGGCTTCACGGGACCACAGCTCGGCCCGGTGGACGTGTGGGTGCCGATGAGCCACTGGAGCCGCAACGTGACCCGTGACTGGCCCACGAGCTGGAATGCGCAGTGGCTTCACGTGATCGGGCGGCTCGCGCCCGGCGCGACGCTGGCACAGGCGCGCGAAGATCTCACCGCCGCGTTCCGGGCCGGGTACACGGGTGACGAGGCACCGCTCCGTACCGCGCGGCTCGGCGCGGCGCCGTTAGGCTTCCTCTCCGACGGGCGCGAGCCGCCCGAGGTGGCCATCGCGCGCTGGCTCGTGGGCGTGGCCATCGTGGTGCTCGCGATCGCGTGCTCGAACGTCGTGAACCTGCTGCTCGCGCGCGCCATCCGCCGGCGCCGCGAGGTCGCCGTGCGCGTCGCCCTGGGCGCCGGCCGGCGGCGGCTCGTTGGCCTCCTGCTCACCGAGAGCCTGATGCTCGCGCTGCTCGGCGGCGTGGCAGGCATCGTCGTGGCGTACGCCACGGGCCAGCTGGTGCGCGGCACACTCCTGCCGCATGTGGCGTGGGTCGAGTCGCCCGTCAGCGTGCCGGTGCTGGCGGTGGCGGGCGCCATCGCCATCCTGCTCGGCGTCGTGGCGGGACTCATTCCGGCGTTCCGCGTGAGCCGGCCGAATCTCACGCGCGATCTCAAGTCCGGGGTGCGCGAAGGGGGCGGCACGCACTCGCGCCTCCGTGGTGCGCTCACGGTGGCGCAGGCCGCGCTGTCGGTGGTGCTCCTGGTGGGGGCGGGGCTCTTCGTGCGAAGCCTCGCGAGGATCGACGCGCTCGATCTCGGCATCGAGCCCGATCGCGTGCTGGTGACCGAGATGAGCTGGCCGCGGCTCCCGGCCACGGCGACCGAGGAACAGCGCGCCGACGAGCGACCGCGGCGCATGGAGGTCTATGCGCGCGCGATGGAGCGCGTGCGCTCGATTCCCGGTGTCGCGAACGCGAGCCTCTCCGTGGGGCTGCCGTTCCAGTACGGCTTCAGCCAGTACCTGCGGCTTCCGGGGCGGGATTCGCTTCCGCGGTTCCGCGCGGGATCGCCGCGCATCAGCGCTGTCGCGGCGGGCTACTTCGAGACCGTAGGCACGCGCATCGTCCGGGGTCGTGCGTTCACGACCGGGGATCGCGCCGGGAGCGAGCCGGTGACGATCGTGAGCGAGTTGATGGCGAGGACGCTCTGGCCTGGTGAGGATCCGATCGGGCAGTGCCTGTACACGAGTCCACGCGGAGAGGCAGTACCGTGCTCGCGCATCGTGGGCATCGCCCAGGACGCGCGCCGCTCGCGGCTGCGTGAGGAGCCGGGGATGCACTACTACGTGCCGGTCGGTCAGGAGCGCGGATTCGGCGGCACCTCGCTCGTGATCCGTCCGGCCGGGGCGCCGACGGCGGTGATCCCGGCGATCCGGCAGGCGATCGCCGAGGTGGATCCATCGGTCCTGTACGTCGACGTGGGACTGCTGCAGGAGCGGGTCGATCCGCAGATTCGCCCCTGGCGGCTCGGCGCAACGGTTTTCGGGCTGATGGGAGTGCTCGCGCTGCTCGTCGCGGCGGTCGGTCTCTACTCGGTGCTCTCGTATCTCGTGGCGCAGCGCACGCACGAGGTGGGTGTGCGGCTGGCGCTGGGCGCCACGGGGGGCTCGATCGTGCGCCTCGTCATGCGTCACAGCCTGGCCATGGCCCTGGCGGGGATCACGATCGGGATCGCGCTGTCGCTGGCGGCCGGGCGGTTCGTCGCGCCGCTGTTGTTCGACACGTCGCCCCGGGACGGCATCGTGCTCGCGAGCGTAGCCGGCTCCCTGATCGTCGTGGCGCTGGCGGCGAGCCTGCTCCCCGCGCTGCGCGCGCGGCGGGTGGACCCGCTGGAGGCGATGCGGACGGACTGAGGCGCGCCGGAGGACGCGAGTGGCGAGGCAGGCGGGTGCCAACGCGCGGTCGTACGCAGGGACGTCGTGGATCTCACCGGCCGCTGCCCGTCCCACCTGGCGTGCAGGAGCCATCGCGGCATCTCATCGTGCGCCCATGAGACGACGGGCAGGCCTATCCGCAGTCGCTCGTGCCCTGGCGGGCGCGGCCGGGGTCATCCTGCTGCTGGCCTGCCGTCCGGTCACGGCTGGAACGCAGAACGCCGCGGCCGCCGGTCCGCTCCCTCGCGACGGAGCGCAGTACTGGCCTGCGGCGGAGTGGCGCCGCGGCGATCCGGCCAGGCTCGGGCTGGATGCGGCGCGTCTCTCCTCGCTCGCTCAGCGCCTGACGAGCGGCGGGATGCCCGGGCTCAACGCGCTGGTCGTCGTACGCCACGGCTATGTGGCCGTGGAGGCGTACGCCAATGGATCCTCCGCGGCGCATGTGCACACGATGCAGTCGGTCACGAAGAGCGTGACGTCGCTCGTGACCGGGATCGCCGTGGACGAAGGCCTGATCACGGAGAGCTCGCGCATTCTCGACGTGCTGCCCGAGTACGACAGCCTGACGCGGGGCGACGATCGGAAGCGCCAGGTCACGATCGGTCATCTGCTGGCGATGCGGTCGGGCATCGACTTTCACGAGTCGCCCTACGGAGGATCGCCGCTGCAGCGCCTGAACGAGTCCACGGGGGACTGGACCGCCATCGCGCTGGGTGAGCCGATGAATGCCGCGCCGGGCACGCGCTGGCAGTACAACAGCGGGGGCGTGATCGCCGTCGCCGCCGCGGTGCGGCGCGCCAGCGGCATGCCGTTCGACGCGTATGCGCGCCAGAAGCTCTTCGCGCCCATCGGTGTGACCGACGAACGCTGGATCCGCTCGCCGTACGACGGGCTGTCGCACACGGGGGGCGGGCTGTACCTGCGCGCGATGGACCTGGCCCGCGTGGGCTACCTCGTGCTCCGGCGCGGCGTCTGGAACGCGCAGCGGATCGTGTCGGAGCGGTGGCTCACGGAGTCGCTGCGCCCGCGGACGATCCGGCCTCGCAGCTTCGGTCCGTACGCCACGGACTACGGATACCTCTGGTGGCTCATGCCACTCGACGGCGGCGACACGGATCCCGGGGACGTCATGTACGTGGCCTCCGGCAACCTCAACCAGTGGCTCTTCGTGGTGCCGCGCCACGATCTCGTGGTGGCGATCACGGGACAGTCGAATCAGGCGCTGGTGCTCGACGTGGTGTACCGGGACATCCTCCCATCCATCCGGGATTGACGAACCCAGCGCAGTGATCGGAGGACGGGGCCTCGGTTACGCGCGGTCGGCCGCGGCCCGCGCGCGAGCTGCTGGCGACCCGACGCCGTCAGCCGGTACCGTGCGCGACGATTTATCTGGTGCGCCCCCACGCGCCCGGCAATCCATCCCTCGAGAGCAGCATCCGCTGCAGTCCGGGGTAGACCGAGCCCTCTTCGACGTGCAGCACGTCCACTGACGTCGAGGTCGGCGGGCGGGGGCACTGGTCGAGATGATCGTGGCGGTTGCGACACGCATCGGGGTCACACCAGATCTCCTGTGTCGCTTGATCAGGCCCTCGACTGGAGACCCACGTGTCGTCCCCGCGTCCCCGTGCCCCGCAATTGCGGCTCGTCCGCGGCCGCACGCTGCTCATGACGCTGCTCATGATGCCGCTCGTGGCGTGCAGTTCATCACGACTCGTGGGACCCCGCGAGTTCCAGCGGTTCGTCGCCGCCGAGTCGACGTGGAGGTCGCGCCCGTTCCAGGACTACAGCTACGAGATCAGGTCGCTCTGTTTCTGCTCACCCGAGGTGACGCGCTGGACGCGCGTGTCGGTGCGAGAGGGCGCGGTGGTGGCGGCCGAAGCCGTGGAGCCGGATCCGGATTTCCCCATCACGCTCCTCGAGCTCTGGCATCCCATCGACAGCCTCTTCGCACAACTGCGCCGCACCTTTGAGGACCCCTCCGCGCGGAGCCACCTGGAGGCCATCGTGGTGAGCTACGATCCCGAGCTGGGCTTCCCGACGCACCTCGAGTATCGGGCAAAACCGACCATCGCGGATGGAGGATCGACCCACATGCTGCGCAACGTGCGCCCGCTCGAGTAGCCGGACTGTGGTGAAACCGCCATCGCGCAGACGGGACACCGCGGGGGAGGGGCTATCCCAGTGCGATCCGATATCGCAGAGTCTCCGCACCCCCATGCACGGCGAGCCTCTGGAACCGCTCGACCAGCACGCCGCCGTTCGCCTCGATCACGCGCTGTGACGCCGCGTTGTCACTCTCGGTGGTGAGCTCCACGTAGGCCAGTCCCTCCGCCCGCGCGTCCGGCAGCAGCAGCGCCAGCGCCCGCGTCGCATAGCCGCGGCCCCGCTTCCACGGCACCACCGCATAGCCGATGTGACCGAGCACGTACGGTGGAAGCGCGGTCGTTCCCGGCTGCCAGCGGAGGCTGATCGACCCGCAGAATTCGCCGTCCCACATCCATTTGCGGTAACCCGGAATGCGTGCCGCCGCCGAGCCATCGGGCAGGATCACCCGTGGCCCCCTGGCCTCGCGATCGACCTGCTGCGCGAGAAAGAGTGTGGGGTCCTGTTCGATGCGGGCGAGCTCGTCCTGCGCGGCCTCGGGTCGGAGGTTGTCGGGAGACCACCCCTGTCGCAGGGCGTCAACATAGCTCGCGAGATGGGCCTCCCCCGGCCAGACGAGCTCCATCACGGGCGCGTGTCCGCGTCGAGATGACGCTGCTCGCCAACGGCGTACGCCTCGCGCAGCCAGGCACGAAACTCGTCGTCCACCTCGTCCGGGTCGTGCAGGCGGAAGGCATGCAGGTGGTTCCGCGGCGAGAACGTCTCGACCTTGCGGAAGCGTGGATGCTCGAGCCGCCGCGCCAGGATCACGTGACCGTCGATCCAGCCGCGGCGCGGCGTGACCTGGGCGAACGATATCCGGACCTGAAAGGCGATGCGCGTCTTCTCCGGCAGCACGCGCACCGGTCCGATCTCGCGGATTGCCGAGACGACCGCCTCATACAGCTCGCGAACCCCCGCTGGCTTGCCGCTGAAATGATGCTCGAGATCGTGTGTTCCACACGCGTGCGTCTGGTTCGCGTTCGCGAACTCGCGCCCGCACGTCCGGCAGCGCCAGAGCGGCCGCCCGCGAACGGTCTTCGCCGTCCGGCGCCCGGTCATCTCCGCACGAGCTCCAGCGTGTTGACCTCGCGCACCGGCTCCGCGAAGCCGCGCACCCATTTCTCCGATGCCCTCGTGGGATACTTTTCTCCGTACGCGCGTGAGACGGCCTCGCGAAGCCGTGCGCTCCGCACCGGCAGGGCACGCACCGCCACCTCCCGACTCGCGACCTGGATGGACCCCACGGGTTCCGCGCGAAAGGCGCGATACCATCCCGTGGGCTTGTCGTTCCACGTTCGCACGAAAACGCGCTCCTCGACGAGGACCACCCACACGCCGGTGTAGCGGTGCTCGTCTCCCGAGCGCACGCCCAGGATCTTCGCGGCGCGCAATGCCTCGAGGAGGGGTTTCGAGAACCGGCGCGGTGTCTGCTTCGACGAAGGCATGACCCGTGTCAGGCGATGTGAAGTGCGTGATCGAGGTTACGGCATGTCCGGCCAGCTCGCGAGAAGGCTCCACTCCTTCCGAGGGACCTCGACGGCATCAGGAAACGTCTCCGTGAACGGCGTCGGGGATGTGCCGCTGCCGCAAGTCCCGCTCGCACGCGGCGGATCGCGGCCCCGTATCGGAGAAAATGGGGCCGGCACGCTGCTTGTTGCCACCCCCGGACATGGTCGGGGTCCGGAAGCACCACACGTATGCGTGCAGCCGTGGCGCGGATTGCCGGGGAGGCTGCGCGCGCCGCGTGCACGAATGGAACGCCGCGCCGCCCTGGCAACGACGTCCTGGGGGGGGATTCCCCTCTTCCGGCCTGCCTGCGCTCCGGCTTATTTGAGGCCACGGCGGACGCTGCTCCGGGGTCGTTCCGCCGTTCCCCGGTGTGCCGCGATCTGCCGGATCGGGTAAACCCGGTACCTCCCCACGGGACACGCCTCCATGAATGCACCGCCGCCGCCAGACAATAACGAGCGGCCCGCGCGCCGGCCGGACGGGGGCGACTCTATCGACGACACGATCTCGATCGTGCTCATCGAGGACAACCGGATGCTGCGCGAGGGGCTGGCGACGCTGATCCGGGAACAGCCAGGCTTCATGGTCCTCGCGGCGTCGGCGGACATCATCGAAGCGCTGCAGAAGGTGCGGGAGGCGGTGCCGCGCGTGGTCCTCGTGGATTTCGGGCTGCAGAACCACGACAGCCTGCGCCTCACCGCCACGCTGCACCGGGAGGTGCCCGCGGCCAAGGTGATCGTGATGGGCCTGCTGCCCCTGCACGAGGACATCGCCGATTTCGTGCGGGCGGGTGCGTCGGGCTTCGTGATGAAGGAGGCGTCGCTCGAGGAGTTCCTCGGGACCATCCGCCTGGTGGCCAACGGG
>DATIGO010000033.1:0-5859 GCA_035454665.1 Gemmatimonadaceae bacterium | reverse complement strand
CGCTGCTGATCAATCTGCAGGCCCAGCTCGAGCTCAACCGCGCCCGCCAGCAGGTGGGCGCCGCGACAGCCCTGGAGGTGCGGCAGGCCGAAGTCCAGGTGGGCCGCCAGCGAGTCGCCCAACTCACCGCGCGCAACAATGTCGAACTCGAGACGCTTCGCCTGTTTCAGCAGATGGGCGTCGAGAAGCCGGATGGCGTGCGCCTCGTGACGACCTTTCCCATGGCGGAGCCCACGCTGCAGCTCGATGAGCTGCTCCAGATGGCGCGAGGTTCGAATCCCGCCCTGGCGGCGACGCGGGAGCGCGAAAAGGCGTCCAACGTCGGCGTGGCGGTCGCGCGTTCCCGTTGGCTGCCGTCGTTCAATTTCAACGCCAATTGGGGCGGCTTCACGCAGAAGGTCACCAGCCTGAACGGTCAGCTCGCGCAAGCACAGGCCGGGCTCGCCTCGCAACGACGGAACTGCTACACGACAGACTCCATCCGGGTCGGTGCGGGCCTCGCGCCCACCGGCGTGAATTGCGACGCCTTCGTCTTTACGGAGGATCTGGCCAACGAGCTGCGCGCCGCGAACGACAAGTATCCTTTCGACTTCACCAAGAATCCCTTCAACTATTCGGTCAGTCTCTCGCTGCCGATCTTCGACAACTTCCAGCGCGAGCAGGCCATCCAGGAAGCGCAGTACCAGCGCAACGACGCGCGCTACCAGCGGCGTGCGGAGGAGCTGCGCATCACCACCGAGGTCACCGGTGCGCATCGCGCGCTCGTCACCGCGTACCAGACGGTCCAACTCAACGAACAGAACCAGCAGGCCGCGCGCGAGGCGCTCGAGCTGGCGCAGACCCGCTACCGTGTGGGCGCCACGACCTTCGTGGATGTCACGCAGCAGCGGGGCGCATTCGAGCAGGCCGCGACGGATCTGATCAACTCGATCTACGCCTTCCACCGGGCCTACGCCGTCCTTGAAAACGCAGTCGGACGCCCCCTCCGATAACTCACAGGACAGGACCGCAAGGAGCAAGAAGATGAAGTGGTCGATCGTCGGCGTCGTCGTGATCGGCGCTGCCGCGATCATCGGGACCACTGCCGCCAATCGCGGCCCCCGCCCCGTCGAGGTACGCGTGGAAGCTGTCGAGCAGCGCGACCTCGTCGCGTCGGTCACGGCCAGCGGCCAGGTCCAGCCCCGCACCAAGGTCGACGTGGCCGCCGACATCAGCGGCCGCATCGTCCGACTGGCGGTGAAGGAGGGCCAGATGGTGCGCCGCGGCGACTTCCTGCTGCAGATCGATCCCGAGCAGTACGAGGCCGCGGTGCAGCGCTCCGAGGCAGCCCTCTCCTCGGCCAAGGCGCAGGAGGCCCAGACGCGCGCGAACTTCATCCAGGCCCAGCGCAACTACCAGCGCAACGAGGAGATCCGGAAATCGAACCCGCAGCTCGTCTCCGACGTGGACCTCGAGCAGACGAAGACGCAGATGGAAGTGCAGCAGGCCCTGCTCGAGGCTGCGACGCACAACGTGGCACAGGCCGAGGCGTCGGTGCGCGATGCCAAGACCAGCCTGGCCAAGACCACGATTCTCGCCCCGATGAGCGGGCGGATCACCCGGCTCGTCGTGGAGCAGGGGGAGACCGCGGTCCCCGGCACGTTCAACAAGGACGCCGCCACGCTTCTGACGATCAGCGACATGGCCGTGCTCGAGACCATCGTGAAGGTGGATGAGACGGACGTGGCGCGAATCGCGCTGGGCGACTCCGCGTTGGTGCAGATCGACGCGTTCCCCGACACGACGTTCGTGGGGAAGGTGGTCGAGATCTCGCACAGCTCGGTGCGGGGTGCGGCCGCCGGCGGCACGACGGAACAGGCCGTGGACTACGAGGTCCGTGTGCAGCTCGTGAACCCGCCCGGGGAGACCCGCCCGGACTTCTCGGCCACGGCCAAGATCGTGACCGACATCCGGAACCAGGTCCTCTCGATCCCGATCATCGCGCTGACCGTCCGGGAGAACGAGGCCGTGGGGGCCGACACCGCCGTGGCGTTAGGCCGGGGCGGCACGACGCCGGCGCGCGAAGTGGGACGCCGGGACGTCGAGGGCGTCTTCATGGTGGGCACGGACAACAAAGTGACCTTCCGGCCCGTAAAAGTAGGGATCGCGGGCGACAAGTATTTCGAGGTGATCTCCGGGCTCCAGAGTGGCGAACGCATCGTGGGTGGGACCTACCAGGCGATTCGCGAGCTGCGGGACGGGACGCTCATCCGCGAAGCCACCCCCACCCCCACCCCCGGGGCAAAGGACACCAAGTCGTGAGTGATTCACACAGCGATCTGCGCGGCCTGACCACCACCGACGAGCACGCGCTCAGCAGCACCGGGGAGCGGAAGGCCGTCACGCTGAGCGCGGGCGTGGCCCCCTCCAAGGAGTGGGTTATCGTCACCCGCGCCCTCAAGCGGGACTACGACATGGGCGGCGAGGTCGTGCACGCGCTCCGCGGCGTGGACCTCGCGGTGCGGCGCAACGAGTACGTGGCCATCATGGGCCCGTCGGGCTCGGGCAAGTCCACGCTCATGAACCTGATCGGCTGCCTCGACACACCGAGTGCGGGCGAGTACTGGCTCAACGGCCAGCTCGTCTCGAAGATGTCCGACGACCAGCTCGCGCGCGTGCGCAACAAGGAGATCGGCTTCGTCTTCCAGACGTTCAACCTGCTCCCCCGCGCGTCGGCGCTGCATAACGTGGAGCTGCCGCTCGTGTACGCCGGGATGCCGTCCGCGGAGCGCAAGCGCCGCGCGACCGAAGCGCTCGAGAAGGTGCAGCTCGGCGACCGCATGCATCACCGCCCCAACGAGCTGTCCGGCGGTCAGCGCCAGCGTGTCGCGATCGCGCGAGCGCTGGTGAACGACCCCTCGATCCTTCTCGCCGACGAGCCCACCGGTAACCTCGACTCGGCCACGTCCTCCGAGATCATGAACGTCTTCGAGGGACTGGCGTCGTCGGGACAGACCGTGATCATGGTGACGCACGAAGCCGACATCGCCGCCCACGCCCGCCGCGTGGTGGTCCTCCGCGACGGCGTGATCTCGAGCGACGACCGACGGACCGCGTTCGTGCAGCGAGCGGGAATGGCGACGCACTGAAGAGCGGGGGTGCGGGGTGAGGCGTGAGGGAACACGTTCCTCTCCCTCACCCCTCACGCCCCACCCCTCCTATGCCCTTCTACGAAGCGCTCCGGCTCGCCCTCGCCACGATACGCGTCCAGAAGCTGAAGAGCTTCTTCACGCTCCTGGGCGTGGTGATCGGCGTGATGTTCCTGATCGCCGTCGTGTCGGTGGTCGAGGGGATGAGCCGCTACCTCACCGAGGACTTCGCGGCGCGCATTCTGGGGGTGAACACCTTCACCCTGCGCCGCGTGGCCGACGTGAACGTGGGTGAGGTGACCGAGGAGATGTGGCGCGAGTGGATGCGCCGTCCCCTGCTGTATCCCACCGAGGTGGAGCAGGTCCGGGCGGTCCTGCCGACGTCTGTGCGGACGGCGGTGGAAACCGACGCGTTTCTCATGGCCACGTCGCCGTGGAATCGTCCCCGGAGGGTGCTCGCCATCGGCACCGACGGCGACTACTTCCAGATCAAGAAGTATGACCTGTCGTCGGGACGCGCGTTCACGCCGCAGGAGGTGCGCCTCGGCTCCCCCGTCCTGGTCATCGGTACGGATGTGGCCGACCACTTCTTCCCGTCTCTCGATCCGCTCGGTCGTGAGCTGCGTGTGTCCGGCGTGCCGTACCAGGTCATCGGCATACTCGAGAAACAGGGTTCGGTCTTCGGCTTCTCGCTCGATCAGTTCGCGATCGCGCCCTATACGTCGCCACTGTCCCGCAGCACGAATCCACGGGGCGACGTGGACGCGTTGGTGGTGCAGGCCCCGCGTGAGGCCGTGCTCGCCGACGCCATGGAGGAGACCCGCAGCATCATGCGGGGCATTCGCGGGCTCCCGCCGGGGCGGCCCGACAATTTCGAGATGGAAACCTCTGACGCGGCGCTGAGCTTCTTTGCGGAGCTGCGGGGGCGCATGGTGGTGTTCGGCACCGCTCTTCCCGCGATCGGCCTGATCGTGGGGGCCATGGTGATCATGAACATCATGCTCGTGGCGGTGGCGGAGCGCACGCGCGAGATCGGCATCCGCAAGGCGATCGGGGCGCGCCGGCGCGACATCCAGCGGCAGTTCCTGGTCGAGGCGGCAACGCTGAGCACCCTGGGCGCCGCGATCGGGATCGCGCTCGGCATCGGGCTGGCCAAGCTGGTCGCGGCGCTCACGCCGCTGCCGGCCGCGGTGGCCCCCTGGTCGATCGTGGCCGCGGTCGTCGTGGGCGCGGGCGTCGGCATCACGGCCGGGTTCTACCCCGCCACGCGGGCCGCGCGGCTGGACCCGATCACCGCGCTGCGGCAGGAGTAACGCGTGCGACTCCGCAATCGGCTCTTCACCACGTTCGAGGGCGTCGGTATCGCGCTCGACGCCATCCGCGCCAACAAGGTGCGCGCCGCACTCACGATCCTGGGGGTGGCGGTGGGGGTCTTCGTCGTGGTCGCCATGGGCGCCACCATCCACGGCATCACAGCGAGCTTCCAGGCCGACGTGAGCGAGATGGGGGCCGAGACGTTCATGGTGCGCCGCCGCGGGATCAGCATCAGCGGGTGCGACGGCAGCGACGAGCAGTGCCCCGAACGCCGCAACCCGCCGATCACGCTGCGCGAGTGGCAGGTGGTCAAGGACCTCCCGTCGGTGGACGCCGCGGTCCCCACGTATTTCGGCGGCGTGGCCCTGCGATACCACGATCGGCTGCTCTCGGGCGTGAACTACGAGGCACATGGCCCCGAGTGGATGGAGACCGACGGCGGGGACATCGCGCCCGGACGCAACTTCACGGTCCAGGAGTTCGAGGCCGGCGCGAACGTGGTGATCCTGAACGACACCGCGGCCAAGCAGCTCTTTGCCGGAGCGGACCCGCTCGGCAAGACGGTGCAGCTCGACTCGCGTCAGTTCATGGTGATCGGCGTGTACCAGACGACAGCCGGGTTCCTCAAGTCGCTCGACGGACGGGGCCCGGATCGACCGAAGGTGATTGTTCCCCTCGAGAGCGCACGCCGGCACCTGGGGGCGAACATCCGGGGCATTCTGCTGACGGTGAAGCCGCGCACCGACGTGGCGCGCGATCACACCATGGACGAGGTGACGGCGGCGCTGCGGACGAGTCGAGGCCTGAGGCCGTCGCAGCCGAACAACTTCGCGCTGGTGGGGCAGGATCGCCTCATGGAGGTCTTCGACCAGCTCTTCGGCGCGATCTTCCTGGTAGGGCTCGCGCTCTCGGGGGTGGCGCTGCTGGTGGGCGGCGTGGGGGTGGTGGCGATCATGATGATCAGCGTGACCGAGCGGACCCGCGAGATCGGGGTACGGAAGGCGCTGGGGGCAACGCGGGCCACGATCCTGTGGCAGTTCCTGGTCGAGGCGGCGACGCTCACGAGCATCGGCGCGGCGGTGGGGCTCGCGTTAGGCGCGGGAATCGCGCTCCTCATCCGCAACGCCACGATGATCCCGGCCGCTGTGCCGCCCGGGGCCGTCATTTCGGCGCTGATGGCGAGCGCCGTCACCGGCATCGCGTTCGGGATGGCCCCGGCGGCCCGCGCGGCACGGCTCGATCCCGTTGAGGCGCTGCGGCACGAGTAGCGGCGTCGGCGCTGCGTCATGGCTCCGGTGGGTCGGCTCGCTTCGGTGCGCCCTGGTGGGCTCCCGTGCGGTATGGCAGGCGCCGCAGCGCAAAACCCGGACGCGGATGCGGCGGATGCAGCGGAAACAGCTGGCAACGGCAGCAGACT
>DATIGO010000032.1:0-7461 GCA_035454665.1 Gemmatimonadaceae bacterium | reverse complement strand
GAAGGGCCGGAAGGGCGGCGCCGCCTCCCCCTCGAGGATCGCCGCCGCATCCATCGCGAAGCGCGCGTACGCCTCCACGGGCGCCTCGCGGTCCCAGACCACCCCCGTCCGCGCCGGATCCAGCGCGCCCCAGATGTATCGCCGCACGCTACGATGCCCCGTCGGGCACCCCGCGTAGACCGGGGAGTTCGCGAAGATCGCCACCAGGTACGGCGTGAGCGCGTTCAGCAGGCGCCAGCGCTCGAGGGGACGCGGACCGGCATCGAGGCAGATCTGGATCGAAGCGGTCTGCCGCATCATCCGCGCCCCGTGCGGACCGATCGTCGCGAAGTGGGCGTCCATGCGACGGTAGCGGGGCGCCGTGAGTCGCAGCGGCACGTCCTCGATGGGATTGAAGGGATCGGTGCCGACGTACGCGAGACGGATCCCGGCGTCTCGCAGCGCCGCCTCCAGCCGGCTCGCCACACGGCGGAGATCGGCCACGAGCGCGCTCACCGACTCGTCAGGCGGCGCCGAGTATTCGATCTGGCCCCCGGGCTCGAAGGTGATCCGCCCGCCGGACGCGGTGCGAAACTCCGGCGTGCCGGCTTTCGCCGACGCGACCTCACTCCAGCCGAGCCGCCGGCCCATCGCGCGCAGGACCGGCAGCGTCGACGGCTGCGCCGTGTCGTCGACGGCGGCGATGCGGCCGCCCTCGACCATGGGGATGAACTCCACCTCCGCGCCGACGCGCGGCGGCGCCGCCGCCGGACGCCCGAGGGCGAACGCCTCCTCGCGCAACTGCGCGAGCAGCGCGGCGGGGATGGGCCGCGTCATGCGGGCGGGAGCGCACCGCAGGGCGCGGCGACCAGAATCGCGTACTGATCCTCCTCGTCCACGCACCAGCTCTCGATCCGCAGCCCCGCGTCGGCCAGCATCCTCTCGAGCGCGACCTGGTCATACTTGCCGCAGATCTCCGTGCGGATCGACTCCCCGGAGCGCAGGCCGACGATGCCCAGCCCCGGCACGCGGACGCGCATGTCGTGGCGCGCCACGAGATGCATTTCGATGCGGTGATGTGCCCACGACCACGGCGCGTGATGCGCGAACGCCTCGGGCTCGAACGTCGCGCCGAGCTCCCGGTTCACCACGCGCAGGACGTTGCGGTTGAACTCCGCGGTGACGCCGGCGCGGTCGTCGTACGCGCGCTCGATCCGTGCGATGGACTTGGTGTGGAGGTCGGCGCCCAGGAGGAAGCGGTCGTCGGGGCGCATGGCCCGGCGCACGCGGCGGAGGAGCGCGACCGCGGCGCCGTCCTCCAGGTTCCCGATGGTGCTGCCCAGAAAGGCGAAGAGCGCGGGTCCCGCCGGGAGTTCCGGGGAGGCAAAGCTCTCCGTGAAGTCGGCGACGATCGGGGTGACGTCGAGCCAGGAATGCTCGCCGCGCAGACGCGCCGCGCTCTGGTCGAGGAAGTCGGCGCTCACGTCGACGGGGATGTAGTGGCGACCCCGGCCGGCCTCGTGCATCGCCCGCAGGATGATGCGTGTCTTCTCGCCGCTGCCCGCACCGAGCTCCACCAGGGTGGCCGGGGCGAGCCCCTCCAGCAGCGGCGGCATCCAGCGGCACAGCAGGCGCCGCTCGGCGCGCGTGAGGTAGTACTCCGGCAGGCGCGTGATCGCCTCGAACAGCAGCGATCCGCGGTGGTCGTAGAAGTACTTCGACGGCAGTTCCTTCTGCCGGCGGGTGAGGCCGAGGCGCACGTCGCGGAGCAGCGCGCTCTCGCGCGGCGGAGGGAGCGGGAGCGCGAAGAGGCTAGTCATCGTGCGCGCACCGGAAGCCGCTGAAGATCTGCCGTCGGATGGGATAGTCCCAGTTGCGGAAGGTGTTGCGGATGGCGCCCGGGCGGGTGGCCCAGGATCCCCCGCGCAGCACCTTGTACTCCGAGCCGAAGAACGGCGCCGAGTACTCGGGGTAGGGGAACGCCTCGAATCCCGGGTACGGGAGGAAGTCCGAAGCGGTCCATTCCCACACGTCGCCGATCATCCCGTGGCAGCCGATCGGTGACACGTTAGGCGGATAGGCGCCCACGGGCGCCGTGTCGAACGCGAGCTGGTCGACGTTGGCGAGCTCCCTGGTGGCGGGGGCGTCGCCCCACGGGAAGCGCCGCGCCGTGCCGGTGGCGGGGTCCCAGCCCGCGGCCGCCTCCCACTCGAACTCCGTCGGGAGGCGCTTTCCCGCCCATCGCGCATAGGCCTCGGCCTCGTGCCAGCAGACGTGGCAGACGGGGCGGTCGGGATCGACGGCGCGCTCCCGGTCCATGACGCGCTGCCGCCACCCGCCTCCGTCGCGCGACCAGTACCTCGGCGCTTCGACCGCGGCCTCCTGCCGCCACTGCCAGCCGGCCGCGGACCACAGTTCGGGGCGGTGATACCCGCCCGCGTCGATGAAGGCGAGATACTCGCTGTTCCGCACCGGCGTCACGTCGATGTGGAAGGGCGGCAGGACGACGCGGTGGCGCGGGCGCTCGTTGTCGTACGCCTCGCTCCGATCGTCGGTGCCGATCAGGATTTCGCCGCCCGGGAATCGCACCATCGTGCCGGGTGCCGGCGCGCGTCCCGCCGCCGGCGGCGCCCACGCCCGGGGGGCCAGGTAGGGAGCGCCCTGCTTGAGCTGCAGCGTCTGCAGCATCGTCTCGTTATGCTGGTACTCGTGCTGCAGCACCATTCGCACCACGTAGCCCTCGCGCGTGAGCGGCCGCTCCGGGTCCAGTGGCGTCTCGCGCAGGCGTCGCACCACGCGGTCGCGGATCTCGCGCATGAGCGCCTCGCACGCCTCGCGGGTGGGATAGACGAGGCGGCCGCGGACGCGGCGGGGATGCTCGAACGGGTTGTACATCCCGGGCATCTCGCCGAAGCGGATCTCTCCCGCGAGGTTGTGGTTGAGCCACAGCTCCTCGAAGTGCGCGATGTGCCCGAGGTCCCAGAGCAGGGGACTCATGAGCGGGTCGTGCTGGGCGCGCAGCGCTTCGTCGTCGAGCGGCGCGACGAGGGTGAGCGTGCGCTCCCGGGCCTCGTCGAGCCGTTCCAGGAGGGGCTCGAGCGGCACGAGCCCGCGAAGGGTGATCGCCATGACCGTTCCTCATGCCCTCGGCGCGATCGCCGGGAGGGCTAGAATGGCAGCAAGGGCTGGCGCCCGCCAGAGCGACGGCGCGCGACGGGTCCGGTTAAACCCGCGGGCGCCGGAAACGGTTCCTGGTTCGGGAACCGCGTGTGCCCGCGGCCGGTTCCTGCGTGGGGCGTTCTGTGGCATCGTAAGGACGCGCCGCGCCCGGCGCAACGCGAGGAGCCCCGGCCGCAGGTTCGTGAACCTCGACTCGTGATGAGGCCCGCGATGTCCGCCACGCACGGGACGGATGATCCACGCGCCGCGCCGCGATGGGAGCGACTGAGCACGCTGCCCTCCGCGGTGCTGGGGGAGGCGCGTCTCCAGTTGCACCACGCGGCGCAGATCATCGTCTCGGCGCCGATCTCGTACCTGCCGCCGCAGCCGGACGACGGTCACACGAATCTGGAGTGGTTGCCGGCGTTGGGGGTGCTGGCCACGCGTCCGCTGCCGTCGCCGGACGATCTCCGCTTTGCCCTGCGCGTGTCGGAGCTGGCCCTCTGCGCGGTGGCCGGCGGCGCGCAGCGTGCCTGCCTGCCGCTGGAGGGGCGGACCCTGGCCGAGGGGGTGGCCTGGGTCGCCGCCGCGCTCCAGCGCGCCGGCTTCGACGACGCGCGCCTAACGACCAGGAAGCACTACGAGATTCCCGGCCATGCCGTGGCGACGGGCGCCCCCTTCGGGGCCTCCGCGCACGCCCTCGACGAGCTGGCCCATGCGTACCACGATGCCTGGCTCCTCACCACGGCGCTCGCGGCGCGGGAGCCGGGCGCCTCTCCGCCACGCTGCTGGCCGCACCATTTCGATCTCGCCACGCTGATCACGCTGCCGGCCGCACCGGATGGCGTCACGCCGACGATCGGCGTGGGTCTGTCGCCGGGCGACGAGTGGTACGCGGATCCATACCTCTACGTGGGCCCGTATCCGCATCCGGCCGTCACCGCGCTCCCCGCGCTCCCGCGGGGCCACTGGCACACCGCGGGCTGGGTGGGCGCCGTGCGCGAGCTCTCCGCGGTGGCGGCCGTGGGGGACGGGCCGGCGCAGGCCGACGATGCGAGCCGCTTCGTGAGCGAGGCGGTGGCGGCGTGCCGCCAGGTGCTCCGGGTGACCTGATCGGATCGCCCGGGGGCGCGTGGCGCGCGCCGCAGGCGTCGCCGCGCATCACCCCTCGGCGAGCGCGAGCTGATGCGCCTTGCGCCCGCCGCGCTCCACCACATGAGGCGCCTGCTCGTGGTCCAGGAGGAGATGCGCGAAGTCGACCGCGCGCGTCACGAGCGCCCTGGCGGCATCACGCAGCTCCGCGCTCTTCATCACGTAGTCGATGTTGTGCTCCATGTCCTCGGCCGACCAGCCGCGCGAGTGTGCGATGAACGGGAACTGCGGGAAGTGGCATCCGATCTCGGAGAAGAACATCAGCATCTGTCCCGCGACGGCCTGCACGTTGTCCTGTCCGCCCGTGATGATGAACGAGGCGACCTTGTTCCGGATCAGGACGCGGTTGCTGATCGTGATCTGGTTCTGCACGCAGTTCATGCGCTCGATCATCTTGTAGTACAGCGCACTCGCGTTCCCCCAGCGGATCGGCGTGGCCACGAGCACCACGTCGGCCCAGTGGACGATGGCCTCGTACACCTCGGCCATCTGGTCCGTGGCGTCCATCTCGGTGATGGAGCAGGGCCAGGTGCAGGCGTGCGCGCTCTTGGAGTAGTACCCCTCACACTGGCGAAACCGGAGCGCCGCCAGCCTGACGAGTCGCGTCTCGACCCCCAGGACGCCGCTCGCGTGTTCCAGCGCGATCTCCAGCAGGGTGTCCGAGGTGGAGTAGCGGGGGTTCGCGAGGTCCATGTTCGTGGTCGAGATCCCGGCCACGCGGACGGGTCCCGGGGTGCGCTCGACCTTCCGCGACAGCGGATGCGTCGCGTGAGGGAGGTGCGTGCGCGGCGTGGCCGACGCCATGTCGACGAGGAGGCGGCCGTCCTCGAGCTTCACCGGGTAGGCCGGCGCCGCGTCGCCCTCGTACCCCGGTTCCCCGAGTCCCGTGGTGCGGTGGTACTTCCAGTTGTGCCAGGGGCACTGGACGTAGTCGCCATCCAGGCTTCCCTCGCCTAACGGGCCGCCCTTGTGGTTGCAGACGCCGGAGATTACCCCGAACTCGCCATCACGGCAGGTGACGGCGAGCCGCACGCGGCCCACCTGAGCGGGGGTGACGGGGCGATCGCGGAAGGCGTCCGCGGGGCCGAGGTCGTGCCAGTCGGAGGTGGGCATGGAGGACTCGGGTCGGGAACCGGGGACTAATCCCGGCCGGTCCGTTTCGGTTCGCCGCGTGCCGGACGGAGCCGACCCGAAGCCCGCGGATCACGACAGGCCGGGGCCGCAGGCCGGCGCAGCGGACACGTCGGCCCCTCGTCCATGGCCACCGGCCTATTCCTTCGGCTCCTCCATCCGCCAGAACGCGATCCCCCCCGCCTGCTGCCCCACGTCCACGCTCCCCACCCGCGCGAGCGCGCGCAGGTCGTACACGTCGACCTTGCCGGGCGCCCCGCCGACGCCTTCGCTGCTCACGAACGCATAACGCGAATCGGGACTCACGGCGATTCCATGCGCCACGGTGGTGGAATTCTGCCGCCGCGCCAGGCTCTTCCCGTTCGCCAGATCGAAGATCTCGAACATCCCGCCCTGCTTGAGCGTGGCGAGCAGGAGACGGCCATCGGGGGTCACCGCGACGTTGTACGGCCCGCGTCCCGTCGCGAAGCGGCGCGTCACCCGCCACGCCGCACGGTCCACCTCCACGATCTCGTCCGCCTTGTTGCAGGCGACGTACACGAACCGCCCGTCCACCGAGGGCTGCGCCCACGTCGGTGAGCAGGTGTTCGGTACCATCTCGTGCTTGTGGCCCCCCATTGCCGCGTAGCCGACGTCGGCCGGATCCGACGTCTTCCCCTGCGAGACCGCGTGCGCACCCTCGATCCACATGCGCAGCATCTCGTCACCCTGGGCGGGACGCGGTCCCTCCCTGCCCTTCGCCAGTGAAAACCGCCGCGAGACCTCGAACGTCCGCGTGTCGATCTCCACCAGCTCGTCATCCATCATGCAGCCCGAGTAGTGAAAGAGCCCCGACGGGTCGAGCCGGCTGCCGTGCGGCATGGTGCACGTCACGATGCGGGCGACTTCCGTGAGCGTGGGGGTGTGCACGACCGAGATCGACGACGGCACCATGTCGCCGTGCAGATTGAAGTTCGACGAGAGCGTGTACAGCCCGTCGGGCGTGACGTCGATCGAGGCGGGGAAGTTACCCAGCAGGAGCCCCGGACCCACGAGCGTGTCGGGGCCCAGCTCGTAGCGCCAGTACTTGCCGTCCGGGAATCCGTGGCCGGTCGTCAGGTGCAGGTAGCGGCCGTCGGACGAGATCTGGAGGCCGTGTGGGCCCTCCATCTCCGCCGCCAGCTCGCCGACCTCGATGGTCCTTTCCACCACGGTGCCGCCGGGCCCGAACCGAACGCGGTGCACCAGATCGGCCGATTCGGCGCCGACATAGATCCAATAGGTCCGCGCCGGTGGTTCCGGGGACGGCGCGGCTGACGCCGGTATCCGCTGGGCCCGCAGCGGAAGCGCGAGCAGAAGCGCGGCGCTCAGGAGCCAACATCCGGTTGCCTTGCGTCGTATCTCGGTCGCAGCCATGATGGAACGTCCTTCCGGTGGGGTACGACGACGGCCGGAGGGGTGAACGCCCCGAAACGCTCACACCGCGGGCCTGCGCAAGGAGCCTTGCATGACCAACGTAGCACGCCGAATCCGACTCGTCACGCCCGTCGTGCTGATGGTCGCCATGCTCGCAGGGGCCACCGCGTCGGGCCAGGAGCCTCCGCAGGCGGCGGCCGCTCAGCTCCCGCCGGTCGCGAAGCTCGTGGCCGAGCCTGCCGCGCTCACGCTCCAGACCAACCAGTCGGCACCGCTGCGCGTGATCGCGTACGACGCCGCGGGAAAGGTGATCGAGGGCGCGGCGGTGCGCGTCACCGGACCGCGCCGCGCCGTGAGCTGGTCCGACGATCGTCTGACGGCGCGCGGTACGGCCGGCCGATTCGAAGTCACCGCGACGTCGGTGGCGGCGCCGGGATCCACCCCGGTCTCGATCACCATCCCGGTGACGGTGACGTACGCGGCGCTCCAGCGCATCCAGGTCGTGGCGGAGCCCGGCCGGCTGTACGCCGGGGTCACACTCAACCACCGCGCGCGCGGCTTCCACGCCGACAGCAGTGAGCGGGCCGCGATGTCCGTAACGTGGCGGAGCTCCGATCCCGCCGTGGCGAGCGTGGACCGGTTCGG
>DATIGO010000031.1:0-7815 GCA_035454665.1 Gemmatimonadaceae bacterium | reverse complement strand
GCGTGAGTGCGAGCAGGTCCGTCGCCGCCACCAGTAGCGCGTCAGCCGCGTGGGCGCGATCGGCCACGTCGTGCCAGTCCACCACCGCCCCGTCGGTCGTGGGATACTGCACGATCACCACGAACACCTGCTTGCCGAACTTCTTCGCCCGCGCGTCCCCCACGACCACCTTGAGCCCCGACGCCCAGGCCCGCGTCTTCACCACGTCGATCGTCTGCGGATGGCACTGCTTGTCGATGAAGATCGTCTCCTTCCCCTCCTTCCCCTTCACCCCGTACGCCAGGTGCACCGACTCGGCCACCGCGGTCGCCTCGTCCAGCAGCGAGGCGTTCGCGATCGGCAGCCCCGTGAGATCGATGACCATCGTCTGATAGTTGAGCAGGGCCTCGAGCCGCCCCTGCGCAATCTCCGACTGGTACGGCGTGTACGCCGTGTACCAGCCCGGGTTCTCGAGGATGTTCCGCTGGATGACGGGCGGCGTGTGCGTGTCGTGATACCCGAGGCCGAGGTACGACCGGAAGACCTTGTTCTTGAGCGCGATCCGCCGGATCTCCGCGAGCACGTCGTGCTCGGTCCGGGCTGGGCCGATGTGGAGCGGCCGGGGAGCCCGGATGCCCCTCGGCACCGTGGCATCGATGAAATCATCCATCGACGCGTAGCCAAGCGTCTGCAGCATCTCACCCACCTCGGCCGGCGAGGGTCCGATGTGGCGCGAGACAAACGTTTCGGCTTCGGCGACGGGCGTCGGCATGCTGATCGTGGACATTGAGACCGGATGGAAGCGGGAAGGAAGGGCCAGGGCTGGACGAAATTTAGTCCGGTGCGGGAGGGGGGGTAATCTTCGGCCGGGCTGGCTGAGGATTGCTGCCTGACGTAGCTGGTGACCGGTCGCTTCGCTGTGCGCCTGGCCTGGACGCTGCGCCTTGCGCCGGGTACCGTGGCGGCACGCGCCAAGCCGCCTGCCGCGCCGGGAGGAGCCGGGAGGGGTGCATGCTCGCACGTCGGCGCAATCGGGGATGAGACCTATCTTTGGGCGTTCTCTGGCCGCCGCCTGACTTGTCCTCAACCCATCCGCGCGCGTGGAGTCCTGGCACTGCCTCCTCACGGAACCCGACACGGGCGTTCACAACATGGCGCTCGACGAGGCCCTCCTGGCGCGGGCCAGGCGAACCGGCGAGTGCGTGCTGCGCGTGTACGGATGGTCGTCGCCCACGCTCTCCCTGGGGCGGAACCAGACGGCACGCGGCGTCTTCGACGGACCCGAGGCGGCCGCTTTCGGTGTGAGCGTGGTCCGCCGCCTCACTGGAGGCCGGGCCCTGCTGCACCACCGGGAGGTCACCTACAGCGTGACCGCCCCCATCGCCCCGGGGGCGTCCCTCCGCGAGTGGTACGACGCCATCAATGCGATCCTGCTGCGGGCACTCGCCACGCTTGGTGTGCCGGCGCGGCTCGCGGAACGCAGCGGGCGGCTGCCTGCCCCGGGAAGCGAGCCGTGCTTCGAGCGCCCCGCTCCCGGCGAAGTGGTGTTGAACGGCAGAAAGCTCGTGGGGAGTGCTCTCGTGCGGGACGGGAATGCATTCCTCCAGCACGGCTCGATCCTGATCGACGATGACCAGTCACTCGTGCGACGCCTCGCCCACGTCTCCACGCCCTCACCCGCCCACGCGGCGACGCTCCACGAAGCATTGGGCCGCATTCCGACTCAGACGGAAGTCGCCGATGCCCTCGCTGCCGCCGTTGGCGCACTGCGAGGCACCGAGATCACCCCGCTGGCCATCGACCCCGAGACCCGGTCCGATCACTTGAGCGCCATGCGCCGCTACGCGGACGATACCTGGACCTGGCGCAAGTAGTCCCGCATCAGCGCCGCGTCGCGCGCACGCCCCTCGACCCACAACTTCCCGGCCCAGGACGCGGGCACCGCGCAACCCGCTCCAGCAATCAGCAACCAGCAACCAGCACGGCCCCGTCCCCTCCCGGTCCTCCACCTCCCGTCCTAGGTTCTGCAGATGACCGCCTTTCTCCTTCGACGGCTCGGGCAGGGACTGGTCGTCGTCTTCGGGGTGGTCACGTTCACGTTCGTATTGATCCACGCCGCGCCCGGCGAGCCCTTCGCCGACGTGCTGGAGGATGCGCGGCTCTCGCCCGACGCGCTGGCGGCCCTTCGGGCGCGCTACGGCCTCGACCAGCCGCTCCCGACGCAGTACGGGCGCTTCCTCTGGGGCGTCGCGCGGGGCGACCTCGGCCTCTCCCTCTCGCAGCAGCGCCCGGTGGCCGCGGTCCTCGCCGACGCGCTGCCCAACACGCTGCTGCTCATGTCCGTGGCGCTCGTGCTGGGCTTTGCCGGGGGGATCGCGCTGGGAGCGGCCCAGGGAGCCCGCCCCGGGAGCCGCTTCGACCGCCTAACGGGGTCGCTCGGCCTCGCCGTCGCCGCGCTCCCGGAGTTCTGGCTGGCGCTCATGGCCATGCTGCTCCTGGCCGGGACCTGGCGCCTCCTTCCGGTTTCCGGGATGATCGATCCGGTGCTGCATCCGTACCTCTCCCCCGCCGGCCGTGTGCTCGACGTGGCCCGGCACCTCGTCCTCCCCGCGGGGACGCTGGCCCTCATCATCGGCGCGGCCGTCTCGCGCTATCAACGCGCGGCGCTGCTCGAGGTCCTGCCGGATCCCTTCGTTCGGACCGCGCGGGCCAAGGGCGCGCCGCGGCGCGCGGTCATCTTCCGCCACGCCCTGCGGAACGCCCTTCTCCCGATCATCACCCTGGGCGGGCTCGCCGTGCCGGCGCTCCTGGGCGGCGCCGTGTTCGTGGAGGGAATCTTCGCCTGGCCCGGCATGGGACGCCTCGTGGTCGAGGCGGTGGAGACGCGCGACTACCCCGTCGTCCTCGCGAGCGTCATGCTGGGGAGCGTCCTCGTCGTCCTCGGCGGGTTGATCGCCGATCTCCTGTACGCCGCCGCCGATCCCCGGTTGCGCCGTGCCTAACGTCACGCCGGGCTCCGTCGCCGCCTTCGCCGACGCGGTGACGTCGCACCCCCGGCCGCCCGGGGAGCCGCCCCCGGCGCCGGGTGTGCTCGCCCGCGTGCGCGCGATCCTGCGACGCGATCCAGCCGGCCTCGCAGCCGCGTCCTTTCTCGCGCTGCTCGTCCTCGCGGCCCTGCTCGCGCCGTGGATCACGCCCTACGACCCGAACCAGCAGTTCGACCTGCTGGCGCAGCGGCGCCAGCCCCCCTCCGGCCAGCACTGGTTCGGCACCGACTCGTTCGCCCGCGACGTCCTGAGCCGGGTGCTCTTCGGCGCGCGCGTCTCGCTCGGGATCTCCTTCGTGGCGGTGTTGCTGGCCTCGCTGCTGGGCACCGCCTGGGGCGCCGCCGCCGGGTGGGCCGGGGGGATCCTCGACGCCGTCATGATGCGCGTGGTCGATGCGCTCCTCGCCATTCCGCGGATCCTGCTGCTGCTGGGCGTCGTGGCGCTGTGGGGCACGCTCTCGGTCCCCGCGCTCGTCCTCCTCCTCGGGCTCACGGGGTGGTTCGGCGTCAGCCGCCTGGTGCGCGCCGAGGTGCTCGCCGCGCGCCAGCGCGACTTCGTCACGGCCGCGCACAGCCTCGGCGCGGCGCCGGTCCGCGTACTCGTCAGGCACGTCGTTCCCCAGGCGGCCGCTCCACTCCTCGTGGCCGCGGCCCTCGGCGTCGGCCATGTGATCGTCGTCGAGGCGGGGCTCGCCTTCCTGGGCTTCGGCGTCCCCGCGCCGCAGGCGAGCTGGGGCAACCTGATCCGCGACGGATTCGACGCGTTTACCGGCGCGTGGTGGCTCACCGTCGTCCCTGGCGTGGCGCTCGCGTCCACCGTCCTCGCCCTCAATGTGCTCGTGGACCGCTTGCGCCTGGCGCTGAACCCGCGTCAGCTTCACGGCCCATGAGTGCTCCGCCCACCGGTCCCCTGCTCGACGTCCGGGACCTGCGCACCTGGTTCCACACGTCGGCAGGCATCGCCCGCGCGGTCGACGGGGTGTCGTTCCGCGTGGCCGCCGGCGAGACCGTGGGCATGGTCGGCGAGTCGGGATGCGGCAAGTCGGTCACCGCGCTGTCGCTCATGCGGCTCATCGATCCGCCGGGGCGCATCGAAGCGGGGGCGAGTGTGCGCTTCGAGGGGCGCGAGCTGCTCACGCTCGGCCAGGAGGAAATCCGTCAGATCCGCGGCAACCGGATGGCGATGGTCTTCCAGGAGCCCATGACCGCGCTCAACCCGGTCTTCACGATCGGCGACCAGGTGGCCGAGGTGGCGCGCGTGCACGGCGGAGCCACGCGACGCGTGGCGTGGGAACGCGCGGTGGAGATGCTGTCACTCGTGGGCATCCCCGATCCGCGCGAGCGCGCCAGGAGCTACCCGCATCTCCTCTCCGGCGGGATGCGGCAGCGCGTGCTCATCGCGATGGCGCTCGTGATGAATCCCGCGCTGCTGATCGCCGACGAGCCCACGACGGCGCTGGACGTGACGATCCAGGCGCAGATCCTCGAGCTGCTCGCGGACCTGCAGCAGCGGCTCGGGCTCGCGATCCTGCTCATCACGCACGACCTCGGCGTGGTCGCGGAGGTCGCCTCGCGCGTGCTCGTGATGTATGGCGGGCAGATCGTGGAGGAGTCGCCGGTGCGCGAGCTCTTCGCGAATCCACGGCATCCGTACACGCAGGGGCTCCTCGCGGCCATGCCACGCCTGGGACAGTCCCGTGCGCGTCTCGTCGTCATCCCGGGCACGGTGCCCCCGCCCACGGCGTGGCCCTCGGGTTGCCGGTTCCGCGATCGGTGCCCCCACGCCTGGGATCGCTGCGCCACGGAAGCGCCGCCCCTCTACCCCGTCCACGACGACCACCGGGCGCGCTGCCATCTCGTGGTCGACGCGCCCGACCATGCCAGGCCCGCGGCCACGGCGACCCCCGTCGACCGATGACCGCGATGGCCTCGCATGCGCCCCACTACGTGGAGGACGCCCGGCGCGACGTCGTGCCGGGGCCGCTCGAGAAGCCCCTCCTCTCGGTGCGCGGCCTCACGAAGCACTTCGCGGTGAAGCGCGGGCTCTTCGGCAAGACGACCGGCACGGTGCGGGCGGTGGACGGGGTGAGCCTCGACGTGGGCGCCGGAGAGACGTTAGGCGTCGTGGGAGAGTCGGGATGCGGAAAGACGACGCTCGGGCGCACGATCCTCCGGCTCCTCGAGCCCACCGCCGGATCGATCCAGTTCGACGGCGTGGATGTCCGGTCGCTCGAGGGAAAGGCGCTCCGGTCGATGCGGCGCAGCATGCAGATCATCTTCCAGGATCCGTTTTCCTCGCTGAATCCGCGCATGACCGTGGGACAGACGGTACGCGAGGGACTCACCGTGCACCGCCTCGCGGCCGGCGCCGAGGCCGACCGGCGCGTGCGGCAGCTCCTGGAGGAAGTCGGGCTCCGCGCGGAGTACGCCTCGCGCTACCCGCACGAGTTCTCCGGCGGCCAGCGCCAGCGGATCGGCATCGCCCGCGCGCTCGCGGTGCAGCCGCGGTTCATCGTCTGCGACGAGCCCGTCTCGGCACTCGACGTGTCGGTTCAGGCACAGGTGATCAACCTGCTCCAGGACCTGCAACGCGATCGTGGCCTCACGTACCTCTTCATCGCGCACGATCTCTCGGTCGTGGAGCACATGGCCGACCGCGTGGCCGTGATGTATCTGGGCCGCATCGTGGAGTTCGCCACCTCGGGAGACCTGTATCGCGAGCCCATCATGCCGTACACGCAGGCACTCCTGTCGGCCGTGCCCGTGCCCGATCCCGTGACGAAGCGGCGGCGGATCGTGCTGACCGGCGATGTCCCGTCCCCCGCCAACCCGCCCACGGGGTGCGTCTTCCATCCGCGCTGCCACCACCCCGCCCGCGACGAAGCCTGTGCGCGGATCGTGCCGCCGCTCGAGGAGAAGGCTCCCGGACACTGGGTGGCGTGTATCAAGCAACCGCCCACCCAGGTGCCCTGGGAGGCGCAACGGCTGGCCGGGGCGACCCAGGAACCGCGCCGCCATCTTCCGGTGATCCACACCGCCTGACGCCGATCCGTCCATCGCGAGCCCTGTCCCCCCACTCCCCACCCCTCACCCCTCTGTCCATGCGCTCTGACAAGTCGGTCCTGGACGATCCGCAGGCTGCGACGGTCGCGCTCGACGAGCCACCGCCGGACCTCCGGGCCTACACCGAGAATCGCGGGTTCTTCGGCCATCCCGGGGGGCTGTCGACGCTCTTCTTCACGGAGATGTGGGAGCGGTTCTCGTACTACGGAATCCGCCCGCTCCTCGTGCTCTTCATGACCGCGGCCCTGCTCGACGGCGGCTTTGGATTCGAGCGCACCGAGGCCTCGGCGATCGTGGGGATCTACGCGGCGTGCGTGTACCTCGCGTCGCTCCCCGGCGGATGGATCGCGGATCGCTGGCTGGGACTCCGGCGGGCGATCTGGTGGGGGGGCGTGTTCATCATGCTGGGGCACCTCTCGATCGCCCTGTCGGCGGTCTTTGCGCGGCAGACGTTCTTCCTGGGGCTGATCTTCATCGTGATCGGGACGGGGCTGCTCAAGCCGAACATCTCGGCGATCGTGGGCGACCTGTATCCCGAAGGGAGCGCGCGACGGGACGCCGGGTTCTCGATCTTCTACATGGGAATCAACGTGGGCGCGCTGGTGGCACCGCTGGTGACGGGATTCCTGGGCGAACGGGTCGGGTGGCACTGGGGCTTCGGCGCCGCCGGGGTCGGCATGCTGCTCGGTCTCATCACGTACCGGCTGCGGGCGCCGCGGACGCTTGGTCCCATCGGCACCGAGCCGTCGGCCGGACTGGAGGAGCAGCGCCGGGTGAAGCGGATCACGATGGTCGCGGCCGCCCTCATCGGCGTGGTGGTACTGCTGGCCATGCTGGGCGTGTTCACGATCAACGCCTCGGCGGTGGCGGCGCGGATGCGCGACGTGATGCTGGCCATGGCCGTGGCGTACTTCGGCTACCTCTTCCTGTTCGCGGGGCTCAACACCGACGAGAAGAAGCGCATCGCGGTGATCATCGTGCTGTTCGTCTTCGCGACGATCTTCTGGTCGGCCTTCGAGCAGGCGCCCACGTCGCTCAACCTCTTCGCGCGGGACTTCACCGATCGCGTGCTCTTCGGCTGGGAGGTGCCGACGTTGTGGCTGCAGTCGGCGAACTCGTTCTTCGTGATCACGCTGGCGCCGGTCTTCGCGGCGATCTGGGTGAGCATGGGGCGGCGCGGGAAGAACCCCTCGAGCCCGGCGAAGTTCGCGTTCGGCCTCCTGTTCGCGGGGCTGGGCTTCTTCATCATGGTGGCCGCGGCGAACCAGGTGATCGCGGCGAGCGCCGCGGGGCAGGTGGTGCGGGTGTCGATGCTGTGGCTGATCGCGAGCTATTTCCTTCAGACGATCGGTGAGCTGGCCCTGAGCCCGGTGGGGCTGAGCTCCATGACCAAGCTCTCGCCGCGCCGGTTCGTGGGCCAGATGATGGGTGTCTGGTTCATGGCGGCAGCGTTAGGCAACCTGATCGCCGGGATCGTGGGCGGGCACGTCGACCCGGAGAACCTCGAGCAGATGCCGCAGCTCTTCCAGCGTACGGCGATGTCGCTGTTCATCGCGACGGCCGTGCTGGCGGCCCTCGTGGTACCGATCCGCCGGATGATGCGGGACAGCTCGGTCGCCGCGAGCCACTAGCACGGGGATCCGGGAGGGGTGAGGAGAGACGGAGGGGGCGACTCGCCTGGCGAGCGCCCCCTCCGTCCTGCCCTGATGTCCCATCCCGGTTGCCCA
>DATIGO010000030.1:0-7292 GCA_035454665.1 Gemmatimonadaceae bacterium | reverse complement strand
TCGGCGCTCCGCCGCCCTGTGCTCCTCACGCTGGCCCTGGCGCTCACGGCGACCTCGCTCGCCGCGCAGGGCCGGATCACCAGCCCGAAGGACCACTTCGGCTTCAACATCGGCGACGACTACCACCTGGCCAACTACACGCAGTTCATGGCCTATTGGCGGAAGATCGATGCCGAGTCGCCCCGCATGGTGGTCGAGGAGATGGGGAAGACGGCCGAGGGGCGGCCACAGCTCATGGCCATCATCTCCGCGCCGGAGAACATCCGCAGCCTCAACCGTTACAAGGATATCGCGCGCCGACTCGCGCTCGCCGAAGGCCTTACCGACGAGCAGGCGAGAACCCTCGCGCGCGAAGGGAAGTCGGTCGTCTGGTTCGACGGCGGCCTGCACGCCACCGAGGTGCTCGGCGCGCACCAGCTCATCGAGACCACGTACCAGCTCGTCTCCCGCAATGACAGCGAGACGCAGCGCATTCTGCGCGACGTCATCATCCTCGCCGTTCACGCCAATCCGGACGGGATGGAGCTCGTCTCGAACTGGTACATGCGGAATCCCAACCCGCAGGAACGCTCCAGCGGCGGCATCCCGCGCCTCTACCAGAAGTACATCGGGCACGACAACAACCGCGACTTCTATATCCTGAACCAGCCCGAGTCCGTCAACATCGCCCGGATCCAGTACCACGAGTGGTTTCCCCAGATCGTCTACAACCATCACCAGACCGGACCGGCCGGCACGGTGATGTTCGCGCCCCCCTTCCGGGATCCGTTCAACTACAACTTCGATCCGCTCGTCGTGGTGGGCGTGGACATGGTCGGCGCCGCGATGCACGAGCGTTTCATCCGCGAAGGGAAGCCCGGCGTGACGATGCGCTCCGGTGCGAGCTACTCGACCTGGTGGAACGGCGGCCTGCGCACCACCGTGTACTTCCATAACATGATCGGGATTCTCACGGAAACGATCGGGAATCCCACGCCGATCGACATTCCGCTCGTCGTGCGCAATCAGCTGCCGCGCGGTGATCTCCCCGCGCCGATCCCGCCGCAGCGGTGGCACTTCCGGCAGTCGATCGACTACTCGGTCACGGCGAACTACGCGATCTTCGACCTCGCCTCGAAGCGCAAGGAAGACCTCCTGTTCAACATCTACCGGATGGGGAAGAACGCGATCGAGCGCGGCAACACGGACAGCTGGACCACGATGCCGCACGAGGTCGACTCGCTCGAGGCGCGGGTGCAGGCGGCCGCGGCGGCCGCGGGTCGCGGCGGCGCGGGTGGTGGGCGTGGCGGCGGGCGCGGCGGCGGCCTCAGTGGCGCGGCGGCCGTGCAGGCGTTCAACGCGGTGCTGCGCGATCCCGCCGCTCGGGACCCGCGTGGCTACATCCTTCCCGCGAATCAGCACGACTTTCCGACGGTCACCAAGTTCGTGAATGCGCTGCGCAAGGTGAACGTCGCGGTGGAGCGCGCCACGAGCCAGTTCACCGTGGCCGGCAAGACCTACCCCGCCGGATCGTACGTGGTGAAGACCGCGCAGGCCTTCCGCCCGCACGTCCTCGACATGTTCGAGCCGCAGAATCACCCGAACGATTTCGTGTCCCCCGGTGGCCCGCCGCGGCCGCCGTACGACAACGCCGGCTGGACGCTGGCCTATCAGATGGGCGTGCAGTTCGACCGGGTACTCGACGGCTTCGAGTGCCCCTGCGAGCGGATCACCGGGATGGCGGTCACGCCCGCCGGCGCGGTCGCCGGCGCCGCGAACGCGCGCGGTCTCCTGCTCAGCCACGACGCCAACGACGCCTTCGTCGCGATCAATCGCGCGCTCAAGGCGAACGTCGGCGTGCACTGGCTCAAGGCGCCGATGACGGTGAACGGCAAGACCTACGCGCCCGGCTCCTTCTACATTGAAGCCGCGGGGCAGGGCCGCAGCGTGGCCGAGACGGCCGCGCGCTCGCTCGGACTCTCCTTCGACGGCACGACCGAGGCGCCGAGTGCCGGCGCCGTCAAGCTGAATGCGCAGCGCGTCGCGCTCTGGGATCAGTACGGCGGCTCGATGCCGTCGGGCCATACACGGTGGCTGCTCGAGCAGTTCGAGTTCCCCTTCGAGGTCGTCTTCCCGCCGACCCTGGACCAGGGGAACCTGCGCTCGAAGTATGACGTCATCGTCTTCGTCACGGGCGCGATTCCCTCGGCCGATGGCGGCCAGGGCGGTGGCGGTGGGCGGGGCGGCGGCGGTCCGAGCCCCGAGAGCATTCCGGCCGAATTCCGGGACCAGCTCGGCCGCGTCAGTCCCCAGACCATCCCGCACCTCAAGGCCTTCCTCGAGGCCGGCGGCACCGTGATCACGATCGGCTCGTCCACGAATCTCGCCGGCCACCTTGGCCTGCCGGTGGGCGACTACATGGTCGAGCGGCTGCCTAACGGCACGGAACGTTCACTCCCGTCGGACAAGTACTACATCCCGGGCTCGCTCCTGCGCGTGACCGTGGACACGGCCCTCACCGTGGCCACCGGCGTCCGGCGCGAAGTCGATGTGATGTTCGACGACAGCCCGGTCTTCCGTCTCGAGCCCGACGCGATGAGCAAGGGCGTGAAGCCGATCGCGTGGTTCGCGACGGACCGCCCGCTCCGGAGCGGGTGGGCGTGGGGGCAGAACTACCTGCAGGGCGGCACCGCGATGCTGCAGGCGGAGGTGGGGACGGGCAAGCTCTACATGTTCGGTCCCGAGATCCTCTTCCGCGGCCAGCCACACGGCACGTTCAAGTTCTTCTTCAACGGCATCTTTGGCGGGATGGTCGACAAGGGCGATCGGGTCGTCCAGTAGCGCTGGTCGGCGCTCCGGGCGCCGTTGACGTCAGGACGCGATCTCAGACATACGCGGTTTGACATGACGCTCTTCGCCCGACCCGTTCCGCCGTTCGACATCGTCGAAGGGCGGCACGGGTCGGGCGAAGAGCGTCATGTCGTGCCCCGCGCGCAGCGTGAGAGGGCCAGGTGCGTGGGGACGTCTGTGCTCAGAACAGGCCGATCCAGTCCAGCACTCTCGCCGCCTTCCACATCACCATGAGCGCGGCCGGGACGAGCGTGAGCCCGATCGAGAAGGCGAAGCCGTAACGAAACAGGGCCGGCCCCACGGGCTCGAGTTCACCGCCGCCGCTACGTCGGATCACGATTTCAGCCATCCAGCCGCTCGTATAGCACAGATTGGCCATGGTGCCGTACACGAGCGCGCCGAACAGTGAAAAGTCCAGCGGCATGGGCAGCGGCGCCGGTGGCAACCGTGAGAGCAGGTGCATGACGGAGAGCGTGACGAGTCCCGTGGCACCCACGGCGACGTTGTACGGGAGACGCCTCGCCTCCCACCAGCCGATGATCGAGGCCGGTGTGCGACAGGTGACGTCGTGGCGGAAGAAGAACCGGGTGAGAGCGGTCATGGTGGCGCTCCGGCTTCGGCGGCCTGAGGGCTCGGACAGAGTATACACAGAGGACTTTGTGGTGTAAAGTATGGTCACGCGGCCTTCAGCCCCGGCGGGTGCATTCCCGGCGCGTCCTCCGCGGTTCTTCCCAGCGCGTCTCCCACAGGGCGAAAAGGCCCGGCAGGCCGCTCGGACCACCCTCTCCCGCGGATAGATTCCCCTCCGTCCTCGACCACGGTCCTGAACCGACGCCGCTCCGCACATGCGCTCGACTGCCGTCCGTCTCGCTCTTGCCCTGTCGCTCCTGCCCGCTCCGACGTTCGGCCAGGGTCAACAGTTTCCCTCCGACGATCCGGTCCTCCGGCGCATCTGGACCGAGGGGATGGACAGTTCGCAGACGTATCGGCTGGCGCAGGTACTCCTCGATTCGCTCGGGCCGCGGCTGACCGGGACCCCCGAATGGAAGGCGGCCAACGACTGGCTCGTTCGGACATACGCGAGCTGGGGCATCCCTGCGCGACAGGAGCCGTACGGCACCTGGAAAGCCTGGCGCCGCGGCGTCTCGCACATCGACCTGCTCACGCCGCGCGTCCGTACGCTCGAGGGCGGACTCCTGGCCTGGAGTCCCGGCACCGGCGGCCGGGACGTCACCGGTCCCGTGATCCTGCTCCCGCAGGTCGCCGACAGCGCCGCCTTCGACGCGTGGCTCCCCCAGGCTCGCGGGAAGTTCGTGCTGCTCTCGTTCGCCGAGCCCACGTGTCGTCCCGATGAGTACTTCCAGGCCCGTGCGCAACCGCAGACGTACCTGCAGCTCCAGGCCATTCGGCAGGCGGCGCAACGGGCCTGGCAGGCACGGGTCCGTGCCACGGGCTTCTCCACCGGCCTCGGCGCCGGCACCCTCGGGGAGCGACTCGGCCGGGCGGGCGCCGCCGGTGTCGTCGTTACGCGCTGGTCCGAGGGGTGGGGAACGCGGGAGATCTTCGGCGATCTTCGACAGGTCGTGCCCGCGGTCGAGCTCTCGTGCGAAGACTACGGCCTCGTCTTCCGCCTCGCGGAGAACGCCCAGGGGCCCAGCATGCGCGTGCGAAGCGACGCCGAGATGCGCGGGGACGTGCCGGCGTTCAACACGATCGCGACCGTGCGGGGGTCGGAGAAGCCTGACGAGTACGTCATCCTGTCGGCGCACTTCGATTCGTGGGATGGCAGCTCCGGCGCCACCGACAACGGCACGGGCACCCTCGTCATGCTCGAGGCGATGCGCGTCCTGAAGAAGGTGTATCCGAACCCGAAGCGGACGATCATTGCCGGGCACTGGTCGGGGGAGGAGCAGGGGCTCAACGGCTCGCGCGCGTGGGCGGCGGACAATCCCGGGATCGTCGAGGGGCTGCAGGCGCTCTTCAACCAGGACGACGGCACGGGACGCATCGAGCGCATCGACGCGGGCGGGTTCCTCGACGCGGGCGGCGCGCTCGCGCGCTGGCTCGCGCGGGTGCCGCCGCAGCTTTCGAGCCGCGTGCGCCTCGCGGTCCCCGGCACCCCGGCCAGCAGCGGGACCGACAACGCCTCCTTCATCTGTCACGGCGCGCCGGGTTTCGGCACGGGCGCGTCGGATTGGGACTACAACACCTACACGTGGCACACGAACCGCGACACGTTCGACAAGATCGTCTTCGATGACCTGAAGAACAACGTGACGCTGATCGCGATGCTGGCATATCTTGCGTCGGAGGATGCGGACCTCGTGGCCCGCACCAGGCGCACCTTCGGAGGCGGCGAGTCGCCGGAGGGGCGCGGCTCGGGCCCCGGCGGAACGACCGGAGGTCGCGGGGGACGGGGGATAACGGCGTGGCCGGAGTGCACGCCGGCGATCCGCGATCCCTCGGGTTATCGGAGGTAGCGTGCGCGTGAGGTGTTGGCGTCGTCTCGACGCGACAGACCCTGAACCCTCGTACCTTGCTCAACCTCTCCGACTTCGAAGCGGCGGCGCGTGAAAGGCTCCCGGCCGCGACCTGGGGCTACTATGCGGGCGGTGCGAACGACGAGGTCACGCTGCGTGGGAATCGCACGGCCTTCGAGCAGATCGCGCTGCGCTACCGCACGATGGTCGACGTGAGCACGCGGTCGTGCGCGACCACCGTCCTCGGCACGCCGGTCGCGATGCCGGTGCTGATCGCACCCACGGCGATGCAGCGCCTCGCGCACGAGGACGGGGAGTGTGCCACCGCGCGCGCCGCTGAGGCCGCCGGGACGATCATGATCGTGAGTACCACGGCCACGACCGGCCTGCGCGACGTCCGCGCGTCGGCGGGCGGGCCGATGTGGTTCCAGCTCTACATCTATCGCGACCGGGACATCACCCGGGCGCACATCGAGGCCGCGCGGGATGCCGGATATCAGGCGATCGTGCTCACGGTGGACGCCCCGGTCCTGGGGCGGCGCGAGCGTGACATCCGCCTGGGCTTCACGCTCCCGCCGCATCTCCGGATCGCCAATGCCGAGCCGGCGAGAATGGGCCAGGTGCCGGCGGCGTCGGGATCGGCGTCGGGGCTCATGCTGCACTTTCGCGACCTGCACGATCCGTCGCTGACGCCGAAGGACATCGAGTGGGTGCGGACGGAGAGCGGCCTTCCCGTGATCGTGAAGGGCGTCGTGCGCGGCGACGACGCCGTGCGCGCGCTGGACCACGGAGCTGCCGGTGTGATCGTGTCGAATCACGGCGGGCGCCAGCTCGACACCGCCATCCCGGCCATCCGGGCCCTGCCCGGCGTGGTGGACGCGGTCGACGGACGTGTCGAAGTCTACGTCGATGGCGGGATACGGCGGGGGACCGACGTGCTCAAGGCACTGGCGTTAGGCGCCCGTGCGGTCATGGTCGGCCGGCCGGTGATCTGGGGGCTGGCCGTGGACGGCGAGAACGGCGTGAAGATGGTGCTCCGGCTGCTCCGGGACGAGCTCGACCTGGCCATGGCCCTCTCCGGTGCGGCGACGATCGAGAGCATCACGCGGGACCTCGTGGATACCTGACCGGCCATGGCCGCCGCGCTGCCGCTCTGGACTCCCTCCCTCGAGCGCATCAACCGGACGCACCTCCGCGCGTTCGCGAGCCAGTTGCGCCGTACCGGCGACGTCGACGCGGTCACGGCCGAGGGCGCCATCGACTACGACGCGCTGTGGCGCTGGTCGGTCGACCGTCCGGAGCGCTTCTGGCCCGCCGTCTGGCGATATGCCGGTGTGGTCTGCGATCAGCGGGAAGGCCGCGATCCGTGGGACGAGGTCGTGCGCGGCCTGGACCGGATGGCTCCCCCTGACCCGGAACGGGGCCCGCGCTGGTTCTCCGGCGCACGGCTCAACTTCGCCGAGAACCTGCTGCGGTATCGCGACGGACGCGAGGCGCTGGTCTCCTGGAACGAGCAGGGCCGGCGCGGAGCGCTGACGTACGCGGAACTGCACGACGCGGTACTCGCCGCCGCGGCCGCGCTGGCCGCCGAGGGGGTCGGTCCCGGCGACCGCGTCGCCGCGTTCATGCCGAACATCGCCGAGACGGTGATCGCCATGCTCGCGGCGACACGCCTCGGCGCCATCTGGTCCTCATGCTCGCCCGATTTCGGCGTGAAGGGCGTGCTGGACCGCTTCGGCCAGATCGCCCCGCGGATCCTGTTCGCGGCCGACGGATACCGGTACAACGGCCAGGAGATCGATTCGCTCCCCCGCGTGCGCGAGATCGTCACACAGATCGGCAGCATCGAGCGCGTCGTCGTCGTCCCCTACCGCCGCGGGAGCGTCGACCTGGCTGGCATCCGCGGCGCGGTCACGTGGCGGGACTGGTCGAGCGCGCGTCCGGAGAGCCGGGTCACGAGTCAGGCCTCGCGTTTTCCGTTCG
>DATIGO010000029.1:0-12955 GCA_035454665.1 Gemmatimonadaceae bacterium | reverse complement strand
GGGGGCGCGGCGGGAGCCTTGCCCCACTTGTCATCCCCACGAGCGCAGCCCGGAGGGCTCTTCTCCCGGTATGCGGTGGCCGGTCACCGGCACACCGGACGAGGCTTCCCCTCGTCGCCGGCGCTCGCTCCGGCAGGCTCTCGTCGCCGCCGCCGTTCCCAGCACTCAGCAACCAGCTCCAGCCTTCAGCAACCAGCAACCAGCTTCCCCTACAGCGTCCCTCTCCGCTTCAGCCACCACAACAGTCCCACGCCTAACGCGATCTGCAGCGCCAGCATGATCTCGAACCCCCACGGATGATCCGCCAGGGGAACCGTGCCGAAGTTCATCCCCCACATCCCGCTCACCACCACGAAGGGCACCGAGAGCGTGGCCACCACCGTGAGCCCCTTGGTCACCAGGCCCAGGCGGTTCGAGACCTGCGACAGATAGCTCTCCAGGGTGCTGCTCAGCAGATCGCGATACGTGTCCAGCGAATCGTTGATCCGCAGCACGTGGTCGTAGATGTCGCGGAAGTAGATCTGCACGTCGGGCGCGAGCAGGTGCGACGGCCGGTTCGTGAGCACGTTGAAGATCTCACGCTCGGGCGAAAGGTACCGGCGCAGGGACAGCACCATGCGCTTGACCGCGAAGATGTCGCGCAGCGCGGCCTCGTCGAACTGCTGGAAGACGCGCTCCTCGAGCGAGTCGATGAAGTCGTCCACGCGGTCCAGGATGGGGAAGAACGCATCCACGGCCACGTCCATGATCTGGTGCGCCAGCCGCGCGGGCCCCCGCTGCACCACATCGAGCGAACGCAGCGCGAGGTTCGCGATCGCGTCCACGTGCGGCGACGGGCCGCTGTGCGCCGTGACCAGGTAGTTCGGGCCGATGAAGAAGTACAGGTTGCCCGTCTCGAGATCGTACGGGTCGCTCGTGGCTTCGTCGATGCGCACCGCCCGCAGGATCACGAAGAGATACCCGTCGTACTCCTCCACCTTGGCGCGGCTGCTCGGATTCAGCACGTCCTCGATCGAGAGCGGATGGAACGCGAAAAGCTTCTCGAGGAGCGCGAACTGCTGCCGTACCGAGGAGTCGATGTCGACCCAGAGCTTGCCATGCCCCTCGCGGACGCATGCCATGAGCTCCCGGAGCGACAGGTCGCGCGTGACCGCGCCAGCACCGTCGGCAAAGAACGAGCGCGGGAGCTTGGCGTCCCCGGGCACCGGGTGCTGGCCAGCCACCGGCGGCGAAGCCGCGGCGGGTCCGCTGGGGGTCGTGGGGTGGCTCATCGGTGGTCGCGCCGGGGGCGGCGGGGCGTGCGCAGGAAAGTAGCTTGCGGGTCGCGAGTTGCGAGTGGCGGCGACGCCAGGGTCGCGGCGCCGCGCCGTGCGCCGTCGGGTCGGTCCCTACAGCAGCGCGGGCGGTATCCCGACTATACACTTCAGCATTGGGTCGTACCTTCGCCGTCGCGACCTCCGAGCCCCGCCCACCCCGTTACGTGACCCCTGCCAGCACCATCAGTTCGGTCTCGCTGCCTGCCCTCCGGCTCCACCGGGTGGCGCGGCGCTTCGGGCGCCGGTGGGCGCTGCGCGGAGTCAGTCTGGAGGTCGAGGCGGGGGAACTGGTCGGGATCATGGGGCACAACGGCAGCGGGAAGAGCACGTTGCTCCGCGTCGTCGCTACGGCCCTCAAGCCCAGTGCCGGGGAGGGATGGGTCTACGGCCACCACCTCGTCCGCGATGCACACGCGGTGCGGGCGGTGATCGGCTTCCTGGCCCATCATCCCGGCCTCTACGACGACCTCACCGCGCACGAGAACCTCCTCTTCGCGACGCGGATGCTGGGGCACCCCGAGACCGGGATCGCGGCCGTGCTGGAGCGCGTGGGACTGGCGCGCGAGGCGCACGAGCGCGTGCGTGGCTTTTCCGCCGGGATGCAGCGCCGCCTGGCCCTCGCCCGCCTGGTCCTGGCGGGTCCGCGGCTCCTCCTGCTCGATGAGCCCTACAACAACTTCGACGCCGACGGCATCGAACTGGTCAACGACGTGATCCGGGACGCCCGGGACAGTGGCGGCGCTGCCCTGGTGGTGCTGCACGACCGCCGGCAGGGAGAGCACCTGCTCGACCGGGTCGTCGAGCTGGTCCGCGGGGCCGCGGCCGAGCCGGTGGACGACGCACGCTCCGCTCAGCCCGCGCTGCGCGTGGCGCAGGGACAGGGCGGGGGACGATAACGTGATGCGGGATGACTTGAGGCGCGTGAGCGCGATCGTGTGGAAGGACCTGACCTCCGAGCGGCGCTCGAAGGCGGGCTTCAATGCGGTGGCCTTCCTCGGCGTGCTGATCCTCCTGCTCTTCGGCTTCGCCCTGGGGCCCGATGCGGAGGCACTGCGGAACGCGGCGGCCGGCGCGCTCTGGCTCGCGATCCTCTTTGCGGGCGTGCTCGCCTTCAACCGGTCGTATCAGCTCGAGCTGGAGGGGAACGCCCTCGAGCCGCTGCTGCTGTATCCGGCGCCCCGGTGGACGATGTTCGTTGGGAAGTTCCTCGCGAACCTGCTCTTCGTGCTGCTGGTCGAGGCGATCGTGGTCCCGGTCGCCATCGTCCTGTTTGGCGTCCGGGCGCCGGGGGGGTGGCTTCCCCAGGTGGGGGTGCTCCTGCTGGGCAGCGTGGGGTTCGTCGCGCTGGGGACCTTCTACGCGGCCATGGCCAGCCGGAGCCGCGCGCGCGAAGTTTTGTTGCCACTGCTGCTCTTCCCGATGCTGGTGCCGGTCCTCCTGGCGGCCGCCGAGGCGTCGTCCGCCATGCTGGCCGGCGACCCGATGCGCGAGGCGGGGGCCTGGATCCGGCTTCTGCTCACGTTCGATGTAATTTTCGTGGTGGCATCGGTCTTCGCGTTCGAACACGTCATAGAGGTCTGAGCATGAGTCAGGCGGTGACCTACGTTCCCGAGACCAGCCTGCCCGCCGTGTCCACGCCGCGTCGGAGCTACGAGTGGCTCGGGGTGGTGGCGCTGCTGGCGGTGATCGGCGCGCAGCTGCTGGGCTTCCTGACGAGTCCGCCCGACCGCGACATGGGTCATCTGCAGAAGATCATGTACGTGCACGTCCCGTCGGCGTGGAATGCCTTCATGGCCTTCTTCGTCGTGGCGGCCGCGAGCCTGATGTATCTCTGGAAGGGGGAAGAGCGGCACGACTTGCTCGCGGCCTCGGCCGCGGAGGTCGGCACGCTGTTCACGGCGTTGACCCTGGCGCTCGGGTCGATCTGGGGGCGCCCGACGTGGGGGATCTGGTGGACGTGGGATCCGCGACTCACGTCGACCGCGGTGCTGTTGATGATCTTCGTGGGGTATCTCTCGCTCCGCAGCTTCGTGGACGATCATGAGCGGCGGGCGCAGTGGAGCGCCGCGGTCGGGCTCCTCGGGGCGCTCAACGTTCCCATCGTGTACATGTCCGTGAAGTGGTGGCGCACGATTCATCAGATGCAGTCGAGCCCCAGCACGGTCGATCCGGAATACGTGGTGGGCCTGCGGGCCAACGGGATCGCGTTCCTGCTCGTGCTCGTGTACTTCATTCTCAAGCGGTACCGGGCGGCGCAGCTCGAGCGTGCGGCGGAGCATCTGCGGGAGCAGGCGGCGCTGGCGCCGGAGCCGCGGTCCCGCGGGGGGCGACATGGCTGAGGCCAACGGCTTCATCGTGGCGGCGTACATCGTCACGTGGGTTGGACTCCTGGGATATGCCTGGCGCCTGCACGGCACGAGCCGGCGGGCGCGCGCGGAATACGACGAGGCGTCTCGCGGCACCAGCGTCCCGATCAACGGCGGCAACAGCGGCGGAGGAGCTCGTGAACGAGTCGAATGAAGGGCTGACGGCGCAACCCGTCGGGGCCGGTGGCGCGCCGGCCCGCGGGAGCGTGCGCGGGCGGAAGCGGGCGGCGCTCGCGGTGGCCACGGTGATCATCGCCGGCGCGTTCGGCTTCCTGCTGTGGGGCGGGATCGGTGAGAACGTGGTCTTCTTCTACACGCCACAGGAGCTGCTGCAGAAGGGCGCCGCGGTGTACGACGCCTCGGTGCGGCTGGGCGGCCAGGTGGAGCCCGGCTCGGTGAAGTGGGACGCCAACCGGCTGGATCTCCAGTTCGTGGTGACCGACGGCGCGAAGACGATCCCGGTGCGCTCCACCGGCGCTCCGCCGCAGATGTTTCGCGACGGGATGGGGGTGATCGTCGAGGGGAAGTTCCGTCGTGACGGCGTGTTCGAGTCCACGAACCTCATGGTCAAGCACTCGAACGAGTATCGCGCGCCGAAGGAAGGTGAGCATCCGAAGGATCTCTACAAGTCGCTCGTGAAGGAGCCCACCACGTGACGCGCTTGTTAGGCTTCAACGCGCTCGTGGTGGCCCTGGGGGCGGCGCTGTACGGGTCGCTGGCCCTGTTCGTGGGGGCACGGCGGCAGCGCGCGGAGCTGATCCGGAGCGGGCGGATCGCGGTGTACGCGGTCTTCGGCCTTGCCACCGTCTCCACGCTCGCGATGATCTACGCGCTCGTCGCGCACGACTTCAGCGTGGACTACGTGGCGCGTGTGGGGAGCCGGGCGACGCCGCTCTTCTACACGGTGATCTCGCTCTGGGGCGCGCTCGAGGGGTCGATCCTCTTCTGGCTCTGGGTGCTCACGATGCTGGGGGCGCTCGTCGTCTACCAGAATCGCGAGCGGCCGGGCCACCTCGTGGACTACACGGGCGGCGTGATGCTGCTCGTGACGATCTTCTTCCTCATCCTGCTCGTGGGCCCGGCGAATCCGTTCGGGCTCGTGTCGCCGGTCCCCCCGGACGGGCCCGGCCCGAATCCACTCCTGCAGAACCACTGGCTGATGGGCGTGCATCCCCCGCTGCTGTACCTCGGCTACGTGGGCATGACCGTGCCGTTCGCCTTCGCGATCGGCGCCGTGCTTTCCGGCGAGATCAGCGAGGACGGATGGATCCGCCTGACGAGACGCTGGACGCTGCTGGCGTGGATGTTCCTGACGGCGGCGATCGTGGCCGGGATGTGGTGGTCGTACGAGGTGCTGGGGTGGGGTGGCTACTGGGCCTGGGATCCCGTCGAGAATGCGTCCTTCCTGCCCTGGCTGACGGCCACGGCCTTCCTGCACTCCGTCATGGTCCAGGAGCGGCGCGGGCTGCTCAAGCTGTGGAACCTGAACCTGATCGTGGCCACGTTCACGCTCACGATCCTCGGCACGTTCCTCACGCGGAGCGGCGTGCTGGCCTCGGTGCACGCCTTCACGACCGGGACGATCGGCTGGTACTTCCTGGCGTTCATCGGGGTGGTGCTGCTGGCGGCGTTCGCGGTCGTGGCGGGGAACTCGGACAAGCTGCGCCCCACGGGCGCGCTCGATGCCGCCGTGTCGCGCGAGTCGGTCTTCCTGCTCAACAACCTGTTCCTGACCGCGTTCACGATCACGGTCCTGGTGGGGACGCTGTTTCCGCTGGTGGCCGAGGCGGTCCGCGGCGTGAAGGTGAGCGTGGGCGAGCCGTTCTTCAACCGCATGACGCTGCCGATCTGCGCCGCGCTCCTCTTCCTGATGGGCGTGGGGCCGGCGCTCCCGTGGCGGCGTGCCTCGCGCGAGGTGCTCCGCCGCCAGCTCCTCCCGCCGGCGGTGGCGGCGGGCGTGGCGCTGGTGGCGTCGCTGCTCCTGGGCGTCCGCGCGCCGTATGCGCTCGCAGCCTTCGCGTTCGGCGCCTTCGCCCTGACGGCGAACGTGCGCGAGTTCGTGGACGGCGCGATGGCCCGGCGCCGCGTGCACGGGGAGTCCCCGGCGCAGGCCGTGGCCCGCCTGGTGGGCGCCAACCGGCGGCGCTACGGCGGCTACATCGCGCACATCGGCGTGCTTTCGCTCACGTTAGGCGTCGCCGCGTCGTCGACCTTCCGTACGGAGCGGGAGGCCACGCTCCGTCCCGGAGAGACGATGCAGGTGGGCGATTTCGCGGTACGGCTCGACGAGGTGTATCTGCGGAACGAGCCGCAGCGGGACGTGCTCGCGGCCAGCGTGACCGTGCTGCGGGGCGGGCGCGAGATCGACCGGCTCGAGCCGCGCATGAACTTCTATCCCACGTCGGACCAGCCGGTCCCCACACCCGACGTGCGCAGCCGGCTCACCGGCGACCTGTATCTCAATCTCCAGGCGTTCGCGCGCGACGGCAGCACGGCCACGATCCGCGCCATCGAGGAGCCGCTCGTCCCGTGGATCTGGATCGGCGGGTTCATCGTGTGCCTGGGCGCCCTCGTCTCGGCGGCCCCCAACCGCCGCCGCGTCGCGGTGCCGGTCGAGGCGCGCGAGCGCGCGGTGGCCGCGGCCCAGCCCCCTGCGCGTGAGCTCGAGGGGGTGGCCTCGTGAACTGGCGGCGCGCGCTCTACGGCGTCACGGCCGCCGTCCCGGTCATCGTGCTTTTGGGGTACGGGCTCACGCGCGATCCGCGGGCGATCGTCTCACCGCTCCCCGGAAAGGCCGCGCCGGATTTCGCCCTGGGCGTCTTCGCGCCCGGCGTGGGCAGAACCGCGATGACCGTGGGAGACACGGCCCGCCTCTCGGCGCACCGGGGCGACGTGGTCGTGCTGAACTTCTGGGCCTCCTGGTGCCTGGAGTGCCGCCACGAGCACGAGGCCCTCTCCAGCGTGGCCCGCGCGTACGCGGATCGGGGCGTACGGTTCTACGGTCTCCTCTACAACGACACGCCGTCGGCCGGACTCGCCTGGATCGAAGACATGGGGGGGCAGTCGTACCCCTCGCTCCTCGATCCGCGGACTCGAACGGCCATCGATTACGGCCTCTACGGAGTGCCGGAGACGTTCTTCATCACGCGGGACGGCCGGGTGGCGTACAAGCACATCGGCGCGATCACCGAGCGGCTCCTCGTGCAGAAGCTCGACTCGCTCCTGGCCGATCCGCCGGGGGGAAGTTGACGCGAACGGCACGACCACTGGCGTGCTGGCTGGGTGCAGCACTGCTGGTGAGCGTCGCACTGTCGCCGGGCGCGCAGACGCCGGCGGTACCGGACACCGTGACGCCCGCGCCGCGGAGCGTCCTGACGCCGGCGGATTCCGTTCTCGAGGCGCAGACCACGGCGTTGGCATCGGAACTGCGCTGCCCCGTGTGCCAGGGGCTCTCGATCCAGGACTCGCCGTCCGAGCTCGCCCTCGACATGCGCGACGTGATTCGCGAGCAGTTGCGCTCGGGGAAGTCGCCGGATGACGTACGACAGTATTTCCTCGACAAGTACGGCGAGTGGATCCTGCTCGAGCCGAAGCCGGAGGGATTCAACCTGCTCGTCTACCTGCTGCCCGTGGCCGCGCTGCTCGCGGGGGCGGCGGTCGTCTGGCGTACGGTGCGTCGCTTCACCGCTCCGGTGGCCGCCGAGCCGGCAGTCCTCCCGCCAAACCCGGACGCGTAAGCCCAGCGCCCGGGGCCGCCGCACGGACCGCGGCGTCGGTTTCCCGATGCGGTAGTCAGGTTTCCCCCTCTGTCCGGTCGCGTGTCCCGGTGCGAGTTTGACCGTGCAGGTCGCACCGGTCGGACCAACGGGTCATTGCGACCACGGTGTACCTGACGCAAGCATTTCCACGTAGTAGCGTGCTGAAGCTCTCACTGGGAACGGGAGACACGGATTATGTGGCGTCATGGGATGCGACGGGTGATTTCGTGTGTCGTTCCGGTCGCTCTTCTTCTCTCGGTGGGCTCCTGTGTGGACGAGGAGATCGTCTATCGCGAGGGGCCCAATTTCGTTACACCCCCCGCCAGCGCGGCGAACTTCGTCGGCTACAGCGATCAGGCGTCTAGCCGTACCGTTTGCGGGAGCTGTCACATCTCGGCGCAGGCACGCTGGCAGGAGACAGCCCACGCCGACGCCTTCGCGACGCTCGAGGGCAGCGGTCATATGCAGGGGAGCTGCCAGCGCTGCCACACGGTGAACGACCAGGGGAACGCCGTCACCGACACGGTGGCCGGATGGCGTGGCACGAAGGATACGCGCTATCACGACGTGCAGTGCGAGAGCTGCCATGGTCCGGGGCTGCAGCATGTCACCTCGCCGCAGCGTGGCCAGATGCTGCCCTCGATCCATGCCGACACGGGCTCCGGCGTCACCAACGGGTGCGCGGAGTGCCATTCGGGCACCCACCATCCGTTCGTCGAAGAGTGGCGCAAGACCCGGCACGCCACGTCGTACACCCGCGCCTACGGCGGCGGCACGCTGAATCCGTCGTGCCAGGGGTGCCACGTGGGCCAGAAAGTGCTCGCGAACTGGGGCGTGAACACGAACTATGTGGAGAAGGATCTCGGGCAGACGGTCGCCACCGGTGAGGGCGTGACCTGCGTGGTCTGTCACGATCCGCACAACGCCGCGAATCCGAACCAGCTCCGGTATCCGGTGGATTCCCGCGATCCGGAGAACAACCTGTGCGCGCGTTGCCACAGCCGGCGCAGCAATCCGGACTTCACGGGCAACCGCGACTCGCCGCATGCGCCGCACGGTCCGCTGATTTTCGGGACGGCGGGCTGGTTCCCGCCGGGGGTGGAATTCGAGGAAACCGAGTCGTCGCACGGCTCGGAGCGGAATCCGAAGCTCTGTGCGGGGTGCCACGTCCAGAACTACGCGGTCACTGACCAGGCTACCGGAAACTTCCAGGTGCAGGTGGTGGGGCATCGCTTCCTGGCGATACCGTGCGTGGACGCCAACGGCGCGCCGACCGACGACCAGAACTGCCAGCTCGCGCAACGGTCCTTCCGCTCCTGCTCCGCGTCGGGATGTCACACGGAATCCACGGCGCGCTCGGCGCTCGCGTCCGCGGAATCGGACATTGCGCTGCTGACGGGCCACCTCGACAATATGCTGGCGCAGGTGCCGGCGTCGGAAAAGCTCCCGGCGGCTTCGGGGAAGGTCACGGTCGCACGCGGTGCCACGTTCAACTCGAACCTCGCGAAGTCACACGGCGCGGAGGTCCACAATCCGTTCCTGGTGAAAGCCCTGCTACGGGCAAGCATCACGGCGGTCTCCCAGCAGTACAACATTCCAGCGCCGCCCGGGCTCAGCCTGGCGCCCTATGACCAGATGAACCTGCGAATGAACCCGCAGTGACGATGACCGGCTGGCTTCAGCAAGCAGCCATTACGCGCGACACGGTGAGCGTCGACTCGGTAGTGGTGGAATCGCCACTGCCGGGCGGTGCTGCCGCCGTCGCGCGCTTTCTCTTCAGCACGGTGCCGCAGTGGGTGCAGATCGCCGGTGTCTTCGTTGGTGCGATCGTCGCGCTCGTGGTCCTCGTGGTCCTGTGGCGCCGACGCCTCGATCTGGTGCGCTGGTTCAGCGCGCGCTCGCGCGGCTGGAAGCTCGGATTCGCCGCCGTCACGCTGGCGGTCCTGGGCGGTGTGGGCTTCGCCGGGGCGAAGAGCTGGAACTTCATGATGCACGACAACGACTTCTGCACCGGCTGTCACGTCATGGAGCAGCCCTTCCGGCGGTTCACCGCGAGCGAGCACTCGCAACTGAGCTGTCACGACTGTCATCAGCAGGGGATGACGGCGAACGTCCGGCAGCTCTACCAGTGGGTGGCGGAGCGGCCGGAGGACATCGGTGCGCATGCACCGGTCCCGAACCGGATCTGCGCCGAGTGCCACGTCCAGAGCGACCCGGACAGCACGTGGCAGCGGATCTCGGCCACCGCGGGCCACGCCGTCCACCTGAATCCGCGCTCGCCGGCCATGCGGGCCATGGAGTGCGTGACGTGCCATGGCGAGGAAGTCCACCGCTTCAAGCCGGCCTCGGAGACGTGCGCACAGTCCGGCTGCCATGAGAACCTGCGGATCGAGCTCGGAGCCATGGCGGCGCAGACCTCGCTGCATTGCTCCACCTGCCACACGTTCACGGCGCCCGCGGTCGAGACCAATCCTACCGACTCGGCGCGGGCGGCGCTGGTACCGAGGGAGGAGCAGTGCTTCGAGTGCCACCAGATGCGGGAGCGCCTGGCCGAGTTCCGTCCGGAGAACGAACCGCACGGCGCGGTCTGCGGGACCTGCCACAACCCCCACACGCAGACCACGCCGTCGGGCGCGTTCCAGAGCTGTGCCACGTCGACCTGCCACGCGCGCGCCGATACGCTCACACCGCTCCATCGCGGGCTGAGGCAGCACCGTCTCGAGACCTGCGGTGCCTGCCATTCCGCGCACACGTGGCGGACCGGGGGAACGAACTGTCGCGATTGCCACACGGGGATCACGGATCCCGCCGTCCGCGTGCGGCCGCCGTCGCCGCAGGGGGCGCAAGCGCCTGTGCCCGCGGGGCGGGGAACACACGTCCGGCCGGTGGCGGGACTCGCTCCCGCGTCGTGGAGCGGCACTCGTCAGGCAGCGGCGGCCCACGTGCCGCATGCTGTCGGGAGGGGGCGATGGCGACGCTCCGGTCGGTCTGATGCGCTGAACGCGGCGCGCCACGTGGCGCTGACAGGCGCTTCTCCGCGGCAGCAGGCACCGCCCGCGCGGGAGCCACCCCGGCAGCAGCGCGACACCACGCGGTTCGAGCACCAACGCCACGAGTCGGTGAGCTGCACGACCTGTCACACGACCACCGATCAGCACGGGGGCCTGCGGCGCGCCGCCCGGCAATGCTCCTCGTGTCATCACGGCAACACCGCGCTCGGCCGGGCCTGTGAGCGCTGCCACCAGTCGGGGGAGCTCGCGACACCGTACCGGATGGCGACCCCCATGGCGCTGACCGTCTGGCCGGCGCCGCGCACGCGCCAGCTCGATTTCGCCCACGCGCAGCACGCCCCGCTCGCGTGCGCCGAGTGTCATGCCGCGACGATCACGCGTGGTGTGGAGCGGACGTGCGCGTCCTGCCACGCGCAGCACCACGAGGCCGCGCGGAGCTGTGCGAGCTGCCACCCACCGTCGCGCCAGACGCACACCCGGGCCGTGCACGAGACGGGATGCGGTGGGGCGGGGTGTCACACGAGCGAGACCACGGCGGCCATCACGCCGGTGCGCGCGGTCTGCGTGGCCTGCCATGACGGGCAGGCTGCGCACAAGCCGGGGGGCGATTGTGCGACGTGTCACCTGAGCGCCTGGCGTCCGGGCGCCGGCCGGTCCTCCGGGTGACGCCATTCCGGGCGTGGCGCAAGCGACCGGCGCCGGCGTTCACCACGCCACCGCGCCGCGCGCGGTGGCGTCGCGTCGCGTCGCCCGGCGCCCTGATCGCGGCACTGCTGTGCGCCACGCTGCCGGGCGGCGCGGCGGGGCAATCCGGACGCGTGACCGGCACGACGTTCGTGCAGGCCCTCGACGTCCGGCCCCTGGTCGACGACAGCGTGCCCGTCGGGCTGACGACGGGGACGGGCCCGTACCGGCAGCTCGAGGATGGACGCCTCGTGCGATGCGTCGATCCCGAGCCGTACTGCCGGTACCGCCGCCCGGGCAGCCGCGTGCTGGCCACGCCGCTGGTGCAGGATCTCCGCGTGACCGCCTGGGGGTTCGGCGAAGGGGTGAGCGCCCACGCCTTCCTGCGCGGACGCAGCCCGTTAGGCAGGGATGACGTTCTGTGGCCGCGCGCCGACGACCAGTTCGACGCGCTCGAGGCATGGGTCCAGCTGGACCGCGAGCGCCTGCGCGTGCGGCTGGGCCGGCAGTTCACGAGCAACGGGCTCGGGGTGTACAACTTCGACGGCGGTGCCGTGACCGCGCAGCGGGGCGACTGGCGCCTGGAGGCGTTCGGCGGCCTGAGCCTCGTGGAAGGGCTCAACGAGCCGCACACGGGCGACGTGCTCGCCGAGATCGACGACCTCCCGCCTGACGAGAACGCCTGGGTGCTCGGGGGCCGGCTCGGTACGGCCCTGGGCCGGCGCGGCGTCGTCTCGGGCACCTACCAGCGCGTCATCCGCACCGACCGCGCATCGCTCTACTCCGAGCGCGTGGCCGGGAATCTCTCGCTCCGCGCGGCCGGCACGACCGTCGACGCCGGGTGGATTCACGACCTCGTGACCGGCGAGGTGAACGACGCGCTCCTGCGCCTCGCGCGGCCCCTCCCGCGACGGCTGAACGGGACGCTCGAGCTGCGCCGGCACCGTCCCTTCTTCGAGACCTGGACGATCTGGGGCGCGTTCAGCCCCGTGGCCTTCGACGAGGCACGCGCCGCGCTCGGCTGGCGCGACGCGACCGGCCGTCTCTCCGTCGACACGCGGGGCGCGTGGCGTCGCTACGAGGAGACGAACGCCGGCCTCGAGTCGATTCCGCTGCGCACCGACGGGTGGCGCGTGGGAGTCGGCGCCGAGTGGTCGCCCCGTGACGCCCTGCTCTGGTACGGCGACTACGACGTCGACATCGGCTTCGGGGCGTCGAGCGCCAACGTCACGCTGGGTGGCCGCTGGATGCCTGACGAGCGACGCTTTCTGGGCGCGGCCGTGACGGCACTGCAGAACATCTACGAGTTCCGCGTGGGCACGGGACGCGTGCTCGGCCTGCATCTCGAGGGCGGCAGGGACCTGAGCCGCGACGTCCGGCTCGTGCTGGACGGCGCGGTGTACGCGCACCGTCTCACGCCGGCGCCGGGCACGGCCGACTGGAGCCAGCGGCGCTTCAGCGTCCGCCTCGAGTGGACGGTGGGCGCCGACCCCGGCATGGCGGCGCCCCGGTGAGACCGCCGGTGCGGGTTCGGCGCGCGCGACTCGGTGCCGCGGTCGTGTTCGTGGCGCTGGCCGCCATGGCGTCGCCCGGCGGCGCGCAGGCCGGGTCGGGCGGCTTCCCGCATCCCAGACACGAGCGGCTCTTCGCCACCTGCGCGTCGTGCCATTCGGGGATCCCGAGCGGCGACGCCGCGGCGGCGTACCCCACCGAGGCGTCGTGCCGCGCGTGCCACAACGGAACAGACGCGCGCGCCGTGACGTGGCGTCCGCCCGTGCGGGTCGCGGGCCTGCTCAGATTCTCGCATCCCGCGCATGCCG
>DATIGO010000028.1:0-2912 GCA_035454665.1 Gemmatimonadaceae bacterium | reverse complement strand
AGGCGCTCGAGGGACGCGTGTCCGATCACGATCCCGTACTGCTCGACGCCATCGGTTCGCTCGGCACGCTGCTCGTGGCCGAGGGCGAGGTCGAGCGCGCCATCCCGCTGCTCGAGCGGGTCGTGAAGGAATCGCGGGCGCTGCCGGTGGAGCGCCGCGCGGAGCTTGCCAATAGTGTCGCCGACCTCGGATACGCCGAGCAGGTAAGGGGCGATGACGCAGGGGCGCGGCGTCACTATGAGGAGTCGATCGCGCTCTTCGCCACGCTCCCCGACTCCGGCGGGATGGACCGCGTGCTGGTCAACCTGGGGTACCTCGCCGATCGGCAGGGGCAGCTGGACTCGGCCGAGATGTTCTTCCGCCGGGCGCTGGCGTACCGCCGCGCCAGGCACGGTGAGGCACACACTCGGACCCTGAGCGCGATGACCGCGCTCGCGCGTACGCTCGTGCACCGCGGCGTGCTCGACGAAGCCGAGCGCCTCTCGGGAATCGTGCTCGCGGCACGCCAACGCGCGCTGAAGGGCCCCCATGATCTCACCAGCGATGCGCTCGTGCTCAGGGCGCAGGTGCTCATCCCGCTCGGGCGTGGAGGAGAGGCCGAAGCCCTGGGGCGCGCAGCCCTCGCCATGTCTCGCCAGCTGCACGGCGAGGTGCACCTCAACATCCCCTTCGCCAAGGCGGCCATCGCGGACGCCGTGGCCTCCCAGGGTCGGCGCGCCGAGGCCCTCGCGATTCGCCGCCAGGTGCTGGCGGACTACCGCCGCGCGGCCGGCGCTCGGCATCCCGCTACCATCCTCGCCATGATCCGGCTGGCCGAGGACGAGCAGGCGGCGCGTCGCCTCGCGGAATCCGAACAGCTCTTTCGCGAAGCAATGCCGGCGTTGGATTCGATCTGGGAAGGACGGCCCGTGTTGGCGCCGCCGCTCACGAGCTTCGGGGCGTTGCTCGCGGCCACGTCGCGGTGCGCAGAAGCTGAGCCTTACCTGCGCCGTGCCGCGGTGCTCGCGGCCACGCGCTGGCCTCGCGACGACGAGCGTGTGCGTCGCCCGCGGGCGCTGCTGGACGAATGCCGTCGCCGTCCAGCGGATGACCGTGCCGGACCGAGCGGTGCCGCCCGGCCAGACGATCGCTGAGCACGGCGTCACGCCTCGTGCGTGCCCGAAGTGTGACGTGGATGCCCCGGTCCGGTATTTGCCTCGTTAGGTAAGCGGACGGTGCGGACGCGCCGCACTGCCGAGGCACTCTCAGCGAGGTCGACATGGCCGATCAGAACCGGGACGACGAGGGCGCGCGTCGCGCGCCAGGGCAGGAATCAGGTGGACAGGGGGTGCCGCCGCGCACCGATCGGATCGAGGAAGGCGAGGAGCACGTTGGCCGCGCCGACTGGAACGCCGGCGCACGCGAGGGTGACGAGGAGCTCCTGGGGGATGAGCCCGGCGGGCAGCAGGGGCGCGGGCGCTCCGATCCTCGCACGGACGAGGACGAGGGCCTCGAGGGCGAGATGGGACAGTCGGGTCGAGGCGGCCAGCAGGGCCAGAAAGGCCAGCAGGGCCAAAAAGGCCATGAGGGCGAGCAGGGTCGCAGTGGTCAGCAGGGTCGCGGTGGTCAGCAAGGGCAGGGTGGCATGCAGGGCCAGGGCGGCCGCCAAGGGCAGCAAGGCCAGCAGGACCGGCAGGACCAGCAGGGCCAGCAGGGCCAGCAGGGCCAGCAGGGCCAGCAAGGTCAACCAGGCCAACAGCGACAACAGGGGCAGCAAGGTCAGGGAGGCTCCCGCACGGGTGGCTCGGAGCGGGGCGGGGGAGGAAACCTCTAGACCAATCGGGTCGGCGGGCGCCGCGTGCATCGGAGGAGTCGCGCGCCCGCCGATTCTCCGATCATCGCGGACCAGCCCGTCGAGCGACGCTTATCCCACCGGGGAATTCCTCGCCTTGGGCACGGGGCGCACGATTCGGCATCCGCCGCCGGGTGTGAAACACCGCCCGCGGCCTCCCTGCCCGATCTCATGGCGTGGCTCCGCCACGAAGGCGCATGGTCATTCCAGCCGATCCCGATCGCCCGCGCGCGAGTGCCGAGACGTGCTCACACGCCGCCTCGACGGGCGATGCCGATGACGCATCCGAGTCCGACCGGTCCGCGCGGTCCGCGTCGGAACCCTCGAGGACCGGGTCCGACTCAGGCGCGAGAAATGGACTGCCGCGCCAGATCGATTGTGGAGAGGAGTTCGCGCCGGCGCGGCCGCCGCGTGCGCGCTCGACGCGAGCGCTGCGTGCGCGCGCCATGCGCGAACCGGTGGACTAGGCGCGACTAGGAGTCGCGCATCCCGATCAGTGCGCCGACCTTGAGCACCGTATTCCAGTTCCGGCTGGTGCCGCGCGTGCGCAGCGCGCGCTCCAGCAGCGCGATGGACAGGCGCGAGGTCCCCATCCCGTCCGGGAAGGCTATCCACGCATGCCGTCCCTCGACGTGCACACGCTCGCGACCCGGGATCGCGGCCTGCAGGGCTCCCACGTCCGCGACGGCGGGTGCGCGCTTCAGGAAGAAGACGAGCAGATGGCCCGGATCCGCTTCGGCTTCGGCGGGGAAGGGATTCCGTGCGACGACGCGCTTCCATTCGGCCGGCGTGCGCACCATGAAGTCCGCCTGCACGCCGAGTCGCTTCTCCAGTTCCGCCTCGAGCACGCGCTCGAGCTTCGCGCTGCCGATTCGCGCGCGGCTCTCGAAAACGGCGTTGCCGCTCTGCAGCAGCGTTTGCGCGCCGGTGAAGCCCAGCCGCGTGAGGAGCGTCCGGAGATCCCCCATCGCGACTTTCTTGTGTCCTCCCACGTTGATGCCGCGCAGGAGCGCGATGTGTGTGGTCATGACGCGAGGGAATGAGTGTTCAGGTGGACGTGTGCGCACGTGACTTCGATGCG
>DATIGO010000027.1:0-8030 GCA_035454665.1 Gemmatimonadaceae bacterium | reverse complement strand
CGACGTCTGCGGCTACGGACGAACGATTCACTACTCGGGCCGCAGCAGCAGCGTGAACTTCGGCGACGACCGGCGCTACCGCGACGTCGAGTACGACATCGATTGCGAGAGCGGACCGGGGCGGCTCGTCCTCGCGAAGCGGGACGGGGAGGTCGCGGATCTCCGGTTCTACGTGGGGGGGCGCTGGCGCGAGTCGGCCGCCGCGACCGATCTGGGGATGCTGCCCGCAGGGCGCGTGGCGGATTACCTCGTGAGCCTCGCCGAGACGCACGACGGCCGGCCCGGTCGCGAGGCGATCTTCCCCGCAACACTCGCCGACAGCGCCGCGATCTGGCCTTCGCTCCTGCGCCTGGCGCGCAACGAGCGCCGCCCCCGCGCCACGCGCGAGCAGGCGGTCTTCTGGCTCGGCCAGGCCGCCGGTGAGGCCGCCACGCGCGGGCTCGACGACCTGGTCGGTGACGACACGCTCGACCGCGAGGTTCGCAAGTCCGCAATCTTCGCGCTCTCGCAGCGCCGCGCGGAAGGCGTCCCCGCGCTCATCCGGGTGGTGCGCACGAGCCGCGACCCCGAGCTCCGCAAGACGGCGATGTTCTGGCTGGCGCAATCGAAGGACCCGCGCGCCCTCGATCTGATCGAGGAGCTGCTCACGCGCCGGTAGGCCCGGTTCGACCAGTGGTCCCGGTGGCCGGCAGGGGCGCGAGATGGTGTGCGAACCATTCCCGGGCCAGCGCCGCCACGCGCTCCAGCGCGCCGGGCTCGGGAAAGAGATGTGAGGCTCCCGGAATCACCTCGAGGTGCCGGTCGCAGCGCATGCGCTCCATCGCCTCGCGGTTGAGGTCGAGCACGACCTGATCGAGACCGCCAACGATCAGCAGCGTCGGCGCCTGCACGTGCGGCAGGGCCTCGCGCGCAAGATCGGGACGGCCGCCGCGGGACACGACGGCGCGCACCAGGGCGGGATGCCGGGCGGCAGCGACGAGGGCCGCGGCCGCGCCGGTGCTGGCACCGAACGCCCCGATGGGAAGCGAAGCGGTGAGCGGGACGCTCGCGGCCCATTCGATCGCCGCGCCCAGCCGGCCGGCAAGCAGCCCGATGTCGAATCGGTACTCAGCGCTGCGCTCGTCCATGCGCGCCTCCGCCGGCGTGAGAAGATCGAGCAGCAGAGTGCCGAGCTGTCCCGACCAGAGATCGGCCGCGACCGCCCGGTTGCGCGGGCTGTGCCGCCCGCTGCCGCTTCCGTGCGCGAAGACCACGAGGCCGCGCGGCGTCTCGGGCATGCCGAGATTCCCGCGCAGGTGGTGACCGTCGACCGGAATCTCGACTTCGACTTCGTGGATCTCGTTGGGCTGCATGATCGGGTCCTCCCGGGTCCAGCCTCACAGGGCGAGCCGCGTGCGGAGCGCTCGGCGGCGGCGGGTCCACCGCGCGCAGGTATCGCACGACGGCCTCCATCGAGGCATGGAGGCTGTTGCTGGTGTGCTCCCTCCATGACCCTCCTGCGCGCTGCCGGCCGCCCCGGGAGTACCCGCCTGGCCGCAGTGTGGCTCGGCGCGGGCCCGCCGACCATCGGGCAGTACGCGCGCCGCCGTCAGGCATCGAGCCAAAGGCAGGCTCCGCCATGCTGTCGGGTTTCGTCGGACGCCGCGTGCCGGTTTCAGCGACAACGGCGGGGCGGATCCCGGTTCACCTTCTCCACAGCGCAGGTGTCACGGGTAAGCAGGCGCGCGTGCCGCCAGGGATGCAGGAGGCCAGCCATGAGAACACTCTCCGGAATATCCACCCACGCGGCGCAGCGGGATGCCCCGGACGCGGGTGCCGGCGCGATCGGTGCGAACCCCGGCGTGTCCGCGGGGAAGCAGCGCCTGCTCATGCTGACGCCGCTGCTGTTGCTCGCCTCGATGTACGGCGTGTTCCGCGGCATGACGGCACTGCTGGGGCCACAGCGCGGCTTCGTTGCTGCCTACCTCGTTTACTGGGGCGTGTGGGGCGTCGCGGTTCCGCTCACGTTCCTGGGAAGAGACGGAATCGCCGAACTCTTCCGGACTCCGCGGGCTCGCGGGCCGATCGCCACAGCCGCCGTTCTGGCGTTGCTCGCGCTTCCGGTCCTGGCCGGCTTCCTCTTCGTCTTTCCGTCGCTGTTCGCCGATGGCGAGCGGGTGCTGCTGCTGTTCCTGGTCTACGCGGTCGTGAACGGCATCCTCGAGGAGGTCTATTGGCGCGGTCTCTTCGTCCGCGCCTTCCCACGCGACGTCGTCTGCGGGCACCTGTACCCCGCGGCCGCGTTCGGCGTCTGGCACCTGATCGTGTTGTCGATGAGCGGGCCGTGGCCGCCCGTTGCTCCGGTGTATGCATTCTTCCTCGCTGCACTGCTCGGCCTGCTCTACGCCTGGGCGACCGAACGAACCGGCTCCATCCGCTGGGTGGCGACCTCGCACGTCCTCCTGAACCTCTCCGGCCTCGGAGCATTCATCATCTTTCAACCGTGGCCGTAGTGCCGGCGCGCGGGCGCCGGCCTCATCACGGAGGACTTCCCGATGCTTCAATCCGGAATGTACCGGCCGCTGTTCCAGGACCGTCGCGACGCGGGCCGCCAGCTCGGGTCGCGCCTCGCCGCTCACGCGCACCGGGACGACACGCTCGTCCTCGGACTGCCGAGGGGCGGGGTGATCGTCGCGTCGGAGGTCGCGCGCGCCCTCGAGGCGCCGCTCGACGTGCTCGTCGTGCGGAAGCTCGGCGCGCCACATAACGAGGAATTCGCGATCGGCGCGATCGCGAGCGGCGGCGTCGTCGTGGTGGACCGGGACCTCGTACGCGGGCTCCAGGTGCCGCCATGGGAGCTCGAGGCGCTGATCGGCCGCGAGCGGCGCGAGCTGCAGCGCCGCGAACTGCTCTATCGTGGCGCGCGACCCTTCCCGTCGCTTGCCGACCGCGTGGTCATCGTCGTCGATGACGGGCTCGCCACCGGTGCCACGATGCGGGCCGCCGTCGACGCCCTGCGCGAGCGCCGGCCGGCCCGCGTGATCGCCGCCGCGCCGGTCGGAGCGAGTGAGGCGTGCGAGATGCTGGTGCGCGTCGCCGATGCGTGCGTTTGTGCCGCGATACCAGAGCCGTTCGGCGGCGTGGGGGTCTGGTACGAGGACTTCGCGCAGACGACCGACGAGGAGGTGATCGCCGTGCTCGAGCAGGCGAGCGACCACGGCGTCACATCGCAATCGCGGTAACCCGGAACTATCGCGCGGGCGGCGGCGCTCCAGCCAGCTCGCGTGCCACGAGGGCGGCGAACAGCGCGTAGCGCTGGAGCCCGTGCCACGGGAAGGCGGGCTCCCACTCGTCGTCGGGACGGTGCGCGCGCCACCAGCGCTGGATGAGCTGTGTCTCCTGCTCCGGCGTCAGGCCCTCCCAGCCCTCGCCGGGCACGAGCAGGGTGCTCGGCACGCCGCGCTCGTGAAACCGCCACTGATCGGATGAAAAGCGCGCCGGCTCGGCGCTCACGGTCCACCCGTGGCGGGTGGCGACGCGCCGCGCGGCGGAGTCGAGGCGCGTGCCACCGCCGCCTTCGAGGATCCAGGCGCGCGGCGGCGCGAGCGGCGCGCCGGCGTCGAGGTTGATCGCCGCGATCGTGCGCCCCAGCGGCACGGGGGGGTGCGCGGCGTAATGACGCGAACCCAGTGAGCCTTCCTCCTCCGCTGCGGTGAAGAGGAAGATCAGCGAACGCGCCAGCGGGGTCTCGCGGAGCGCTGCCGCCACGGCGAGCACGGCAGACGTCCCCACGGCGTTGTCGATGAAGCCGTTGTAGAGCGAGTCACCGTCGACCGGCGCGGCGAAGCCGATGTGGTCGTAGTGCGCGAGGACGACGACGACCTCGCGCGCGAGCGCCGGATCGCGGCCGGGCAGACGCGCCACGACGTTCGCGGCCTCGACCGCTGCGAAGTCGGCGGAAAATGAGTACTCGATAGTCGCGTCGGGACTCAGGAACGGCGTCGACTGCAGGCGCGACGCGGGAATGCCGTCGAGCCCCAGCGCCCGGCCGATCTCCGGCAGGCCGGCCAGGAGCGGGACGGGCCGGCGCGCCTCCGGCTGCTCCCCGTCAGGCGCCAGGAAGAACCGGCTCCGTCCCCTCGCGTTCGCCAGGCGGGCCAGCACGCCCGCGTCCGGGAGGATCACCAGCAGCCCAGCGGCGCGCCGATCAGCGAGCGAATCGGCCAGTGTGTTCGCGCTCCCCGGCGGGCCCGCGGTCACCACGACAACCTTGCCGGCCAGGCTCGGTGCCTGACCCAGCCGCGACAGCGCTTCGGCCGCGGAGCCGGCGTAGACCACCGGTCCGCGAAACGAGCGGAAGACCGCGCTGTCTCCGCCGAAATGCGTTACCGCGTCCGTGTCGAACGCCGACTGGCTGGCCCCGCGATGCACCACGAGCCGCGTACGCAGCGGATCGATATCGACGCGGACGAGGGGAAGGCGCTGCCGGAACGTCCGGCCATCTCCCGCTGGCTCGAGGCCAAGCCGCTCGAGCTCCCGCTCGAGGTACGCGACCGCTCCGTGCTGCCCCGCCGTGCCGTTCGCTCGCCCCGCCAGCGAGTCGTGCGCGAGCGTTCGCGCGTGCCGCGCCAGCAGCGTCGTGTCGATCACCTGCGCCTCGGACGCCCGAGCGGCCGCTCCGGCCGTCAGGAACGGAGCCGTGGCCACCAGGACCGCAGCGCGGCCCGATCTGCCAATCCGAATCGCGGGGCTCCGCATCAGTCTCCGGGTCGAGTCGACGGTCGTGATCCCGCGGGGATTTCGCCGGGGAGTAGGATACCCACCTGTGCCCCGTCCGTTCACCGCCCGGCCGACGCCGAGCCCGGCCCGCGGCCGGTTGCTGCGTCCCTGGCGCGGCGCGTCACGCCGTCACTTCGTCCTTGACGGCATCCCCCACCCGCGGCGTACTTCGAGACGACCAACGCCCCGTGATCCGCCACCCTCACCGAGGCACAGGAACCGACGTGTCAGGCATCGTCTACCTCAACGGTCATTTCCTCGAGCGCGCCGAGGCGAAGCTCTCGGTCGACGATCGCGGGTTCTTCTTCGGCGATGGCGTCTATGAAGTCACCCGGGCCGTGCAGGGGCGGCTCTTCGAGTGGGACCGCCACGCGCGGCGCCTCGAGCGCGGGCTGCGGGAGCTGCGCCTTTCCGCCGGTCTCGGCATGGACGAGCTGCACGACGTTCACCTCCGGCTGCTGCAGGAGAATGGATTGCTCGATGGGCAGGCGACGGTGTATCTGCAGATCACGCGCGGCGCGGCGCCGCGCACGCATCACTTTCCGCCGGCCGGCACGCCACCCACGGTGTTCGTATCCGCCACCGGGTTCATGCCGCCCAACGAGCAGCGCGGCCGCGGTGTCGCCGCCGTGACGTATCCCGACTACCGCTGGTCGCGGTGCGATCTCAAGACCGTGAACCTGCTGGCTTCGGTGATGGCCAAGCAGCATGCCGCGGACCACGGGGCCTTCGAGTCGATCTTCGTGCGCAATGCCGTCATTACCGAAGGATCGCACACGAACGTGTTCGGCGTGCTCGACGGCGAGCTGCGCACGTACCCGAACTCGAACTACGTGCTCCCGGGTGTAACGCGTGATGTGGTCGTGGAGATCGCGCGTGAGCTGGAGATCCCCGTGAGCGAGACGCCGATCTACGTGCACGAGGTGCCGCGGCTGCAGGAGCTCTTCCTGACCGGCACGACGAGCGACGTCATGCCCATCGCGACGCTCGACGGCCGGGCGGTCGGCAGTGGCGCTCCCGGACCGATCGCGACGCGGCTGCACCAGGCGCTCGCCGCCCGTCTGGCGGCCACCACCGGTCCTCGCGCGGGCGCCACCGCCGGCGCCGGCGCACGGTGAGCGCCACGCGCGGCGGGAGACGCAACTCGGCGATCGGGCTCGTCGCACTGCTCTCCGCGGCGTGGGTGCTTCCCGCACAGGAGAGCCGGCCGCGCGTGCACGTGATTGCGACCGGCGGCACGATCTCGAACATGGGGAGCGACCCGCGACGCACCGGGGCGGAGCTCGTGGCCGGCATCCCGTCGCTCGCCGGGCTCGCGAACGTGACCACCGAGCAGTTCAGCAACGTGGCCTCCGGAGCGATCACGACCGAGATGTGGCGCGAGCTCTCCCGCCGCGTACGCGCGGTCCTCGCCGACACCGCTCCTCCTGCCGGGGTGATCATCACACACGGCACGGATACCATGGAAGAGACGATCTACTTCCTGGACCTCACCGTGGGCGGCTGTGCTCCCGTGATCATCACGGGTGCCATGCGGCAGGCCAATGCCGTCGGTGCCGATGGCCCCGCGAACCTCCTGAATGCGATACGCGTGGCCGTGCACCCCGGGGCCCGCGGGCGTGGGGCGCTCCTCCTCATGAACGACGAGATCTTCAGCGCCCGCGACGTGACCAAGTCGAACACGACGCGCCTGGACGCCTTCACGGCCCCCGGTGCGGGGCCCATCGGGGTCGCGGACCCGGACGGGATCTACTTCCGCGCCAGGGCCCCCGCGGCGTGTCCTGCACCCCGGTTCGACCTCGACCGCGTCGGCCCGCTGCCACGGGTGGACGTGGTGCAGGCGTACATCGGCGCCGACAGCGTGCTCATCGACGCGCTCGTGGCGGCGGGCGCGAAGGGCATCGTGCTCGCGGGCGTGGGGCGCGGAGGTTCCGCGCCGTCACAGGGCCGGGCGCTGCGACGCGCCGTGGAGCAGGGTGTGGTCGTCGCGGTCTCCAACCGCACGGGAAGCGGCCGCGCCGGCGAGCGCGGAGATGAGGAGCGGCTCGCGTCGCTTCCCCCCGGCAGCGGCGCCACGATCGACGCCGCCGACTTCAATCCGCAGAAGGCCCGGGTGCTGCTGATGCTCGCGCTCGCTGCGGGCCTTCCCCCCGCGGAGATCGCCGCCCTCTTCGACTCCATCCCCTGAACGACATGAGATTGCCACGTCCCTTGCACCAGCTGCTGGTCTGTGCCCTCATCGGGCTCGCCGCCACCGCGCTTCCGGCCCAGCAACCCGTTCCTCCCGCGAATGATGCGGCGGTACGGGCCGCGCTCGACCAGCTCCGCATCGATAACGCCTGGACGCTCGACCAGCAGGCGTCGATCTGCGAGATCCCGGCGCCGCCCTTCGCCGAGGAGCGCCGCGCGGCCGAGATGAAGCGGCGCTTCGAGTCGTTAGGTCTCCGCAATGTCCGCCTGGATTCGATCGGCAACGTGATCGCCGAGCGCCCCGGCACCGGCGGCGGCCCCACGATCGTCTTCTCGGCGCACCTCGACACCGTCTTCCCCGAGAGCACGGACGTGCGCGTGCGGCGGGAGGGGACGCTGTTCCGCGGCCCCGGCATCGGCGACGACTGCCGCGGTCTGGCCGTGATCCTGGCCGTGGCGCGCGCCATGCGCGAAGCGAACGTCCAGACCCGCGGGACGATTCTCTTCGTGGCGAACGTCGGTGAGGAAGGGCAGGGGAACCTGCGCGGCGTGAAGCACCTCTTCGCCAGGCCGCCCGCGAAGATCGACTACTTCGTCGCCGTCGACGGCACCGGACTCGGCCTGACGAGCCGTGCAGTGGGGAGCAACCGGTATCGCGTTTCCTACCAGGGTCCGGGTGGCCACAGCTACGGCGCCTTCGGCATGCCCAGCCCGATTCACGCGCTCGGACGCGCGATCGCGAAGATCTCCACGTTCCAGGTTCCGCGGGAGCCGAAGACCACGTTCAACGTGGGCATCATCAGCGGCGGCACCTCGGTGAACACCATCTCGCCCGTCGGTACCATGGAGATGGATCTGCGCTCCGAGTCGCCTCAGGAGCTGGCAAAGCTCGATGCCATGTTCAAGCGGGCGATCGACGAGGCACTGGCCGAGGAGAACGCGCGGTGGCCGGATTCCCGCGTGAAGATCACGGTCGCGGTCGAGGACATGGGCGTTCGCCCCGCGGCGGCACCGCCGGACAGCGCCTTGATCGTGCGTGCCGCACAGGCCGCCGCGCGCGCGCTGGGGTTCCAGGCTCCGAC
>DATIGO010000026.1:0-4596 GCA_035454665.1 Gemmatimonadaceae bacterium | reverse complement strand
CCGACGCGTCAGACGGCCACAGCCTCCGCCTCGTCCGAGGCGACGTCCCACTCGTTCCCGCACTTGAGGCAGCGGCGGTACTCGCCGCGTGTCTTGTTGCGCTTGGCCTCCGCGCCCACGTACCCGCACTCGGGACACGTCTCCTTGACCGGGCGGTCCCAGCACACGAAGTCGCAGTTGGGGTAGTTCGAGCAACCATAGAACGCCTTGCCGCGCTTCTTGGAGCGCCGCTCCGCGATCTCTCCACCGTCCCGGGGGCACATGACACCCGTGGGCATGGAGCGCGTCCCCCGGCACTTCGGGAATCTGCTGCAGCCCAGGAACTCGCCCGAGCGGCCCTGCCGGATCACCATCTGCGCGCCGCACTCGTGGCAGAGATAGTCGGTGAGCTGCGCCGGCTTCCGCTCGCCCTTGATCGGCCGCGTGTACTTGCAGTTCTTCGGATGGTTCTCGCACGCTACGAACGGGCCGAAGAAGCCGCCCTTGGGTACGAGCCGCCCGCCGCAGTCGGGGCAGCGCTGGTCCGCCAGCGCGGAGAGGTCGTGCGCCTCCGCGATCAGCTCTTCGACGCGCACGTCGTTGAGCGTCGATTCGAACGGACCATAGAAATCCTTGAGCACACGCCGCCAGCCCAGCGAGCCCTCCTCGATCTTGTCGAGCTCGCCCTCCATCTCCGAGGTGAACCCCACGTTGAAGACGTCGGGGAACTGCTTCACCATCACGCGCTCGACACTATCGCCCAACGGCGTGGGGAAGAAGCGCCGCTGCTCCATCGTGACGTAGTGCCGGTCCTGAAGCGTGGAGATGATCTGCGCGTAGGTCGAGGGCCGACCGATGCCGAGCCGCTCGAGCTCCTTGACCAGGCTGGCCTCGGAGTAGCGCGGCGGCGGCTCGGTGAAGTGCTGGCTCGGCGTGAGCTCTCGCATCGGCACGCGCTCGCCCTTCTCCGCGGTCGGGAGCGCCTGCTCATCCTCGAGCGCCTTCCCTTCGCCCTCCTCGCGCGACTCGCGGTAGAGCGCCAGGAAGCCGGGGAACTTCACTACGCTGCCCGTGGCGCGGAACAGGAACCGTCGCGCGCCCGAGTCACCCGTGGACTCCCCGTCGAGCAGGAAGTCGAGTGTGGTCGTGTCGAAGATCGCGGGCGCCATCTGGGACGCCATGAAGCGCTGCCAGATGAGCTGGTACAGCTTGAACTGGTCGTCCTTGAGCCAGCGCTTCACGTCTTCCGGGCGGCGCGACGGATCGGCGGGACGAATCGCCTCGTGCGCGTCCTGCGTGTTCGCCGCCTGCTTGCCGCCGCCGTAGAGCTGCGGCGCCGCGGCCAGGTACTCCGCACCGAACTGCGCGCGCAGTACGTCCCGCGCCTGCAGCGCTGCGCTTTCAGCCACGCGCGTGCTGTCGGTGCGCATGTACGTGATGAGGCCGACGGCGCCTTCGCTCCCGAGCTCCACGCCCTCGTACAGGCCCTGCGCCGTCCGCATCGTGCGCTTGGAGCCGAAGCCCAGCTTCTTGGCCGCCTCCTGCTGCAGCGTGCTGGTGGTGAAGGGCGCCGCCGGGTTCTTCCGGCGCTCGCGCCGCTTCACGTCGGTGAGCGGGAACGCGAACTCGTCGCCGGCGCCAGACTCCCTGGCGATCGCCGCGGCGAGCCGACGGACGTCGCCCACGATGCCGTTGGCCTCGGCCTCGTTATGGATCGCGACCTTGTGATCGTCGACCGCGTGCAGCCGCGCCGTGAAGCGCTGCCCCTCCTTCTCGAGGAGGGCAGCGATCGTCCAGTACTCCTGCGGCTTGAAGGCGCGGATCTCCCGCTCGCGTTCGACCAGGAGGCGCAGCGCGACGGTCTGCACGCGTCCCGCCGAGAGCCCCTTCTTCACCGTCTTCCAGAGGATGGGACTGGCCTTGTAGCCCACCAGCCGGTCGAGCACGCGACGCGCCTGCTGCGCCTCGACGAGGCGCATGTCGATGTCCCGCGCGTGCTCCATCGCGTTGCGCACCGCGTCCTTCGTGATCTCATGGAAGAGAACGCGACGAATGCGCCGGGCCTTGCGCCCCTTCAGGTGCTCCGCGACGTGCCATCCGATCGCCTCGCCCTCGCGGTCCGGGTCGGTCGCGATGTAGACCGCCTCGGCCGCCTGCGCCGCCTGCTTGATCTCGGCAAGCGTCTTCTCCTTGCCCTCGATGGTCACGTACTCGGGGGTGAACCCCTTCTCCACGTCGATTCCCAGGCGCTTCTGCGGCAGGTCGCGAACGTGCCCGACTGTCGCCTTCACCCGGTAACCGCGACCGAGGTACTTCCCGATGGTCTTCGCCTTGGCCGGCGACTCGACGATGACCAGCGCGCTACTCGGTCCCGCGCCGTTGCCGTCGCCGTTTCCCTCCACTTCCACCTCAGTCACGCGACGTGCGCGCTTGGCCGCCGTCTTCCGTCCGGCCGCAGACTTGCGCGTGGTTGCGCCGGCGCGCGTCTTCTTCGTGGCAGCCCGGCCCGGGCGCGCCGAGGCGCCCCGGCCCGCGACGCGACGCGCGACCGTCGTTTCCCCTTCCTGTATCTCGTCGCCGGCCATCCTGCTGCCGGCTGGCTTCTTCTTTGTTGTCATGTCTTCTAATGAACGTTCACTTGATCGAGGCCGGATCCGGACTCGTCGAGTCCGGCCCCCTCCATGAGAGCGCGCAGATCCTCGAGAGAGATGCGGCCGTCGAATTGCGCCAGGGCCCGCTCGATGAGCTGCTCCAGCTCCGTCCCCATCAGGGCTCCCGAATCGGACAGCTCGAGCAGGTACCCCCACGCCTCGGGGGCGAAGCGCCCCCACTCGTGAGGCCCCATGACCCGGAACGTCCCCGGGGTCGGCGCTTCGCGCCCGGTCCCCTCCGCCACCCCCGCATCATGGGCCGCGAGGTGCGAAAGTATCGCACCGATTTGTTGCCGGTCGTATCCTTCGGACGACAGGTAAGCCTCGACCTCGGCAACATGGCTGCCGTCGGGGAACCTCCTCCTCAAGGCGGCGAGAATTGCCGCGAATCGGGTCGCCATAGGGGTAAGGCTAACCTACCCGCCAACCCCAGGTCGCGGCAAGCGCCAGGAGAACAGTTGTAACTGATTGTGAATCAATAACTTCCGTGTCGATCTCTGCGTCAGCCTCTCTATAGATGGGCTCCCGGGCCTTCCAGAGCGCTGACAGGGCCTTGCGGGGGTCCTGAGAGGCCAGGAGCGGGCGTGCGGCGACGGCGCTCCCCAGGCGGCGGAGGGCCCGATCCACTCCGACCTTGAGGTGGATGATACGCGCGACGGGTCGTGCAAGTGCCAGATTGGCCGGGATCGTCACCCAGCCCCCACCGGGAGCCAACACCATGGGCGCTTTCGTGAGGACCTCCCGGGTCAATTCGTGCTCCATCTCACGAAAGGCGGATTCTCCGATCTGCGCAAAGAGCTCCCCGATGGTCATGCGGGTGCGGTGCTGTATTTCGACGTCGAAGTCCAGGAATTCGCTGCCCAAAGCCGAGGCCGCCAGCGCCCCCACAGTGCTCTTTCCCGCCCCCGGGAGCCCCACCAGGACGAGATGTGGCAGCGGGGCCGGTTCGGGTCCGTCCAGGCCGTGCGGAGCGCCAGCGGCGCTGTTACCGGCATCGCGGTCCTGGCCGCCCCCCGGCCGCACGCGAGTCATCCGGCGAGGCGGTCGGTAACGCGCGCCAGATAACTCTCATAGTTGCGGCAGGTCTCCGCGACGGAGTCGCCCCCGAACTTCTCGAGCCAGGCCTGCGCCAGAACGAAGGCGACCATGGCCTCCGCGATCACTCCCATGGCGGGAACTGCGGTGACGTCGCTTCGCTCCGCGGTGGCCGCCGCGGCCTCACCCGTCGCGACGTCGACGGTGCCCAGGGGCCGCATGAGGGTGCTGATCGGTTTCATGGCGACGCGGAGCACCAGGGGCTCCCCCGTGGTCATCCCACCTTCGGTACCGCCCGCGCGATTCGTCCGCCGGCGGACGTTCCCCGTCCTGGGGCGCCCCGGCGCCATCTCGATCTCGTCGTGCACGTCGGCGCCGGTGCGACGCGCGCACTCGAAGCCCATGCCGATCTCGACGCCCTTCACGGCCGGGATCGACATGAGCGCCGCCGCCAGGCGACCGTCGAGCTTCCGGTCCCACGAGACGTGCGAGCCGAGTCCGACGGGCAGATTCCAGGCCACGACCTCGCAGATGCCGCCTAACGTGTTTCCGGCCCGCTTGACCTCGTCGATGCGCGCGACCACTCGCGCCTCGGCCTCGGGGTCGAGCATGCGGACGGACGACGCGTCGGCGGCGGCGTTGAGATCCTCGGGCATGGGATCCGGACGGCGCGCGTCGATACCGCCCAGGTGCGTCACGTGGCTTCCGATGCGCACGTCGAACTCCGCGAGGAGGCGGCGGCAGATCGCGCCGGCCGCCACGCGCGCCGTCGTCTCGCGGGCGGAGGCCCGCTCGAGGATGTCGCGCGCGTCCGTCCGGTCGTACTTCAGCAGGCCGGTGAGATCCGCATGCCCCGGGCGCACGCGTGTCACGGCGCGCCGCCGCGGTCCCTCCTCGTCCGGGCGCGCGGCGGGATCCATCACGTCGATCC
>DATIGO010000025.1:0-7611 GCA_035454665.1 Gemmatimonadaceae bacterium | reverse complement strand
TCACATTGTTGAGGCCGAGCGAGCCGCGAAGCGTCACAACCGCGGGATCGGTCGACGTGATCAAGTAATGGACGTATTGAACCAACTGTGTGGCTCCCGAGTCGGCCGGAAGACAGGGTGAGACTTGCGCAGGTAGGGTGCTGCTCGCCGCGATCAGCAGCAGCGGGGCAAGGAACAGGCTCAAGAACCGCATATGTAATGTCCTCAGGCGGGCGTTGCGTCGCAGCTCAGTTCGAACTCCGTGCTGGTCGGTGCGTCGCAGCGGTTTACGCTGCTCGCGGGAGCGAGCGGCCTCGTGTCCGGTTTCATCCTGCTGGGATTCGCCGAGGTGCTCACGCGGCTGCGCGAGCTCTTGACGGGCGAGTGTGATCCGGTTGGGCCAGAAGCGCCCCCGCGCCGGCACTTCGGCGCCTCGCAGGGGCGCATGTTCCGGCGCCTGAATGGGTGACGTGTGACGGATGTGACGGATTCTGTCAGGGGTATTGGACCCCTGCTGTGTTCCGTCCTTCCGACGGTCCCCCGGTGGCGGTAGGTTCGCGGGTGTGGACGGCACGGCCCTTTACTACACGGCCCGGCTACGTCGGGAGCTCGACGCGGAGCCACCACACGATGAGGACGCCCGGCGCATCGTCGCCACGTGTACGCTCAAGCGGGTGCCACTGCTGGATTCCACTTCAGCGCCGGCGCTGTTGATCCGCGAGGTTGTTGATCGAGCCCATATGACTATCAAGAACCCCTAATAGTCCTATGATATGCCCTTCAATCTCCTTTTCTCGAACCAGGAGATATCGAAGAAGAGGAGGAATCACCTCCATTAACATCGTTGTCTGCTGCTGAAGAAGATCTAGGTATCGTCCGTGCTTGTAGGTTGCCAAAGTCAGAGTGCTCAGGTCAGCAACGGGTGTAGCATCCGGCGATAAGCTTGCCACCTGCTGTTCCGCGGCAGCCAAGGCTTTGCTAGCTCTTCACTGCGACGCAGCACGCGCTCCATTAAGAGCCCGAGTTGCTCGTGGGCGTCCGGAGGTTCGGTACTAGCCAAAGCGTATTCCTCCATGCGGGTTCATCCCTGCCAACCTACGCAAAGTCGGGTTAGCGGCTAGTCTGCCGATCGCGGTCCGGGCGTAGTGCTGGCCAGCGAACGCTCCAACCCATTGGCCCCTTCGCCTTGGTGTCACATCGACCCTGCCGTCGCGTATTTGGGCCGTCGCACACGTCCCGGCGGAGGAACGAAGGGACAGCCGTGCCCATCCGCTGAGGGGATTTCTGCCCTTGGGCCGCGAGCGGTGCGCCCGCGAGGGTGCCGTTTGTGGGCCGTTTCTCCCGGCAGAACCCGTCTTTGGAGCAGGGAAGGTCAGGCGCCGACGCCCGGTTTCCCTCTGAAAGCCGACATCTTGTCGTGATTGGTGATCCCTCTGAGCCGAATGGGGTTCAGGGGGTCGCGGGTTCAAATCCCGCCGTCCCGATTTCTATGTGATGGCCCGGTCGCGAGTTGTCGCGATCGGGCCATTTCGCCGGGCTGACCAATGGTGCCGGTTGTGTTGCCGTTCTACGGGCGCGGCGAATCCTCAACACCGATGGCAACAGGTCACGTCACCGGTTCCACGCTGCCGGCGAACGGTCACCGGTCTCGCTCCGGCGGCGGTGCGTTGTCCCGAGGATCGAACACGCTGCGCGCCCCCTCGAGCGCCAGCTCCGCGAGCAGCCTGCTCACGAGCTCCCCGCCGCGAGCCGAGACGCGCCGAGCGGCGACGATGCGCTCCGAGAACCACTCCCCCCGCTTCGTGTCCAGACTGTCGTAGCGCACCTTTCGGCCGCTCGCCGTCGCGTGGATGATCCGTCGGCGCCCGGCGTAGATGGCCACATGGCTGATACGCTGTCCAGGCTCGGCGAACATGACGAGGTCGCCGGGCCGGAGCGTGGTCCACACGGCGGCCACACGTGTGCCTGACGACGCCTGCTCGCGCGACGTGCGCGGCAGGCGCGTGCCGTGCTGCGCAAAGACGTACTGCACGAACCCCGAGCAATCGAACCCTGTTCTGGGCGACGTGCCGCCCCATTTGTACGGCACGCCAAGGTACTGCTCCGCCGTCGGAAGGACGCGCGCGGCCGACACCGTGGGTGCTCTGGGAGCCGGACTCGGCGGCTTCCCGCTTCCACTCGACCTGGAATCGCGACCGCCCGGTGTCGCGCCACCGCGGCGCGTTCGAGCGACGCGTTCGGCAATACGGATGGTCGTCAGAACGGCGCGCGCCGCGGCTTCGGCCCGCGCTCCTCCAGTCACGTCGATCCTGACTCCGCCCACGGACACCTGAGCTTGCGCCTCGGGCGCGCAGAGCGCCGCCGCGCACAGCCCAATGGTAGCGGCCGGCTGACCCGCCGCTGCGAACCGACGTCTCACCAACTGCCACTGCATCGACACCCTTCCCGAGCAATAGTACGACGAGGAACCCTCGGGCAGGCGCAAGAACGCGGCCCGGGTGCCGGTCGGGCGCGTAAGCCGATGAGGTGAGACGTCTTGTGCTCGGAAGCCAGGGCCTCGCGGATGCCGCGGCTGTCTCCGGCGAGGGACTTCGGCGCGTCCCCGGCCGATGGCAGCGGCTTGCAGGCCGGCGCGGTGTCGAAATCGCACGGCGACTGCGCGACGAGTTCGTCTGCCGTACCAGGCGGCTCAGTTGACCGCCGGTGCACTCCCGTACCGCGCTTTCCGGAAACCCGGGGCGCTTCAGCCGCCTCCAGAGACCGGTTGGATGTTGCGGTTGGTGCGGAACACGTTCTCCGGGTCCCATCGGGCCTTGATCTGAGCCAGCCGCTGGAGCGCCCCGCCGAGCGCCGCCTCGGTGCGCTCGGCACCATCGTCCTCGGTCAGGAAGTTGATGTACGTGCCGCCGGTGGAAAACCGCCTCATGTCGTTCCATGCCCCCCGTGCCCACGCGACGTTCGCCCCGTCGTCCTCCGGCCGCTCCCATGAGCCGGCGATGTTGAGCAGGTAACGCGCGTCCCGGTTGCCAACGGCCGAGTGGTCCTGGCCGAGCCGGTTCAGGGCGCCCTCCATCTGGAACAGTATCACCGCCGAGTGGGGCGACCGGATTCTTCCGGCATGCTCGATGATCGTATCCAACAGCGCCGCGTCGATGCGCGGCAGGTACTCGCTCTTCCAGTAGTAGCGGCGGCCCTTCGGCTGCGTGGCGTCGAGCAGTGCTTGCATCTGCGCATACGGTCGACGTATCAGGATGTCTCCGACCGGTCTGCCGAAGGACTTGATTGGAGCGATGGCCTTCTCGCCTTCGTCCGGATTGCCCGTGTGACAGGCCAGCAGCGCCACGATCGGCGTGCCGTGCCGTTCCGTCGGAAGCCATGGTGCGGCGGGGGCGGGTCGCATGAGTGCGACGAGTGTGAGTTCGCTCGGAGCCTGCTCGGCGAGTGTCCTGTACAGCTCGAGCACCTTCGGTGCCTCGGTGGCGGGCCAGGCCACGACCCCGCCGACCATCTCGGGCCCCACGCGGTGAAGCACGTAATCGATGCCGGTCACCACGCCGAAGTTTCCGCCACCGCCCCGCAGGCCCCAGAAGAGGTCCGCGTTCTCGTCGCTGCTCGCGCGCACCAGCCGCGCCTCGGCGGTGACGACGTCCATGCCGGCGACATTGTCCGAGGTCCAGCCCCATCGCCGCGTCAGGTAGCCGATGCCGCCCCCCAGCGTCAATCCCGTGATCCCGGTGAGCGAGACGAAGCCGAGCACGCCCGCCAGCCCGTGCAGCTGCGTCTCGCGATCCACGTCGCCAAGAACGCATCCCGCCTGTGCGCGGGCGATCTGCCTGTGCGGATCGACCCACACGCCGCGCATGAGCGACATGTCGAGCATGACAGCGCCATCAGCCACGGCCAGGCCGGCGATGTTGTGTCCGCCGCCCTTGATGCACAGCAGGAGATTGTGATCGCGCGCGAACCGCACGGACTCGATCACGTCGGCGATCCCCAGGCAACGAGCGACCACGGCGGGCGTTCGGTCGATCATGCTGTTCCAGACGGTTCGCGACTCCTCGTAGCCCGCGTCACCCGGCGCGAGCACCGGTCCACGGAGTCGCCCCCTCCAGCCGCTGACGACGCTCTGCGGCAGGTCGATCTCCTCGCCGTCCATCGTTCTCGCTCTCACGGCGGCCTCCTGTGTAACGACGGACCAGGCCAGACGCATCTCATGATGCGAGTGCCCCTTCTGGAGCGGCGCCGCACGGTCAGTGACGATCGCGACGCGCGCCACTGCCTAACGCCGGGCATGAGCCGCGGGCAGGCCGACAACATGCGGCCAGCCGCCGGTGAAGGCAAGAGGTGCGAGGAACCGGAGCCAGGCCGGCGGCTCGGCATCTGACCGTGCAGGACCGTGGACCGGCAGAACCAGGTTGGCTGCAGCGGCCACGTGGTGGCAAGGACCATCAAGTGTGAGGTACAGAGGTCCGCGGAGCGAACCGGTGGATGCGGTCTACGTCCGGTATCCAACAAGGGCTGCAGGTGTGGCTCACCGCGGAATCCGCTTCCTCGCGCGAGACCGCACGCTGTTCCGCGCCAGGAACGTCTCCACGCACTCGCGCGCGCGCGCCACGAGATGTTCCTCGGCGGGGATCGCGCCCACGAGCATCGCACGATCCAGCGCCTCCCCCACGCGCGCCGCCCGGCGATTCGGACACGTCCGTCGCGACGCGCGAGCCGCTCCCGGGGTTGCCGCAGCCCCAGGCGTCCGAGAGCTTGCAGCCATGCAGGCCTCGTTCACGCCGCGCGTCCCCGGCATCCACCACGTCACGGCCATCTGCGGCGACCCGCAGCGCAACATCGACTTCTACACCGGCCTCCTCGGCCTCCGGCTCGTCAAGAAGACGGTGAACTTCGACGAGCCCACCACCTGGCACCTCTACTACGGCGACGCGCTCGGTACCCCCGGCACCATCCTGACCTTCTTCGCCTGGATCCTGCCGCCCATGGTGCAGGCCAACGCGCGACAGGGGGCGGGCCAGGTCACGGCGGTGCCGTTCCGGATTCCGGACGCCTCGCTCGACTTCTGGATCACGCGGCTGGCGGCGGCTGCCGTGTCGTTCGACGGACCGGAGCAGCGATTCGGCGAGCAGGTCGTCTCGTTGCACGATCCCGATGGCCTTCCGCTCGAGCTGGTCGCGCGTGGCGCAGGCGCGCCGCGAGCGCCCTGGTCGTCGGTAGTGCCGGACGAGCACGCGCTCCGTGGTTTCGCGGGCGCCACGCTCTCGCTCAATGGGTACGAGCGGACCGCCGCGCTGCTCACCGCCACCATGGGTCTCCGTGAAGTGGCGCGGGAGGGATCGCGATTCCGGTTCGCGGCGGGCGAGGGTGACAACGCCGTCCGGATCGACCTGCACTGCCAGCCCGAGAGCGAGCCGGGACGGATGGGCATCGGCGCCGTGCACCACATCGCCTGGCGCGCGCCCTCAGCCGACGCGCAGCGCGCCTGGCGAGACGTGCTCGTGCAGTCGGGATTCGACCCTACGCCCGTGCTCGACCGGCGGTACTTCCAATCCGTGTACTTTCGCGAGCCGGGCGGGGTACTGTTCGAGATCGCCACCGAAGGGCCGGGCTTCACCGTGGACGAGCCCGGCGACTCGCTAGGCGCGCAGCTGATGCTGCCGCCCTGGCTCGAAGCGCGCCGCGCCTTCCTCGAGGCGCGGCTCCCGGTGGTGCGCCCACCCCCCGTGGCAGGAGGCAGGAGATGACGTGGCCTGGAGACCAGGGCTCCCCGACGGGAGAGCTGCCTGACGCGAGGTCCATCGCCGAGGCCGGGCGCTGGGTCACCACGCAGATCGACCGGGACCGCTTCCGCACCACGATCGAGGCGCGGACGCACGTGCTCCAGCTCGACGAGCCGGTGGACGTGGGTGGGACCGACGCCGGGCCCACGCCGTACGAGGCGCTCCTGGGGGCGCTCGGCGCGTGCACGGTGATCACGCTGCGCATGTACGCGGACCGGAAGGGGTGGCCGATGGAGGGGGCACGCGTGCGGCTCCGCACGGCGAGCTCGCACGAGCCGGACTGCGAGGTGTGCGAGACCGACGAGGTCGGACCGCACGAGGTCGAGCGCGAGATCGAGCTCATGGGGCCGCTCAGCGAGGAGCAGCGCGAGCGCCTGCGCCTGGTCGCGGATCGCTGCCCAGTCAAGCAGACGCTCGAGCGGGGCATCCAGGTGGTCGCGGCGTAGATCCGGCGCGCCACAGGGACCGCGTCAAGGGAGGGGGCTTGACCCTGAAGTGCACTTCAGGGTTTATGCTTCTCCCATGACCAATGTCCAGTCAGTTTCAACGCGCCTCGCGACCGCCGCGCGCGCGGCTGCGTCCGGGCCCGTGCCCGGAAGCGGCCCCATGCAGATCGGCGAGCTCGCGCGGCGCACCGGCGTCACCGTCGAGACCATCCGCTACTACGAAGCCCGCGGCCTGATCGCGAGATCCCGCCGCCGAGCGAGCGGCTACCGCGAGTTCGGTACCGACGCAGTCCACCAGATCGCGTTCATCGGTCGGGCGCAGTCGCTGGGGTTCTCGCTGACGGAGGTGCAGGAGCTCATGCAGTTGCGCCAGCGTGCCTGGGCGGGCGACGCCACCGCGCGGGTGCGCGACGCCATGGCGAGCAAGCTGCAGGCGGTGGACCAGCGCCTCGGGGAATTGCGCGAACTTCGCAACGAGCTGGCTGCACTGATGGCGGCGTGCGACGCCGCCTGCGTGGCGACGTCGCGGCGCGCTCCGCGGGCCGGTGCGGCACCGGGCATGGACTGTCCCCTGGTCGAAGCGCTGGACGACGCCGATGGCACGCCGGCCGCCCGGCGAGCATCCGGGCGTGATGGTTCGAGTGCCGCTGGTCCGTCGAATCCGGGACGACGGACCGGGCGCCAGCGGCAGGTCCCGGCGATCCCACGTTCCATATCACAAAGGAAGGCCCAATGACGTACGACGGAACCTGCTGCGGTGGTAGCTGCGGCGATGACTGCCCCTGTCCGCCCGGGTGCTGCGACTGACCCGCGCGGTTGGGAGGATGCGAAGGGCCGTCTCGCGCAGCGGGGCGGCCCTTCCGCGCAGGTGGCGCTCATCGCTGGCCGTGCGAGTCGCACAGGGCCTCCGTATCGCGGCGCACATCGGGCACGCGGGCGCCCGGTAGAATCCCCCGGCTGTTGCCTCTCTTCTCCGGGCGCGGACTCCGCGCGACGCGTCACGGCCTGATCCGGCCGTGAGGGGGGTCACGCCCGTTGCGGAGAGGCGTTAGGGCCCGTCAGCAGCACGGACCTCGGCCCTTCGTCCGGAGCATTCATGACGAGCCTCGCCCTGAATCCGAACCGCCGGCACGCCGGTCGCGATGCCGACGGGCCGTCGCGTGGACTCTCCGCGGCGGCGGTGCAGGCGCGCCGCGCGGCCGAAGCGCGCGAACGCAGGGAAAAGGCGGAGCGCCGCACGCGACTCGCGATCTGGGGCCGCCTCGCGCTCGTGCTGGTCCTCTGTGCCGCGATCGTGATGTGGCCCTACGCGCAGGAGTGTGGGTTGGGGCTCTTCGCCTACCTGGGCGCCGAGTCGATGATCGTGGTGGGCGGGCTGTGGGTCGCGACATGCACGTGGC
>DATIGO010000024.1:0-2704 GCA_035454665.1 Gemmatimonadaceae bacterium | reverse complement strand
CTGCCTGCAGGGTGCGCAGGCCGCGCGGCGAGCCATCCGGCGCCAGGTCGAAGAGCATGCGCGTGTTGCCCAGGAGGTACGTGCCGTCGCGCAGGGCGCGCAACCCGCCGCTTCCACCCCGGCCACCCTGGGCGGTCGCAGGCCCGCCGCGTCCACCCGGTCCGGCGGGCGCCACTCCGAGGAAGAGCGGCTGGTGGGTGCGCATCGAGCGGTAGATGCCGGCGAACCGGGACACGACCGCCGGGTCCGTCGCAACCGTATCGGGGCGCATGGGAGCGCCGAGATCGGGGATCAGCGCCTCGGCGATCTGACGTGCGAACCCCGTGGCGCCCGCGCCGGCCGCGTTGCACAACACCGCGATGGAGAGACGATGATCGGGGAAGCGGGTGAGGTAAGTAGAGTAGCCCCCGGTCGAGCCGCTGTGCGCGACCTCCCGCGTGCCGCGGAACTCGGAGACGACCAGACCCATCGCGTAGTCGATTCGCCGGCCGTTGGTAAGCACCGCTCGCCGCTCGAGCGAGTCGACGACCCGCCCGCCCAGCGTCTTGCGGTCGAGCGCCTCGTTCCAGAGCAGCCAGTCGCCCACCGTCGTGAGCATGCCGCCCGGCCCTACGACGTTCTCGAAGGGCATGTTGAGGCGCCACGCGCCACCGGCCCGACCGTACGCCTGAGCGCGTCCGGGAACGACCGTGGTGAAGTCGTCGCGCCACCCCGTACTCCGCATGCCCAGCGGCGCGAAGATCCGCTCCGCGGTGAAGCGGGTGAAGGGCATGCCGCTCACCCGCTCGATGATCGTCACGAGGAGCGCGTAGCCCGAGTTGGTATAGGAGTAGTGGTCGCCGACCGGGTAGTTGAGCGCGCGCTGGGCCACGACCACCTCGAGGAGATCGGCCTGCGTGTGCACCCGCGACCCGCGCGGCCAGCCGGCGACCGCCACGAGGTTGCTCCATTCGCGGAGCCCGCTCGTGTGCGAGAGCAGGTGCCTGACGAGCAGCGGCCGTTCATATTCGGGGAGCTCCGGAACGTACTTCCGCACGGGATCGTCGAGATCGAGCTTGCCGTCGGCCGCGAGCAGGAGCGTGGCCGCTGCCGTGAACTGCTTTGCGACGGATCCCGACTCGAAGATGGTCGCGGGCGTGATGGGCGTGCCGGACTCCAGGTTCGCCATCCCGAAGCCGCGCGTCAGGAGGACCTCGCCATCCTTCGACACGCCGACGGCGCAGCCGGGGGTCCGTGTGGAGTTCCAGTCCGCGAAGATCCGGTCGGTCACAGCGCCCAGGTCGGCACGCTGCTGCGCGGCGAGTGCCCCGGGTACGAGCAGCAGGATGGCGAATCGGAGTGCGGGACGGGGCATGGCGAGCTCCGGGTGGGTGTTGCGGAGTTGGCGAAGCGAACGCGGCGTGAGGCAGATCGCAGCGGCGCGCGCGCCCATGACGCGAGAATCGCGTTGTGAGTTCTCGTGTCGGGCGATGGCAAGCGGACGCGCGCGCAGCCGACGTGCACGACCCCTGAATATCGGCCGGGCCCGGCTCGCCGCCAGTAACGAACGCGCGGTGGGACCGGGCGTACCACGGGACGAGAAGCAGCTGCATCCGATTCCCCGGAGCCTGGAGGTCATCCATGGCACGCCAACGCGATCCCGTGTGCGGGATGATGGTCGAGTCCGCGAGAACGTTCGGGCCGGTCACCTACCGCGAGCGCACGTACTACTTCTGCTCCGACGAGTGCCTGGAGCAGTTCAACGCGAGCCCGGAGCGCTACACGCGCGAGCAGTCGTCGCCGGTCTCCTCGTCGCGGGAGCCGCACCGCGAGGAGACCACTCCCGAGCCGCCGTTCACGACGGACGGGATCACCGCGCCCAAGTTCGGCGCCGCGGGGAGCGGTGGGCTCGAGTATGAGCTGCCGCCGCGGAAGGAAAGCAGGGAGGAGGAGTAGCAGAACGCCCGTGCCCGAGCGCTGAAAGCAGAGAGCTGGTCGCTGGCAGCTGGCCGCCTGTCGCTCTTCGCGGTTGATCTTCCGGTGATCTTCCCGGTGATCTTCCCCGAGGGTCCACGGAGAACGGCGACAGGCCGACCGCTGCCAGCGATCACCTTTCGGCTGCCGGTCGCGACCCGTGGCCCCTCACCGCGGATCCGGGGGCACCGGGGCCGTGCCGAGCTGGCGCAGGATCGCCCCCAGCCGTTCGATCTCCGTGCCGTAGAGCGCCCAGTTGCCGGCCCGCTGGGCCTCGATGGCGCGGTCGTAGTGCTGACGGGCGCGCGTGAGCAGCTCGGCGGTCGACGCGTTAGGCGGCGCGGGCGTGGTGGGCGGCGCCGCGGCGGTCTCGTCGATCGGCAGGTCGTCGATCAGCACCGGCGGCGGGAGCGGCCCGCCGAAGAGTCGCGCGAGGCCGCGCTCCAGCGTCTCGTCCATCACGACGCGGTTCTGGTACGCCACGATCACCCGCTTGAGCTCGGGGATCCGGCCCCCCTGCGCGCGCAGGTACAGCGACTGCACGTAGATCAGTGAAGCCTCGATCGGGATGACCATGAGCGCCCCCCGGATCACCTCGGAGCCGCGCTGGTCCCAGAGCGACACCTCCCGCGCGATCATCGGGTCCTGGTTCATCCGGTTTTGCACCTGCTGCGGCCCGAAGACGAGGCTCTGGCGCGGGAAGCGGTACACGAGCAGGCGGCCATAATGCTCGCCGTCGTTCCGCGCGACC
>DATIGO010000023.1:0-36870 GCA_035454665.1 Gemmatimonadaceae bacterium | reverse complement strand
ATCTCGTGGCGAATGCACCCCGGCGTCCGCGGGGGCACCTCGAAGATCTCGCGCTGGTCGGCGAAGGCCATCTTCCGGTCCAGCGTGCAATCCCGGAGACCTAACGAGTCAGCGAGCTCCCGCAGCGCCTCGTGCAGCCGGCTCGCCCCGGTGAAGGGGCCGTACACGGTCGACTCGCCACGCGACCCCGTACCCCGCAGCACCACGAGCCGCGGCGCCGTGCCGCGCGTGATCCCGATGAAGGCATAGTGCCGTGCGTCGCGCTTGAGCGCCACGTTCAACCGCGGCCTGAGCCGCTTGATCTGCCGCAGCTCCTCCAGCAGCGCCGCGAACTCGCTCGGCGTGTACGTCCACTCGATCGCGTGCGCATGGCGCAGGATCCGCGCCCCCTTGTCGTCCGGATACACGCCGCGGAAATAGCTCAGCAGCCGCGTGCGGAGCCGCTTGCTCTTCCCCACGTAGACCACCTCGCCATGCTCGGCGAGCATGCGGTACACCCCCGGCCGGTCGGCGGTGCCCTCGCGCACATGCTGCCGCAGCGCCTTGATCCGGCGTGCCTCCTCCGACGTCAGGCCGCTCGCCATCGCTCAGCGCTGGCAGCGGAAGCAGAACACCGTCGCGCGGCCGTCGATCGCGTGCGTTCCCACCAGGCGACTGCCGCACCGGAGGCAGGGGCGCCCCTCGCGACCGTAGGCCGCCAGGCGCGGCGCAAACCCGCCCTGCGTGCCGTACGCGTCCCGGAAGTCCCGAAACGTCGTTCCTCGCGCCACCACAGCGTCAGACAACACCTTCACGACAGCATCCCGCAACTTCACGACATCACCCGCAGAGACTCGCTTCCCCGGCTTGGACGGATCTATCCCCGCCAGCCATAGTGCCTCGTTCGCATAGATGTTTCCAACGCCCGCTACCCGGCTCTGGTCCATCAGGATCTTCTTGATGGCCTGACGCGATGACCGAAGAAACTCCGATAATCGGGCCGCGGTGAACGCGCTGTCAAGCGGCTCCACGCCGAGGCGCGCTTCGAGGCGCGCCTGGCCGGCCGAATCCAGGAGCTCCACGGTCCCAAGACGCCGAACGTCCCGGAACGCGAATCGCCCGCCATCGGCAAGCTCCATTTCGATCGTGACGAACGCATCCGTGATCGGCTCGTCTCCTGCGCTCACCACCACTCCGCCCGTGAACCGCGGCTGAAAGACCAGCCGGTCCCCGGTGGAGAGGTGCAGGAGAACGAACTTCGCACGGCGCGACGTCCCGGTGATCTCGGCCCCCGTGACGCGCCGCGAGAGACGCAGTGCCGTCACACCTCGGAGGACGTCTCTACGGACGACGGTTACCCCGGTGATCCGGCGGCCTACCAGCGACCGGCCGAGATCCCTCGCGAGCGTCTCGGTTTCAGGCAGCTCCGGCACGCCGCGCCGCCTCGCGCCAGCCGATATCGGTCCGGAATTGTGCGCCGGTGAAGCGCACCTGCTCCGCCCCGGCGCGGCTCCGCTCGCGCGCCTCGTCGAAATCGTCCGCTACTGCCGTCACCGCCACGACGCGGCCCCCCGCCGTCACCAGCCGGCCGCCTCCGTCCCGCTTCGTGCCAGCGTGAAAGATCAGGAGGTCGTCACTGGGTCCGGGCAGGTCGATCGGGGCGCCGACCCCCGGAGAATCAGGGTAACCGGGAGCGGCAACTACGGTGGTTACAGCGCACGCTGGCCTGAAGACCAGCTCGTCCGCCCCTTTCAACCCACCCTCGCTGGCGCACGCCGCCAGGAGCTCGAGAAGACGGGAGCCAAGCAGGGGCAGCACTACCTGCGTCTCGGGGTCACCGAACCGGGAATTGAATTCGATCACCTTGGGTCCCGAGGGGGTGAGGATGAGACCGCAATACAGCAGTCCCGTGAAGGCTGCCCCGTGCTGGCTCAGGGCGGCGAGCACCGGCTCGATGATCTCGGCGGCGGTACGCTGGATGACGTCCGCGGTCCCGATGCTCACCGGCGCGTAGGCTCCCATGCCCCCCGTGTTCGGGCCCCGGTCACCGTCGAGCAGTCGCTTGTGGTCCTGTGCGGGGAGCATCACCCGGTAGTTCGTGCCGTCTGTGAGCGCGAAGAGCGAGAGCTCCTCTCCCTCGAGGAATTCCTCGACGAGGATCTCTTCGCCCGCGGCACCGTGCACCCGCTGGTGCAGCATCGCGTCGATCGCGCGGTCGGCGTCCTCGATCGTGGCGCAGACCGCCACGCCCTTTCCCGCCGCCAGCCCCGACGCCTTGATCACCACGGGCGCGCCCAGCAGCCGCGCGGCGCGCCGGGCCGCGTTCGCGTCGCGGTGCCAGGTCGCGTCGCCCGTCGGGACGCGTGCTTCGAGCATCAGCTCCTTCGCAAAGCGCTTCGAGGACTCGATCCGCGCGGCGACGGCGGTCGGCCCGAAGATCGTCAGGCCGCGCTCGCGAAAGGCGTCGACGATCCCGGCGGCCAGCGGGGCTTCGGGGCCCACAACGGTCAGGTCTGCGTCCTCGCGCGCCGCCAGGGACGCCAGACCCTCGACGTCGGTCGCGGCGATCGGGTGGCATGCGCCCAGCTCCGCGATCCCGGGATTCCCAGGCGCGGCCACAAGGGTGAGGTCGGGATCGTCCTGCTTCAGTTTCCAGGCGATCGCGTGCTCGCGACCGCCGCTGCCCACCAGAAGAACCTTCACTTCGTCTCGTCAGGATTCCCGTTGCTACCGGTGGTCTTGAACGCGTCGCTGAACGCGTCCCGAGCCCGTCCGAGGACGCCGGAGATGGTGTCCATCGCGCTCTTTGCCTGATCGCCATAGTAGCCGGCGGCATCGACGAAGTCATCGGACAGATTCGGGGAGGCAGCGTCACCGCGCCGGCGATAGTCGCCCCCGATGATCTTGGCATACTCGCCCGAATCGACCCACTGCTGGATCTCGGCGGCACGCACCGCCCCGAAGGGGTGGGTGCGGAAGGCGGTGTTGATCACCTGCCAGACCTTGTCGGCGAGGTCGGCCTGCGTCTCGTACGACTTGGCCTGCGCCATGAAGGCATCGAGGCTGATCTCGTCATCGCCGGCGGCGCCGCCCGCCATCTTGAGGAACGTGCTCATCGACGCGCGCGGGTCCTGCGTGGCCAGAAGCCCCGCGCGATCGGCCGACAGCTCCGCCTTCCGATACCACTCCATGAGGGCGAGCTGGAAGGGAAGGAGCGCGATGCCGGCGAGGAACGGGAGATTCTGCACGCCCAGCGTCATGATGATGATCGCGATGGTCGTATAGGTCGTGTGCCCGCTCATGATGTGCCCGAGCTCGTGCCCGAGGATGTCGCGCCGCTCCTCCGGTTCCAGGAGCGCGATCGTCCCCGAATTCAGCACGATGAAGGGCTTGTCGAATCCCACCGCCGCGGCGTTCACGAGCGGCGTCTGCGTGACGTAGAGCTCGGGTTGCTCCGGCCAGTCGAGCGTGTCGAGCACCTCCTGGTACTGGGCCCAGAGCCTCGGGCGCTGGTCGGGACCCACGCGCACCGCGTTGGCCAGGAAGAGCTGCCGCACTCCCTTTTCGCCGAAGAATGCGGCGACCTTGCGGACGACCTGGTCAAATCCGGGGATGCTGCGAAGCGCGTTCAGCGCCGCACGATCGGCGGGGTGCTCCCACGCCGTGGATGCGATCTGGGTGAGCTTCTTTCGGTCGGCCATCGGAGGAAGATGTTGGAGTGAGCCGTCGCGACCCGGCGGGTTCGCCAGTGTCGGCGTGTCTCAACCGTACGGACCCCGGAACGTAAAGGTGTCGGCGCCGCGGCGCGCTCCCGCCCGCCCCACGTCCCAACGTGGCGCCGCGTCAGGCGAATGAGCGCCGTCGCTCATACCCTGGAGAACGCCGACTCGAGATCGCTCAGCAGATCGCCGACGTCCTCCACCCCGACGGAAAAGCGGATCAGTCCATCGCCGATGCCGATCGCCGCGCGGCGCTCGGCCGGAACGGATGCGTGGGTCATGGTGGCCGGGTGACTGACCAGGCTCTCGACGCCACCGAGTGACTCGGCCAGTGTGAACACGCGCAGCCCGCCGATCACGCGTTCGGCCCGTTCGCGCGAGCCGAGCTCGACGGACAGCATTCCGCCAAAGCCGTTCATCTGGCGGCATGCCAACTCGTGCTGCGGGTGCGTCGGCAGCCCGGGATAGAAGACCCGCTCGTCGCCGAGCCGCGCGGCGAGCCACGTTGCGATGCGGCGGCCGCTGGCATCGTGCGCCGCCATGCGCAGATGCAGCGTCTTGGTCCCGCGCAGCACGAGCCAGGCGTCGAGCGGACCGGGGACCGCGCCGGCCGCGTTCAGGATGAACTGCAGGCGCTCCGCGAGCGTGTCGTCGCGCACGACGGCGATGCCACCCACCATGTCGCTGTGGCCGTTCAGGTACTTGGTGCTCGAGTGGTAGACAATGTCGGCGCCGTGCTCGAAGGGGCGCTGGAACACCGGTGTCGCGAAGGTGTTGTCCACGATGAAGAGAGCGCCGGCGTGGCGGGCGACTTCTCCGGCGGCCGCGAGATCCGTGAGCCGCATGAGCGGATTCGTTGGCGTCTCGACGATGATTGCCCGGGTAGAGGGAGTGACGGCATCCGCGAGTCGCTGGGGATCCCTTGCGTCCACGTAGCTGAAGGTCATCCCGAGATTCACCAGGATCCTGTCGAAGAGACGCGGCGTGCCGCCGTACATGTTCTCGGCGCAGACGAAGTGGTCACCCGACCGGAACAGCTTCATGATCGAGTCCAGGCACCCCATGCCACTCGAGAACGCAAAGCCGTGCGTTCCCCCCTCCAGCGCGGCCACGTTGCGCTCCAGGGCCTCTCGGGTCGGGTTCTTCCCGCGGGCGTACTCGTACCCCTTGTTCCGCCCCAGCCCCTCCTGGGCGTAGGTCGACGTGAGGTACACGGGGGTCATGATGGCCCCGGTCACGGGATCCGGATGCTGCCCGGCCCGTACCGCGCGGGTGCCGAATCCGTATTGCGCGTCGTCTTCAAAGACTCGGGTCATGGTCCGCCACTGGCTGGTTGGACCAGAATCTAACGACACCGAACCGCTGTGAGACGGGATCTCCCGTGCGAGGAAAGGGGACCATGAGCAGTGAGCCTCCGGCGTGATGAAGACGCCGGACGGGCGGCCCCATTCGCCGAGGAAACTGGACACGCCGGAGCGGCACTGTCTGATCGTCGATGACGAGCCGCACCTGCGTGAGATCCTGTTGCGCATCCTCCGGGGGGAAGGCTTCTCCTGCGACGAGGCCGCCACGGGCCGTGACGCCATCCAGGCCCTGACGACCCGGACTGCCACGCTGGTTCTGTGCGATCTTCTGACACCGGAGGTCGATGAAGTCGACCTGCTGCGGCACGTGCGCCGGCACTACCCGGACACGGCAGTCATCGTGGTGACGTCGGCGGCCGACGTGCGGTTGGCGGTGGAATGCCTGAGCCTGGGGGCGTTGGACTACGTCACCAAGCCGTTCCATCTGGACGACGTTCGCGCCCGGGTGCGGCAGGCGCTGGATAAGCGCCGACTCATCCGCGAGAACATCGCGCACGCTGCGCGCCTCGAGGAAAGAGTGCGGGCGGAGACGCAGCGCCTCGAGACGCATGTGCTGGCGGCCGTGCAATCGATCGCGGAAACTCTCGAGGCCAAGGATCCCTATGCACAGGGCCACTCGCTCCGCGTGTCGCGCAGTTCGGCGATCATGGCCCACGCGCTGGGGATGCCGGGATCCTTTACGCGGCAGATCGCACTGGGCGGTGCAGTGCATGACATCGGGAAGGTCGGCGTGCGGGAGGCCGTGCTCAACAAGCCCGGTCCCCTGACGGACCGTGAGTACGAGCACGTCATGGCTCACCCCGAGACCGGGTGGCGGATCCTCTCGCCGGTGCTGGCCGGGCATCCGGTCGCGCTCAACGCGGTACGACATCACCACGAGCGCTGGGACGGCCGGGGACTCCCGGGCGGGCTGGCGGCCGACGAGATCCCGCTCGAGGCCAGAATTGTCGCGGTCACCAACACATTCGACGCGATGATCAGCCGACGCGCGTACCGGCCCGGGGTATCGGTGGATGCAGCGGTGGCCGAACTAAAAAGGTGCAAGGCCAGCCGCTTCGATCCCCGCATGGTCGATGTCTTCAGCGCGCTCCTCGCGAGGGCAGAAATCGACGCCGGGACGTGGCTTCCCTCGGGGGAGTAGGCCGCCGTCCCCGTGATTTCGCGGCTGGTCCGGGCGTTGCGGGTCCTGCGTGGGGGAGGGCACCGGACGTGCCCCGCTGTTACTCTGTAATTGCGGCGGAAGTCATTTGACGGTGGTAGGTTGCGCTCCTCCCGTCGAGGCAGAGCCACCCCGCCAAAGTCAGCATGACGACTGCACCGTTGTGACGGTGATCGCCAACGGATGAGGTCGCGATCAGCAGATTTCAGCCGGCAGGCCGTAGTGCTCCACCGGCATTCCCGGGAATTGCGATGGCGTTTCAGGACCTGATGGTCAGTGTATCGGGGGTGCGCGGCCGAGTTGGCGAGGCGCTCACGCCGGAAATCGTGGCGCGCTTTGCGGCCGGTTTTGCTGCGTGGTCTCTCGGGCGGGGCCACTCGCGTGAGATCGTCGTAGGACGCGACTCTCGAGTTTCCGGACCCATGTTCCACCATGCGGTGACGGCGGCGCTCCAGTCCGTCGGTGCAGCGATGATCGATCTCGGTGTGGTGCCGACACCTACGGTGCAGCTGGAGGTGGAGCGGCGCCATGCTGCCGGCGGACTCGCGATCACGGCGAGCCACAATCCGATCGATTGGAACGCCCTCAAGTTCATCGGGGCTAGCGGGCTCTTTCTCGATGCTCGGGAAGCGGCGTCGATGCGCACCTTCGTGGATCGCGGGTTTGCCCGGGCTTCCTGGGACCAGCTCGGAACCGTGGAGTCCGACGCCGCGGCCGTCCAGCGGCACATCGACCGCATTCTTGGGCTCCCATTCATCGACGTGGCGGCGATCCGCCAGAGGCGCCTGCTCGTGGCGCTGGATACCTGCCATGGAGCGGGTGCGGTGATCATGCCGCAGCTCCTGGAGCGCCTCGGGTGTGAGGTCGTTTCGATCAACCTGACCCCTGACGGCCGCTTTCACCGCCCGCCGGAGCCGGTTGCCGAGAACCTCGGGGAGCTGGGCGACCTCGTGCGCCGGTCCGGAGCCGCGGTGGGCCTGGCCACCGATCCGGACGTCGACCGTCTGGCACTCGTGGACGAGACCGGGCGAGCCATCGGCGAGGACTACACTCTGGCACTGGCGTGCCGTGTCGTTCTGCGACGGCAGCGCGGGCCCGTCGTGATCAACCTCTCTACCAGCCGCATCGTCGAGGACGTGGCGGCCGAGTTTGGGTCGACGGTGCTGCGGGCCCCCGTTGGAGAGGTGAACGTCGCCGTCCGGATGCGGGACGAGGGGGCGGTCATCGGCGGGGAGGGGAACGGGGGGGTCATCCTTCCGGCGCTGCACCTCGGGCGCGACGCCCCGCTGGCCGCCGCACTGACGCTTCAACTCCTCGTAGACGGCGCGGAAGGGGGACCCGGCGGTGCACGGCCCCCGGGCGCTTCGCTCTCGTCCGTTGTGGCACAATACCCGCAATACCGGATCGTGAAGGACAAGCTGGAACGGCCAGCCGGAACGTTGGAGGCGGTGTATGAGGCGTTGCGGTCGGACTTTCCTGATGCTGTGGTGGATACGCAGGATGGGCTGCGACTTACGTGGCCCGATCGGTGGGTGCATGTTCGACCGTCCGGAACCGAACCGATCGTTCGCGTCATTGCCGAGGCGCCGTCGGACCGTGAAGCCAGGGACCTGATCTCCCGTTGCCGCGCGCCCCTGGACGCGTTGGCAGCGTAGTCTTTCTACCGGTAGAGCCAGCCATGTGTGGAATTGTCGGATACGTCGGCCCGCGCTCGGCGACCCCCTTGCTCGTGGAGGGGCTCAAGCGCCTGGAGTATCGCGGGTACGACTCGGCCGGCGTCGCGATCATGAACGGCAGCGGCGTCGAGACCGTGAAGGAGGCGGGAAAGATCTCGCGGCTCGAGGCGATGCTCACGGCGACGCCGGTGGTCGGCACGACGGGGATCGCGCACACCCGCTGGGCCACGCACGGCCCGCCGAACCAGGTCAACGCGCACCCGCACGTCAGTCAGGACGGGACGCTGGCGGTGGTGCACAACGGGATCATCGAGAACGCGACCACCCTGCGGCAGATGCTCGAGGAGCGTGGGTACACGTTCCGGTCGGAGACCGACACCGAGGTGCTGGCGCACCTGATCGAGGAGTTCTTCGAGGGGAGTCTCGAGGACGCGGTCATCCAGGCGCTGCGGCAGGTGGAGGGAACGTACGGGATCGCCGTGATCTCGAGCGTGGACACGCACAAGATCGTGGCGGCGCGGAAGGGGAGCCCGCTGCTGGTGGGGCTCGGCGAGGACGAGTACTTCGTGGCGAGCGACGTCTCGGCGATCCTCGCGCACACGCGCAAGGTGGTCTACCTCGACGACGGCGAGATGGCGGTGATCGACCGCAATGGCTACCGGATCGTGGACCTGGACGCCACGGAGGTGCAGAAGAAGGTCTCGCGTGTCGACTGGGATCTGGGGCAGATCGAGCGGGGCGGCTACGAGCACTTCATGCTCAAGGAGATATTCGAGCAGCCGCAGACGATCGAGAACACCATGCGCGGGCGTCTTCTGGCCGACGAAGGGACGGCGAAGCTGGGCGGACTGAACCTGACCGACGACGAGCTCCTTTCGTTCGACAACATCGTGATCACGGCATGCGGCACGAGCTGGCACTCGGCGCTCATCGGTGAGCACATGATCGAGGAGCTGACGCGCGTTCCGGTCGAGGTGGAGTACGCGTCGGAGTTCCGCTACCGCAATCCCATCGTGAACGAACGGACGCTCTGCATCGTGATCTCGCAGTCGGGCGAGACGGCCGACACGCTGGCGGCCATGCGCGAGGCCAAGCGGCGCGGCGCGCGCACGTTAGGCATCGTGAACGTGGTCGGCTCGTCGATCGCGCGCGAGGCCGACGGCGGGATCTACATCCATGCGGGGCCGGAGATCGGCGTGGCGTCGACGAAGGCGTTCACGAGCCAGGTGATCGCGCTCCTGCTGTTCACGCTCAAGCTGGGGCGGTTGCGCGACCTCTCCATCCTCACCGGCCGCGAGATCATCGAGGCCATGCGCCGGCTGCCGGATCAGATCCAGGCGATCCTGGACCGCGCCGCGGAGATCGAGAAGCTGGCCGAAGCGTTCAAGGACGCGCGGAATTTCCTGTATCTGGGGCGCGGCTACAACTTCCCCGTTGCGCTGGAAGGGGCGCTCAAGCTCAAGGAGATCAGCTACATCCACGCCGAGGGATACCCGGCCGCGGAGATGAAGCACGGACCGATCGCGCTGATCGACGCCCAGATGCCGGTGGTGTTCATCGCGCCGCACGACTCGGTCTTCGAGAAGATCGTGTCGAACGTGCAGGAGGTGAAGGCGCGCCACGGCTGCGTGATCGCCGTCACGAGCCGCGCGGAGCCGGCGCTCAAGGGGAAGATCGACTTCGAGTTCCGGATCCCCGAGACGCTGGACCTCCTGATGCCGATCCTGGCGTCGATCCCGATGCAGCTCCTGGCGTACTACATCGCGGTGAAGCGGGAAACGAACGTGGACCAGCCGCGGAATCTGGCGAAGAGCGTCACGGTGGAGTGATCGGCGCCGCCTGAGGGCCCGGGCGCCGGGTCGAGCGCCCTGTGGCGTGGGGCCCACAGAACAGGAAGAAACAGAGGACGCTGAGAACAGCCTGTCGGGCGCCGGCGTCCTCCGCGTCGCCTCCGGACGGTCCCGGAGGCTTCTGCTCTTCATCGGCCTGTCGGAGCGGGTCCTGAGCCCCCCACGAGATGAATATTGACAGTCGTCGATATACTCGCTAGTTTGGGCCCATGCCTCGCACGCTCGCAATCATGGATCGAAAGCTCGGCGAACGCTGCTGTGACCTGGGCGCGCGCCCGAGCCGGGCGCTCGCGGACGCCGAGGTCATTGCCGCAGACTTCGACCTCATGGCGAATCCGATCCGTCTGCAATTGCTCGATGTGCTGGCCCGCAACGAAGGGCGGGTCTGCGTGTGTGACCTCGAGGCGGCCGTGCCGGTGAAGCAGCCGACCGTGTCGCATCACCTTCGCCTGCTGCGCGACGCCGGCTTGGTAGCGAGCGAGAAAGTGGGGCAGTGGGTCTACTACCGGCTCCAGCGTGCGGCGTGGCGCGATCTGCGCGCGCGGCTGGCCGGGGTGCTCGACACGCTCACCTGACTTTTTTTCTACTGCTCTATCGAAAGAGATCGATATGCCAAGGCCCCCGCTTCCGTCCGTACGCGCCGCTCTGGTACCGACCCATCCGTCCCCCGCTCCGCACACGGCGACGCAGGAGCATTCAACCGACGGCCGTCTCCGGCCAACCATCTACTGTCCGCTCGATCGCATGCGGAACTGTCTCCTGGAGGATCGATGAGTCTTCACGCGACACCCGACGGCGCCTATCGGATTCGTGAAGCCAGCTCTGCCGATCTCGAGCGTGTGCGCGAGCTCCTCGTGGCGGCCGCGCTTCCGCTGGACGGACTCGACGAGCAGTTCGGTCCCTCGTACGCGGTCGCCGAGTCTGACGAGACGATCATCGGAGTCGAGGGAATCGAGATCTACGATGACGACGGGCTGCTGCGCTCGGCCGCCGTGGATCCCACCTGGCGGGGACGCGGCGTTGGGGATGCACTCACTCGAAATCGCATCGAGTGGGCGAGGCAGAGCGGCCTGCACGCGCTGTATCTGCTGACCACCACCGCCGGCGCGTACTTCCCGCGTTTCGGCTTCGTCGCGGAATCCCGCGACGCCGCGCCGGAGGGCATCCGCCGCTCCCGCGAGTTCACCGATGCCTGTCCGGCCACCGCGCTGTTCATGCGGCTTCCCCTTTCCGAGAACCAATAACGATGACTGCCTCCGAGACGATGCCGACCGACGCCGCGCCCTGTTGCGGCCCTTCCTGCTGCGGGGGCGACGAGGCGACCGCCACGCCCGTGCGGCGGGCCGGTGCTGAGACGTCCGCGGGCGCCATGGCGCCTGACGAGGCCCTGCGCGCGACGGTGCGCGAGCGGTACGGCGCGGCCGCGCGGCGCGCGGCCGAAGGCCGAACGGCCACCTGCGGCTGCGGCACGTCGTGTTGCAGCGACGGCTCCGCCACAACCGAGACGTGGGATCCCATCACGTCGAACCTGTACGAAGCGGGCGAAGTGCAGGGGATTCCAGCCGAGGCCCTGCTCGCCTCGCTCGGGTGCGGGAACCCCACGGCGCTCGCGGCCCTCAACGCGGGCGAGGTGGTGCTCGACCTGGGTTCGGGAGGCGGGATCGATGTCCTGCTCTCGGCGAAGCGCGTCGGCCCCACGGGGAAGGCGTACGGGCTCGACATGACCGACGAGATGCTCGCACTCGCGCGTGAGAACCAGAAGCGGTCGGGGCTCACGAACGTCGAGTTCCTGCGCGGTGAGATCGAGCGGATCCCGTTGCCCAACGAGACGGTGGACGTGATCATCTCGAACTGCGTGATAAACCTTTCTGCCGACAAGGGGCGCGTGTTGGGGGAAGCGTTCCGCGTCCTCAAGCCGGGCGGCCGCTTCGCGGTGTCGGACGTCGTGCTCCGCGGCGAGCTGCCAGAGCCCGTGCGTGCGAGCGTGGGGCTCTGGACGGGGTGCGTGGCCGGTGCGCTGCACGAGGACGAGTATCGGTCCGAGCTGCAGGTGGCGGGCTTCGAGGCGATCGACATCGAGCCGACGCGCGTGTACGGTGCGGAGGACGTGCGGGCGCTGCTGAGCGGTGAGCACGCCGCGCTGGCGTCCCTCGCGGATCAGGTGGATGGCAAGGTAATGAGTGCTTTCGTCCGGGCGACCAAACCGAAGGCATGACGCGCCGGTCGTGTCGCACCGCAATCAGCAACCAGCAAGCAGCAACCAGCGTGCTCCTCGCCCTTCTCTCCGACATCCACTCGAACCTACCGGCGCTCCGCGCGGTGCTCGCGGACGTCGAGGGGCGGGGAGCCGACGCGACGTATCATCTCGGCGACCTGGTGGGGTACGCACCGTGGCCTGACGAGGTGACCGCATTGATCGCCGGGCGCGGCATCCCGGGCGTGAGTGGGAACTACGACTCGACCGTCGCGAACGACTACAAGCACTGCGGCTGCCGATACGAGGATCCGCGCCAGGAGGAGCTCTCGCACCTGAGCTTCGCGTGGACGAAGGCGCATTGCAGTGAGGCGACGCGGGCGTTCCTCGGCACGCTGCCGTTCCGGATCGATCTGCGGGCAGCGGGGGGCCACGCGGGCGGGCCGACGGCGGTGCTGGTGCACGGCACGCCCACGCTCAACACGGTCTATTGGACCGCGGACCGGTCGGACGACTTCTGCCGGAAGATGGCCGCCGTCGCGGGCCTTCGCGCCGGCGACGTCATCGCCTTCGGTCACACGCATCTCCCATGGACGCGCGTGGTCGATGGTGTGCGCTTCGTGAATACGGGCAGCGTGGGTCGTCCGAAGGACGGGGATCCGCGGGCCGGCTACACGCTCCTCCGCCTTGACGGGACGGAGAGCGCCGCAGAACACGTGCGCGTGGCGTACGACATAGAGGAGGCCGCCCGCGCCATTGTGCCGGCCGGGCTGCCGGGCGATTTCGCGGACCACCTCCGGACCGGACGCACGGGAGCCTAGCGCTCGCGGGAATCGCGGCGGGCGCCCGATCCGTGTTGCACAGCCTCCGGATCTCGCTGCGTTTGCGTCCACCAACCCCTGGTCCACGCTCCGCGTCCTCCGTGGCAAAGGCAGTTCTCCTGGCATAGGCTGCTCTCTGCAACGCGGTGCTTCCCTCCAAGCCGACCACGGTCAACCGCGCGAAGCCCGACGCTGATCCCCATTCCGCGAAATCCGATTCTGGCCTCTGACCCCGGTGTTCACCGTTTCACAGTTTTCACCGATTCCACAGTCTCCCTTTCCTTCGGCGACACGGCGTTCTCCTTCGCATGCGTATCGTCCTGCAGCGCGTCTCGCGCGCCGAGGTACGGATCCGGAACCCCGACGGCACTGCTCGCATCAGCGGACGCATCGGCCGCGGATTCGTCGTCCTGGCCGGCTTCACCGCGGGTGACGACGAGGAGCGTCTCGCGTGGATGGCCGACAAGGTGATCGGCCTCCGGCTCTTCGCCGACGCCGAGGACAAGATGAACCTGGCGCTGGCCGATGTGGGTGGCGCGTTGCTCGTGGTGTCGCAATTCACGCTCTACGGCGACGCGGGCAAGGGCAGGCGCCCGAGCTTCATCGCCGCGGCGCGCCCGGAACTGGCCATTCCGCTCTACGAGCGCTTCATTGTGCTGCTCCGGGAGCGTGGGGCCACGGTGGAGACAGGGGAGTTCGGGGCGATGATGGACGTGGAGCTCGTGAACGATGGGCCGGTGACGCTCTGGCTCGAACGGTGAGCGCTCCCCCGCGCGTCGTGCTCGCGTCGCAGTCGCCGCGCCGGCGCGAGCTGCTCGAGTTGATCGGGATTCCGCACGAGGTGCGGCCGGCGGATCTGGACGAGTCGCTCCGCCCGGGGGAACGACCGCCGGAGCACGCCGAGCGCCTGGCGCGGGAGAAGGCCGCCGCGGTCGCGGCCGCATATCCCGACGCCGTGGTGATCGGCGCGGACACGATCGTCGTGCTCGACGGCGAGATCCTGGGGAAGCCTCTGGATCCGGGGGAGGCGGAGCGTACACTGCATCGTCTGGCCGGCCGCACCCACACCGTGCATACGGCCGTGGCGGTGGCGCGGGAGGGACGCCTGGCGTCGGGGATCGAGTCGGTCGAGGTGACGTTCCGGCCGCTCACCGGCGCGCAGATCTCGGCCTACGTGGCGACGGGGGAGCCCATGGACAAGGCCGGGGCGTACGGGATCCAGGGGTACGGCGCGGTGATCGTGGAACGCGTGCACGGGGACTACTTCGCCGTGATGGGTCTCGCGTTAGGCAGGCTGGTCGGGCTCCTGGAGCGCGTGGGTCTCGAGTACGCCTTCGGGGGACTTCGCGAGCGCAGCCCCTGAATGCACGACGGCGCCGGGGAGCCCCCGGCGCCGTCGTCGCGTCATCACGGCACGCGCCTAACGAACTCCGGTTCCGCCGCCGCGACGTCCCTGCGGCAGATTCTTCCGGTTCTCGTCGAACACCGTCTGCTGCTCCGGCGTGAGAATCGCGCGGATGTCGTCGTACTGCTTGTTGTTCAACTCCATCATCTTCGCGCGCGCCGTCGAGTCCATCGCGGCCATCCCGCCGCCGCCGGCCGGCATCAGCGCCTGACGCTCGGTCGTGTACTTCGCCACGATCGAGTCGCGCTTGGCCTCCTGCTCGGCGGTGAGCGTGATGTTCTGCATGAGCATCTGCATGCCACGACCGCCACCGCGACCGCGACCCCCGCCGCCCTGCGCACTTGCCGCCGGCGCGACGACCAGCGCCGCCACCAGCACCAGAAGCAGAACGCGTACGTACTTCATAATGCGAACCTCGAGAATGAGGGGCGTGGCGTCTCCCGGAATGGGAGCGCCGGTGCAACCTACGCCGTGAGGCCGGACCCTGTTGAATGATCCGCGTCACGGCGCGCTCTAACGCTGCACAGACCCGGGTGGCCCGACAAGGAGGGGGAGGGAGCGCGGGAGGCGGTGAGACCTGCGGCCGGAGTCAGGCCCGCCCCCACGGCCTGACCCCCCCCGGTGGCCTCACGCCGTCGACGCCATATGTGCGCGACCACACCTCAACCCGGTCGAGCACGTCCGCGACCGAGATCCTCGGCATCCGGTCCGGCCGGACCTCCATCGAGATGGCATACGTCTCACCCGGGTCCCCATACGCGTCAACGACAAGGTCCTGAAAGCGCCGGTAGGGTCCTGTCCGTCGGGGATTCGTGTACCCGATCAGGGAAATCACTGGCCGGCCGAGGGCCACCGCCATATGGAGCGGCCCCGTATCGGGCGCGAGCACGAGCGCGCATCCATCCAGAATCGATACGAGCTTCCGCAACCCGCTTCCGAGAGCGGAGACCGGCCGACAGCGCGCCCGCTCCAGTATCACGCGCTCCGCGCGGATCTCGCGCTCGCTGCGGCCGCCCACGAGAACCGGCTGCAGGCCGAAGTCGCTCCAGAGCGCGTCGGCGACTTCGGCCCAGCGCTCGGGCAGCCAGTCCTTCTGCGGCTTGCTCGTCGCCACCACGATGGCCGCGGCCGGCCGCTCCAGACCCGCCAGGAACTCCTGCTGCCAGCCCCGCTCCTCAGGCCAGGGCCCCAGATCCCACTCCACCGGCTCGTGCGGAATCCCGAGCGCCGTCAGGAACTCGAAGTACTGGTCCTGGACGTGCTGCCCGATGGGGTGTGGCGGGATCCGGTGCGTCGTGAAAAGCCAGTTCAGGTCGCGCGCGCGGGCGCGGTCGAAGCCGAGCTTCACGGGCGCACGGGTCATCGCCGTCACGACGCCGGCCTTGAAGTAGACCTGCAGGTTCAGGACGACGTCGAAGCGACGGCCGGCGAGCTCGCGTCGCACGTCGGTGAATGCGCGCAGGCCGCGGCCCCGGTCGAAGAGCACGATCTCGTCTACGTGCCGGTGCCCGCGAACGAGCGATGCAGGGCCGGGCTGGAGCACCCACGTGACGCGGCACGAGGGGCGATGCCGCTTGAGCGCGTTGATGACGGGCAGCACGTGCACGGCATCGCCGACCGCGCTCATCATGACGACGCCGATCTCATCCAGCGCTGCCTCTATCATGCCGGGGCGGGTTCCGCGGCCAGGGAGCGGAGGGCGCGCAACTCGTCGTCGTGGAACCCCACGCCGTGCCGTCCCCGCCACTTGCGTACCGACCGCTCGAGGCGGTCGAGGTTGGCGTCACGCACATGGGGGTCGCCCGGGGGGACGAAGCGTATCCGGTCCACGTCGAGGACGAACGCGTCGACCGAGCCGGGATCGCGCTCCACGAGGAGCACGTTCCGGACATTCAGGTCCGGGTGCCACGCGCCCACCCCGGAAAGCGACTGGACCAGCCCTGCGACCGCCGCGACCCAGGTTCGTCGGACGTCCTCGTCGGGCTCGTCCAGGAGTGCCGAGCCGAGGTCGCGCCCGGGCAGCTCCATGGTCACGACGTCGCTACGCCGCATGAGCGCTCCGGCGCGATACACGGCGATCGCCACCACGGGCGGCGTTCGAATGCCGGCGCTCGCCAGCAGGTGCGACACCAGCAGCTCGTACGGCGCCCGGGTTGGTGGGAAGAAGAGATCCCCGCGCAGCGGGCCGAGGAGTCCCCCGTGGCGGGAATGTCGCACGACCACCCGTCGCTCCGTGAGCTCCAGGGCCGGCGCGGACTCCGCTCCGCTGTCGCGCGCGGGGAGGGCGAGGTTGGCGTCGGTCACTTCGGCCGGCGCGGGGAGGGGCACGCTGTAGGCGGGCACGCGTCCCGGGAGCTCGCGCCGGCCGGGATGACGCGCGGCCCACGAGTACAGCGTCTCGTTCGGCAGGACTTCACCGATCCACGGGACGCACGACTCGTGCGCGACCACGTGCGAGTGGCCCAGGTGGAAGCGCGAGAAATCGCGGGGGAGGGGCTGCGTCACGAGATGGCGCGATAGATGGGGATCGGCTCGGTGCGGCCGGAGACGTAGAGCGGCTTGTGCTCGACCAGGGTGTGCGGTGCGGTGAGGGCATCGCGCAGCGACTGCGTGACGAGGATCTCGCCCCCCTGCGCCTCGGCGCAGAGGCGATGCGCGGCATTCACCGTGTCGCCGATGATGGTGAACTCGAGACGACGTTCCGAGCCCAGGTAGCCGGCGAAGGCGTCGCCGTGATTCAGACCGATCCCGATCTGCAGTACCGGGCGTCCCTGCGCGCGCCACCGCGTGTTCAACCGGTCGAGGGCGGCCATCATGTCGAGGGAGGCCCGCAGTGCGCGGTCGGCGTCATCCGACTCGCTGATCGGGGCTCCCCACTGCGCGAGCACGGCGTCGCCGATGAACTTGTCCAGCGTGCCGCCCTGCCGGAACACGCAGTCCGCCATCTCCGTGAAGTACTCGGTGAGGAGGCGCGCGGTCTCGTCAGGCGAGAGTCGTGCGGAGATCGAGGTGAAGCCGCGGATGTCGCTGAAGAGCACGGCGATCTTCCGGCGCTCCCCACCCGGGCGGAGGCGGTCGGGCTCGGCCGCGATCCGTGCGGCGAGATGCGGCGCGAAGAAGCGCTCGAAGTTGCCGCGGATGAGGGCCTCCTGCCGGATCCGCTCCGCGTAGCGGATGTTGTCGAGCGCCACGCCGCCGATCCCGGCGAAGGCGACGAGGAACTCGAGGTCCTCGTCGTCCACGCGCCGCTTGCTCGAGAGCGAGTCGACGTACAGCACGCCCAGCACGCGCCCCTCGCCCCCGATGAGGGGGGCGCAGATCGAGGACCGCAAGTCCGAGGCGCCGTTGGAGCCGCCCGGACCGCCGGCCGGGGTGTGCTCGCCGTCGTTGTCGGACAGGAGGGCCACCTTCTGCTCGAGCGCCGTGCGGGCGAGCCCCGGGGACACCGGCCGCGGGACCGTCCCCTCGCGCGCCTGCGACACCCGCTCCCTCAGCCGGCCGTCGTCGTCGAGGAGCAGCACCGTGACCTGGTCGATCTCGATCATCCGGAACGTGAACTCGATGACCTTCTCGAGCAGCGCGTCGACCTGCGTGATGCGGGTGAGGGCCTTCGAGATCTCGAGCAGCAGCGTGAGCTTGAGCCGGTCGCGCTCGTGCTGCGGAAGCACGACCGCGGTCTCGTCCACGGCCTTCTGCACGCCGCTCGCCCGGAGTGCGCGCTCGAGCGTCTGGTTGGCGTCGGGAACCGGGACCTGCCGGATGATCGTGGTGCCCGCGCGCGCTGCGCGCCGCACCTTCTCGACGCTCTCGTCGTCGACGAGCATCGGGCTCAGTTCGCGCAGCTCGAAGACCATCTTGCCGAAGATGACGTGGTCCCCCGATGCCACGCGGGCGGTCGTGATCCGGTCGCCGTTCACGAAGGTGCCGTTGCTCGAGCCGAGGTCGCGCACGGTGACGGCGCTCGACTCCACCACGAGCTCCGCGTGGCGCCGCGACACGGTGGGATCCAGCACCGGCAGGTCACTGCTCAGGGCGCGACCCAGCACGAGGGGGGTGCCGGGGCGCAGCTCGAAGGAGAGCTGGCCGTCGGCGCTCACGAGACGATACGTCATCGGTGGGAATATGACGGCGGCGTCGGCGCGCGCCTAGCGCGGCCGCCGCTGCCGAAGGCCCGTCAGCGCGACGCCGCCCGCACGCGGCCGAGCGCGGTCAGCAGCGCACGCGCCTTGTTCTCGGTCTCCTCCCACTCGCGCTCCGGGACGGAGTCCGCGACGATCCCCGCCCCCGCCTGGATGGACGCCACGCCGCCGGCGATCACGCAGGTGCGGATCGTGATCGCCAGGTCCATGCGTGCATCACCGGCGGCGACGTAGCCCACGGCGCCGGCGTATGGCCCGCGGCGTTCCGGCTCCAGTTCGTCGATGATCTCCATCGCGCGGACCTTGGGCGCGCCCGTCATCGTGCCCGCTGGGAACGTGGCACGGAATGCGTCGAGCGCGGAGCCCTGCGCGCGCAGCTCCCCCTCCACCTGGCTCACGATGTGGAGCACGTGCGAGTACCGCTCCACCGTCATGAGATCGGTCACATGAACCGTGCCGTAGCGCGCGATGCGTCCCACGTCGTTACGCCCGAGATCCACGAGCATCAGGTGCTCGGCGCGCTCCTTCTCGTCGGCGAGGAGCTCGGCCTTCAGACGCTCGTCCTCGTCGGCGGTAGCGCCGCGCGGGCGCGTGCCCGCGATGGGGCGGAGCGTCACGCGGCCGTCGGCCACGCGCACGAGCAGCTCCGGCGACGAACCCACGAGCTCCACCCCGTCGAGCACGAGGTGGTACATGTACGGCGAGGGATTCACCGCGCGGAGCGCGCGGTACAGCGAGGCCGCGTCGAAATCGTGCGGCGTCTCGATGCGACGCGCCAGCAGCGTCTGAAAGCAATCGCCTGCGACGATGTACTCGCGGATGCGCTCCACGTCGCGCAGGAAGCGCTCGCGGGGGTACGTGGAGCGCCCCGAGGCGGGCGGCGCCGCCGGATCGAATCGCAGCGGCGGAAGCCGCCCCGGCTCGCGCAGCCGCGCCTCGAGTGCGTCGATCTCGCCCTGCGCCGCGTCATAGGCCCGTCGCAGCGCGTCGTCGCGGGGCGAGTCCCCGACGGGGACCGCCACGACGATCCGTCCCAGCCCACGGAGGTTGTCCAGGATGAGCAGCGCCCGGGTGCAGACGAAGAGCGCGTCGGGGGCTGCGATGCCGCGGGGTGGTGCGTTCCGCAGCCGCTCGAGGCTCCGCACCACGTCGTACCCGAAGTATCCCACGATCCCGCTCCAGAAGGCCCCAAGCTCCGGCACGGCCGCGGGCCGCTCCTCGCGCAGGCGCGCCTGGAGATCGCCGATCGGATCCTGCGTCGCCGACGCCGCGCGCCACTCCTGACCGGGTGTCCAGATGTCGATGCGATCCTCGGTGAGGCGCCACGCCCAGCGCGGTTCGGTGCCGAGAAAGGTGTAGCGCGCCCAGGTTTCGCCGCCGGCCGGCGCCGATTCGAGGAGAAACGCGAACGGCGGCCGGCGGATCTTCGCGAACGCCGACACCGGGGTGTCGATGTCCACGAGCACGTCGCGCCAGACCGGCACGAGATTCGCCGCGCGCGCGAGCTCGCGAAAGCGCTCGAACGTCAGCATGCACGTTCGCTTGAAGGGCCGCGGACCACGGTGGATATTCGCTCAGGATGCATCGAGCCCCCGCGGCGCGCGCCGCTGCAGTGTTGATCCTTCTCCTGGCCAGCTCATCGGTCCCGGCGTTCGCGCAGGCCTGGAACGATGCGCGCACGCGGGCGCTCGTCAGTCGCGCCACGGAACGCCGGGCGCAGCAGCTCGCCGACACCGGGCTGACCGACTACATCGCGTCGGCGCACGGCTACCTGACCTTCCTGGCACAGGTGGGAGAGGGCTTCCCCGATCCGCCGAAGGTGGTGAAGGCGGACGAGATCGGGCTGGAAGTCTACTGGCGTGCGCCGAATCACAGCAAGCAGCTCATCGTGGGACGACGCGATACGCTGCTCCTCCCGACCGACATCCAGTATCACCGCGATCACCTGGGCATCGTGCAGAACAATTTCCCGAGCATCATCCGCCTGGGTGAGGGCGACGAGGTGCGCGACGTGCCCCACCCGCTCTCCGCGGCGGGGATGGCGGCGTACGACTTCGCGATCCGCGACTCGCTGCGGATCTCCATCCCGGGGCGGATCATCGACGTGTACGAGGTGCGCATCCGGCCGCGTGACGAGCGCGCGCCGATGGCGGTGGGGGCCGTGTATCTGGCGCGCGACGACGCGCAGGTGGTGCGAATGGCGTTCTCGTTCACACGGGCGGCGCTGATCGATCCGCACCTCGAGGACGTCTCGATCGTGCTGGACAACGCGCTCACCGAGGAGCGCTTCTGGCTTCCGCGGCGGCAGGAGATCGAGATCCGGCGCACGGGGACCTGGCTGGACTTTCCCGCGCGCGGAATCATCCGGGGGCGCTGGGAGATCTGCTGCTATCAGGTGAATCAGGGGCTCCCGGTCGAGCAGTTCGTGGGGCCGGAGATCGTACTGGCGCCGCCGGCGCGCCGGGCCGCGCACCGCTTCGCGGGGACGATCATGGAAGCGCTGCCCGCCGAAGTCCGCGCGGCAACGGACGAAGACGTTCGGCGGGTCCAGGCGGAGGCACGCGCGCTGGTGCGACGAGAAGCGCTCGCGCGTTCGCGTCAGACGTCGCTGACGTCGGCCTCCGTGTCGGAGTTCGTTCGTTTCAATCGCGCCGAGGGACTCTCGGTCGGCGCGGGAGTGCGCCAGCGCGTCGGTGGCGGATGGAGCGTCATGGCCACCGCGCGCCTCGGCTTCTCGGACCACGAGCCGAAGGGAAGCCTGGCCGTTGGCTGGCGCGGCGCGACCGGGGCCGGCGTGCAGGTGGAGGCGGTGCGGGAGTATCGCGAGGCGCGCGACGTGGCAGAGGCGTCGGGCCTGCGGAACTCCCTGGCGGCGCAGGAGTTCGGGAGCGACTACAGCGAGCCATTCGACGTGCGGGGGGTGCTCGTGGCCGGCGAGGGCGCGCTGGGTGCCTCGGACCGGCTGCGCTGGCGCGCGGAGGGCGGGTACGAGTGGGTCGACCCGGTCGCGGTCGTCGCGCGTCCGGCCCACGGTACCTTCGCACCGACGCTTCCGGTGCCATCCGGCGAGGGGCCGCGCCTCTCGTTGCACCTGTCGCGCGCGAGCGGAGCCTGGCTGAGCGGCACGCTTGCCGCGCGTGGCGAGCTGCGCGTGGGGAGCCTAACGAGTAACGGCGCGGCGCGGAATCGCTTCGCGCGGCTCTTCGCGACCGCCTCGTGGCAACGGCCGGTGGGGCGCGGCACCCTGGTGTGGGAGGCCGCCGGGGGGGGCGTCGCGGCGCGTGACTCGGTACCGGCGCAGCACCTGCTGTTCGCCGGCGGACCGGTGACGGCCCCGGGATACGAGACTCACCACTTCACCGCCGAACGCCTGGTGACCCAGCGCCTGGAGTGGCGGATCCCGGTACCTTTCGTCGCGATCCCCCTCGGACGCTGGGGGCGAATCCCGGGGCAGGCGACGATCGTCCCTCTCCTGAACGCCGTCTACGTCTCCCGCAACGCCTCGTTCCGGCCGCCGGCGGACGGATGGTACCCCAGCGTCGGACTGGGATTCATGGCGCTCTTCGACCTCGTGCGCGTGGATGTGGGTCGAGGCCTCCGGGATGGCCGCTGGACGTTCGGCGTGGATCTCACGCGCGATCTGTGGCCGATCCTCTGAAGATCCTCGGTCGTTGCGGTCGATTCGTCGACAGCGCGGGCGACGACGCGATGCGCGAGGTCTCCGCGCATCGGGTTGCCGAGCAGACACGTCACGTTAGTTTCGTCCAATCGTCTATTCACTCCCTCCCCGGCGCTCATTTCCGACATGGCTGAACGCTCCGTCCGCGACGACTGGCTGCTGCCGACATTTCAGACGCTTCTGGACGTGGAGCAGCTCACGCAGTTGCGGGAAGGAGCGCGCGAGAGCCTGTGGGAGGCGGCGGTGCGTCGCGGCCTGCTCACGGATGACGACATCCTCGCGGCGCTTTCAGCGCGATTCCGCATGCCGATCGCGGACCTGATGAACGTGGCGCCCGATGCGAAGACGCTCGTCCCCGAGTCTCTCGCCCGGAAGTACCGCGTGCTGCCGTTGCGCGCGACGGACTCCGCCCTGGACATCGCCACGGCGGACCCGCACGATCTCGACTGCGAGCGCACTCTCGGTTTCGCGACCGGGCGGACGATCCGGATGCACCTCGCGGCGCCGACGAGGATCAGCGATCGCATCGACGAGATCTACCGGCCCGAGAACCGCGTCGAGAAGCTCCTCGAAGGGATGACGCAGTACGACGTGCAGTCGATGGTGGACCTGGAGGAGGAGGATCTCGACCTCTCCACGAGCAAGGCGTCCGAGCGGCCCATCATCAAGCTGGTCGACCACATCGTGGCCGAGGGGATCCAGCAGCGGGCGTCGGACATTCACCTCGAGTCGCAGGACGCGGGAATCGTCGTCATCTATCGAATCGACGGCGTGTTGCGTCAGGCGATGGTGCTGCCCAAGGCGGTCGGCGTGCCCCTGGTGTCTCGCGTGAAGATCATGTCGGGGCTCGACATCGCCGACCGCCTCCGCCCGCAGGACGGACGGGCGAGGGTATCCGTGAATGGAGTTCGCGTCGACCTCCGGGTATCCACACTGCCTGCTTCAACAGGCGAGAAGGTGGTTATTCGAATCCTCGATTCTCGCGCGACTGTCCTGTCGCTCGACGGCCTGGGACTGACGCCCAGGGAGCTCGAGAGGATGGAGTCGCTCATTAACCTGCGCGAGGGAATAATACTGGTTACTGGCCCGACGGGATCGGGAAAAACGACGACGCTGTATTCCGCACTGCGGACTGTTCAGGCGCGCGGCGTCAACATCGTCACCGTCGAGGATCCGGTCGAATACAAGCTGACCGGGATCGTCCAGGTGCAGGTGAACGAAAAGGCCGGTCTCACCTTCGCGTCGGCCCTGCGGTCGATCCTGCGTCAGGACCCGGATGTCGTTCTCGTCGGTGAGATCCGCGACCACGAAACCGCGTCGATCGCGACCCAGGCTTCGCTCACCGGTCACCTGGTCCTTTCCACGCTGCACACGATCGATGCGGCGAGCGCGGTCGCCCGGCTGGTCGACATTGGGATCGAGCCGTTCAAGATCGCCGCGGCGCTCAAGGGTGTGATTGCCCAGCGCCTGGTCCGGCGGCTGTGCGCGAACTGCCGGACCCCGTTCGCGGGGTCGCTGCCTGCCAAGCTGCGGCGCTGGATTCCCACGACCGATGGACTCTACAAGGCAGCGGGGTGCCCGGAGTGCGGTAATACCGGGTATCGTGGCCGTTTGGCGGTTACTGAGATCATGATCGCGGACGCCGAGGTCGAGCGCCGGATTGCCGCCGCCGATACGACTGATCAGATCGCCGAGGCCGCCCGGGACGCCGGTATGCGGACAACGTGGGAGTCCGGCGTGGAGCAGGTCCTGGCCGGGGTCACGGACGTCGATGAGCTGCTCCGCGTGCTCGAGGTGCCGGCAGAGAGCGGTGCCACGCAGGCTCCGACAACGCGGCCTTCCGCCCCGGCGGCGCCGGTCGGTCCGCTGGCCCCGGCGCCCGTTCCCCCCTCGGCGCGTGTGGCCACGCCGCGCACGCTTCCCGCATTCCTCCCGGAGGACGTCCTCGAGCTCGTCGATGACACCAGTGCCGGCGGCGCGAGGAGATTCGTCAGGCAGACCGTCCTCCTGGTAGAGGACGAAGAGCCCCTCCGACACGTCCTGCGTGATCTCCTCGAGCGCGAGGGCTACACCGTGGTCGAAGCCGGCGATGGCATCCAGGCGCTCGACGAGCTCGATCGGAGCGCCCCGGACGCGGTCGTCCTCGACCTCAACCTCCCGCGCCTGGACGGCTACGGGTTCCTGAGCCACCTGCGGGCACGCGCGGGTACGGCTCACCTCCCTGTGCTCGTGCTCACGGCCAGGGGCGACGAAGACAGTGAGGTTCGGGTCTTCGAATCCGGCGCGAACGACTTCATCACGAAGCCGTTTCGCCCACGTGCACTGAGTGCACGACTGCGTGCTCTTCTGAAGGCCAGGTAACAGCCGCGCGCTTCACGGCCGGGAACACGGACGGAGCGCTTCCCTGGTCCCCCTTCACCGAGCGGGCCGATGATCAAGCTGAAGATCGGTGTGGTGGACGTCTTCCTCCTGCGGGGCGCCGCGAACGACCTGCGCGTCCTCGTGCTCCGTCGCGCCGAAGGCACGCGGTGCACCGGCGCGTGGGAGGCCGTGCACGGAAACATCAAGCCCAGGGAGCGACCCGAGGCCGCGGCCTTGCGCGAAGTCCGCGAGGAGACTGGCCTCGAGGTGGCCCGACTGTACAGCGTGATCTGCCAGCCGTTCTATCTGCATCAGCGCGACGCGGTTCAGGTCGCGGTGGTCTTCGCGGCCTTCGCCGAGACGCCCGACGCGCTGGCACTGGGTCCCGAGCATGACACGGCCGAGTGGTTACGCCCCGAGGAAGCACTGCGCCGCCTGAGCTGGCCCCGGTCCGTGAGCGCGCTGCGCGATGCCCTGCAGTTGTTGCGCGCCGGTCACGCGGGTCCCGTGGAAGACGTCCTCCGCGTCTTCTGACGGGCGGTCAGCTCGGCTTCTGGATCCCCGCGCGCGACCTCACGAGCGCGCGCTCGCGCTCCAGGCGCGGCAGGATGAGGGTCCAGTCCGCGCTTCGCGAGGTTTCATACTGGACGGTGAGCGGCTGATTCACGTCGACCTGCGGATCGAAAACGTACAGGGCGCGCTGCGTGGCGCGCTGCTGCAGCCGCTGGCGTCCGAAGCCGGCCGTCAGCGGAATGATGTCGATCGGCCGGAAGTCACGTCCCACGCTCGTGACGATGAACTCCATGGGGCTGAATGGGGTCTCCCCCGGTTCGTCGCCGTGAAAGCGTACATCCCAGAGGCTGAAGCTGCGCAGCGCGGTGCGACGTGAAATGGTCTCGAGCGTGCGGCCCTGGCTGCTGACCAGCTCGCGCATGGCCCGGTAGCTGTCGGGCGACAGGAGGCGGATCACCGTCTCGTCGAGCGGTATCGCCTGGACCTGTATGCCCTGCACCTTGAGCCGGATGGCGATGTCCTCCTGCCGCAGCGATCCGTACCCAGCCGGCACGAGAAGGCGCGAGGAATCGCGTGCGGCCGGTGCGGCCGGAGTGGAGGCCGTCTCGGGCGCCCCCGCCGCGGTGCATCCGAGCAGGAGCAGCACGACGGCGCCGGCCAGGTGTCGCAAGGCTCTCCTCCCTACTTGGCGCGCCATGGTGGCTGCGCCAGGATGGCGACGATGGCGCCCGCCAGGTCGTCGCGACCTTGCCCCGTGCGCGCACTCACCGGCACGACCTGGGCGGGATCCAGCTCGAGCGCCTCTTCAATGGCCCGCACCCGGGCGGCGCCGGCCTCGGGTCCGAACTTGTCGATCTTTGTGATCGCCACGAGTGTGGGGATTTCGAGGTCGCCCAGAAAGGACAGCATGGCGCGGTCATCGGTGCCGGGCTCACGCCGCGCATCCAGCAGGAGAACGATACCCCGCAACTGCTCGGTGTGCCGCAGGTACCGGTCGATGAGCGGACGCCACTCGGCCCGACGTTCCCGGGAGATGCGCGCGTAGCCGTACCCCGGCAGGTCCACCAGTACGAATTCGCCGTTAACCTCGAAGAAGTTGATTTCCCGGGTGCGTCCAGGCGTGCGACTCACGCGCGCGAAGGCACGCCGGCGGACCAGGGCATTGAGGAGCGACGACTTGCCCACGTTCGACCGGCCCGCGAAGGCGATCTCGGGGAGAGGGCTATCGGGACGCCACCCGCCTTCCTGCGCCAGCCCGCCCAGGAACTCGAGACGCCGGACGACCAGCGGGTCGGTCTGCCGCGTTGGCTCCCGCGGGGCCTTGGGGCGGCCGCGGCGCGCGGTCCGAGGGGCGCGCGATGGGGGTCCCATCAGTGCGCCATGGGTGGGGGCGGCGACGCGAGCGGCGTCGAGACCCCCTCGGCGTCCCCGGCGGCGCTGGCGGGGCGTTTCCGAAAGGCGACCCCGAGGACCTCATCCATCGTAGCCACGGGGTGGAAGTGGAGCTCGCCGCGTACGTCGTCGGGGATCTCCTCGAGCTCGCGTTCGTTCGCCTTGGGAATCACGACGTGGCGGATGCGGGAGCGCAGCGCGGCCACCGACTTCTCACGCAGTCCGCCGATGCCGAGTACGCGGCCGCGGAGCGTGATCTCGCCGGTCATGGCCGTGTCGCCGCGCACCGGGACGCCCGTCAGGGCCGAGATCACCGCGCTGGCGATCGCGATGCCGGCAGAGGGGCCATCCTTCGGCGTGGCGCCCGCGGGGATGTGAACGTGCACGTCGCGCTTGCGGGAGAACTCGGGATCCACGCCGAGGGCGCGGGCGCGGGCGCGGATGTAGCTGAGCGCCGCGCTGGCGGACTCCTTCATGACGTCTCCCAGGGTGCCGGTGAGGTGGAGCCGGCCGCGACCCGGCACCACGCTGACCTCGATCTCGAGGACCTCGCCGCCGGTGGTCGTGTAGGCCAGTCCGGCGGCCACCCCGACCTTGTCGTCCAGCGTGTTCTCGTCGGGGTCGTACGGCGCAACGCCCAGCAGCTCGCGCAGGTCGGTCACGGCGACCGTCCTGTCGCGGGCGGCATGCCCCAGGCCGTCGGCTGCCCGCCGCCGTGCGATCTTGCGGGCCAGCCGTGCGATCCGCCGGTCGAGCTCGCGCACCCCGGCTTCCCGGGTGAACTGCCTGACGATCGTGGGAATCACCTCGGGCGCCAGCGTCACCGCGTCGGGCGGCAGTCCGGCGCGCTCCAGTTGGCGCGGGACCAGGTAGCGGCGCGCGATGGCGTACTTCTCATGGTCGAGGTATCCCGGGAGCCGCAGGATCTCCATCCGGTCGCGCAGGGCGTCGGGAATGGTAGCCAGGGAATTCGCCGTGGTGACGAAGAGCACGCCCGAGAGGTCGTAGTCGATCTCGAGGTAGTGGTCGGAGAAGGCGCGATTCTGCTCCGGATCGAGCACCTCGAGGAGTGCCGAGGACGGATCGCCGCGGTAGTCCTGCCCGAGCTTGTCGATCTCGTCGAGGAGGAAGACGGGATTCACCACCTCCGCGCGGCGCATCCCCTGGATCACGCGACCGGGGAGGGCGCCGATGTAGGTGCGGCGGTGGCCGCGGATCTCGGCCTCGTCGCGCACTCCGCCCAGCGACATGCGCACGAAGCGGCGACCCAGCGCCCGCGCGATCGAGCGGCCTAACGACGTCTTTCCCGTCCCGGGCGGACCCACCAGGCACAGGATCGGCCCCTGCAACCGACCCACCAGGGCGAGAACCGCGATGTGGTCGAGGATGCGGTCCTTCACCTCGTCGAGACCGTGATGATCCTCCTCCAGCACCTGGCGCGCGTGCTCCACGTCCAGCACGTCGTCCGTCCGTTCCGTCCAGGGGAGCGAGACCAGCCAGTCGATGTAGTTCCGCCCCACCGCGGCCTCCGGGGACATCGGCGACATGCGCCGGAGCTTGCGCAGCTCCCGCTCGGCCCGCGCGCGCGCCGCCTCCGGTAATCCCTTGCGCGCGATCTGCGCCGCGAGCTCCTCGAAGTCGTCGCCGTCCTCCTGACCCAGTTCGCGGTGGATCGCCTTGAGCTGCTCCTGCAGGTAGAACTCCCGCTGGTTCCGGTACAACGAGCCGCGCACGTCCTCGTCGATCTTCCGTTCCAGCCGAACGATCTCGATTTCGGCGGACATCAACTCGGCCAGGGCGTGCAGGAGCGCACCGAGCGTCGGCGACTCGAGCAGCCGCTGGCGGACTTCGTGCCGGACCGCGAGGTGCGCCGCGATCGCGCACGCCATCCGCTCCTCCGTGGCCGAGGATTGCGCCAGGGCGACCACTTCCGCGGGAATGCGGCGCTGCAGGCCGACATACTCCTCGAAGCGAGCCAGTGCCTGCCGGGCGCGGGCGCGATCGTCCGACGACAGCGGCGCCGTCACGAAGGGGGCGGCCGTGATCGTCGCGCGCAGGTGCCCCTGCGACTGCGAAAACCGTGTGATGCGCACGCGTCCCAGGGCTTCGATCAGCACGCGGATCGTCCCGCTGGGCGTGCGTGCGATCTGCTGCAGGCGCACGACGACACCCATGCGGTAGAGGTCGGCCGAGGTCGGGTCTGAGGTCTCGGCGTTGCGCTGCGCGACCAGCACGAGGAGCCGATCGCTCTGGCCTGCTGACGCGTCGATCGCCGCGAGCGAACCCGAACGGCCCACCAGCAGGGGCATGACGACGTAGGGGAAGACCACGACGTCGCGCAGCGGGACCACCGGGAGGCGGTCGGGGACGTCGAAGGATTCGGAGTCGCGGGTGACTATCATGATGTCGGAAAGAGCCAGCGAATCGGCTGGCAGCTGACGCTGACGGCTGTTGGCTGATCGCCGTCCGACTGTCGCTCCTCTCCGTTCTGTTTCCGGCGGCAACAGAGAACACCGACGGACGGAGATACCAGCTGTCGGCGATGAGCTCCCGGCTACCGCGGTCAGCTCTCGCCCGTTGCCGGCCCGGAAAAGCTAAGCGTCCGGCCGCGCCTTCGCGCCCCGGACGCTCTTCTCTCCGGCCACAGGAAGCCTAGGCTTCCTTCTTCTGCCGCTTCGTCGCGATCTCGAGCATGGGCGGCGCCGCGTTCACGATGCAGGCCTCGGTAACCTTGACCTCGACCACGTCCTCCCGGCTCGGCAGATCGAACATCACGTCCAGCAGGATCTCCTCGAGGATGGCCCGCAGGCCGCGGGCGCCGGTTCCGCGCTTCAGCGCCTTCTCCGCCACGGCGCGGAGTGCCGTCTCCTCGAACGTGATGCGCACGTTCTCGAGCTCGAAGAGCTTGTGGTACTGCTTGGTGAGCGCGTTCTTGGGCTCCTTGAGGATTCGCACGAGCGCATCCTCGTCGAGCGACTCCAACGGCACGACGACCGGCAAGCGGCCCACGAGCTCGGGAATCAGGCCATAGCGCAGCAGGTCGTCGGGCTCCACTTCCACGAACGGGTTCTTCGACACCTGTTCGGCCTTCCCACTCGTCACGTCGTCACGCGAGAAGCCGATCTGTTTCCGGCCGGTCCGCGCCTCGATGATCTTGTCGAGCCCATCGAAGGCGCCGCCGCAGATGAACAGGATGTCCTTCGTGTTGATCTGGATGTACTCCTGCTGCGGGTGCTTCCGGCCGCCCTGCGGCGGGACCGACGCGATGGTTCCCTCGAGGATCTTGAGCAGGGCCTGCTGAACGCCCTCGCCGGACACGTCACGCGTGATGCTGGGGTTCTCCGACTTGCGGGCGATCTTGTCGAGCTCGTCGATGTACACGATCCCGCGCTCGCACTCGGCCACGTTGAAATCGCCGGCCTGGAGGAGGCGTACCAGGATGTTCTCGACATCCTCGCCGACGTACCCGGCTTCGGTGAGGGTCGTGGCGTCCGCGATGGTGAAGGGGACGTCCAGGATGCGCGCCAGGGTCTGCGCCAGGAGCGTCTTCCCCACGCCCGTGGGGCCCAGGAGCAGGATGTTGCTCTTGTCGAGCTCGACGTCGTTCTCCCGCGCCGTGCCCGAGTTGATGCGCTTGTAGTGATTGTAGACGGCGACCGAGAGCGCCTTTTTGGCGTGCTCCTGGCCGATGACGTACTGGTCCAGAACGTCCTTGATCTCGCCGGGCGTGGGGACCTGCGTGATCGCCTCGGCAACCTCGCGCTCCTCGTCCTCGGCCAGGATCTCATTGCAGAGGGCGATGCATTCGTTGCAGATGTAGACGGACGGGCCGGAGATGAACTTCCGGACCGAATCCTTGGACTTCCCGCAGAACGAACAGCGCAGATGTTTGTCGTGCGACATGCGGCCCAGACGACAGAGACAGTTGACGCGGCAGCGGGCCTTTCTGCCCTGGCCGCGAGGACCCCGAAATAGACGCCCGGGGGCGTCCGCAAGCAATTGGCGCGGGAGGAAAATCCTGCCTCCCGCGCCGCGTTCTTACGTCTAGCCCGAGACCACCGGCTGGCGCAAGGCCTCGGTCACCTCGGCACGGTTGGCCACGATGTTGTCGATGATGCCGTACTCCTTGGCTTCCTCGGCAGACATGAACCGGTCGCGGTCCACGTCGCGCTCGATCAGCTCGAGCGGACGGCCCGTATGGCGCGCCATCAGCTCGTTCATCTTCGAACGGAGGTACAGGATCTCCTTGGCCTGGATCTCGATGTCGGCCGCCGTCCCCTGATATCCACCGGAGGGCTGGTGAATCATGATGCGCGAGTGCGGGAGGGCGGACCGCTTGCCGGCGCGTCCCGCCGCGAGCAGGAAGGCGCCCATGCTCGCCGCCAGGCCCATGCAGATCGTGTTCACCGGGGACTTGAGGAACTGCATCGTGTCGTAGATCGCGAGACCCGCGGAGACCGAGCCGCCCGGAGAGTTGATGTAGATGTGGATGTCGCGCTCCGGATTGTCCGCGTCGAGGAAGAGGAGCTGCGCGATCACGATATTCGCGACGTCGTCATTGATCGGCGTCCCCAGGAAGACGATCCGGTCCATGAGGAGCCGGCTGAAGATGTCGTAGGTGCGCTCGCCGCGTGGCGAACGCTCGATGACATAGGGGGGATAGATGGTCGGCATTGCGGTCAGCAAGGTCAGAGGTCGGGGAATTGGAGCCGGCGGTCGCAGGGACGCGCCGCTCCGTCACTCAATCGTATTCCGTTCGTAGAGCCACTTGAAGACTTTCTCCTCGGTAATCCCGCGCTCCAGCTCCTTGAGACGCCCCGCCTTCTGCAGGGATGCATAAAGCTGGCCGGGATCGGTGCCGCGCCGGGTCGCCAGTTCGGTCACGCGATCGTCGAGCTCGCTCTCGGTCGCCGCGAGCGCTTCGCGTTCCGCCAGCGTGTCGATGACGAGATCGCGCCGCACCTGCCGCTCGGCTACGGGTCGGAACTGTGAGGCGAAGCGCTCCCGCTCCGCCTCCGGGATCTGATAGACCTCCGCGTACGCACTCACGAGCTGTGCCACCCAGCTCGGTGGAACGTCGAAGGGGTTCGCGCCCACGATCTCGTCGACGAGCTTCTGCCGCACCTCACTGTCCGCCTCACGCGTCGCCTCCTGTTCCAGGTCCTGGCGGACCGTGCTCCGCAGTCCGTCGAGGGTGGCGAAGTCTCCGACCTCGCGGGCGAACGCGTCGTCCAGATCGGGCAGCGTCCGGCGCTTCACGTCCTTGAGCGTTACGCGGACGTGCTTCGATTGGCCGCGCTGCGCTTCGTCGGGGAAGTCATCGGGCCACTTCACCGGTGCCTCGACCGTCTCTCCGGGTGAGGCCCTCATGATCAGCTCCTCGATGCCGGGGATCGCCTGGCCCCCGCCGAGCACCAGAGAATATTCCTTCCCTTCCGCGAGCCCCTCGGCGGTCTCCCCGCTGGAGAGGACCACCGTGACCATATCCCCTTCACGAGGCTTCTCCTCGACGGGCGCCCAGGAGGCCCGCTGCTCACGCAGGGACTCGAGCTGCTCCTGCGCCTGATCATCGGTCACCGTGCGAAGCGTCCGCGTCACGCGAAAGCCGTGGGTTCGGGGCAGCTCGATTTCGGGACGGACCTCCAGGTGGAGCTCGAACGTGAGCGGCTGTCCCTCGACGAACTTGAGGTCGTGCACGTGCGGCTGCGCCGCGAGCTTGAGCTTCCCGTCCTCGACGACCTGCTTGTAGGCCTCCTGCACGAGCGACTCGACGGCCTCCTGGCGGATGGCGTCCCCGAAGCGCTTGAGGACCATGGCGGCAGGCGCCTTGCCGGGGCGGAAACCGGGAAGCCGCACCCGCGAGGCATAGCGGCGTGCCGCACTTTCCTCCGCCCGCCGCACGGCGTCGGCGGGAACTTCCACCTGGAGAAGGCGCTCGACGCCCTCGCTCTTCTTGGGAGTAATGGTGATGGTCATGGTGTGGCAGGCAAAGAGCCCGGGGTCGGCGGCGCTGTGCACACGCCCCACGAACAAACTAATCCCTCAACGGGGCCGGCAGTAACGCACACCCCGGGCGGGGCAGCCTCCGGGCCCCGGCGGAGCCGCCGGGGTGGCGGCCACGCGCGCCGTGCGGAACCTCACTCCGCCTGAGGCCGAGCCGCTTCTCGAGGCAGATGCAACAATTCCGGGTGACGCTCCCTCGCCGCCACGCCGAACGTGCCCGGTACAAGCTCGACCGTGCGGACGGCTCCAGGTCTCAGTCCATCCGCCTCGCGCCGTCGATCAGAGCAGCGACGATCTTCGCGGAGCTGAGGACCCCCGGGATTCCGGCGCCCGGGTGCGTCCCCGCACCCACGACGTACAGGTTCGGCACGTCTTCGCTGACGGAGTGCGGCCGGAACCACGCGGATTGGCCTAACGTGGGCTCCACGGAGAAGGCACTCCCCTGCGGACTGCCGAGCTCGTCGCGGAACCAGCGCGGATCCACGCGCCGCTCGGTCACGATGTGATGTCGCAGGTCCGGCAGCACGCGCCGCTCCAGGTACGACACGATGCGATCGCGATATGCGTCGCCCTCCTGGTCCCAGTCGACGCGACCGTCGAGGGTGGGAACGGGCGAAAGGGCGTACCACGTATCGCACCCGGGTGGCGCGAGCGAGGGATCGGTCGCCGTGGGGCGATGGAGATACAGCGAGAACTCCGGGGCCAGGCGGCGATGCAGGAAGACGTCGTCGAGCAGCTCCCGGTACCGCGGTCCCAGGAGGATCTCGTGATGAGACACGTCTTCGTAGCGACGATTCGTGCCGAAGTACAGGACGAAGACCGACATCCCCTGGCGCAGGCGGCCGAGTCGCCGGTCGCTGTTCACCCGGCGCACGTGAGCCGGGACCAGACGCTGATGCGTCCGGACCACGTCGGCGTTGCTGACCACGGCGTCGGCCGGGAGCCGCTCGCCGCCGGCCAGCTCCACGGCGGTGGCGCGCCGGGTACGCTCGTCCACGACCACGCGTGTCACCGGCGCGCCGAGTCGCAGCCTCACGCCCTGCGCGCGGAGGAGCTCCACCAGGGCCTGGACGAGGGCCGTCGTACCCCCCATGGCGAACCAGACGCCCCAGCGCTTCTCGAGCACGTGGATGAGCGCGTAGATCGACGAGGCGCGGTACGGATGCCCGCCGATCAGCAGGGGGTGAAAGCTCAGGAGCTGCCGCACCCGCGGATCGCGCACGCACTGCTCGACGAGCCCGGCCACGGAGCGCCAGGCACGGGCGCGCAGCAGATCCGGCAGTGCGCGGGCCATGGCGCCTAACGAATTGAAGGGCGCGTCCACCAGCGGAAAGGCGGCCGCGAAGATCGCCTCCGCCCGGGCCGCGAAACGCCGGTACCCATCCGCGTCGCCGGGCGACAGTCCGGCGATCTGCGACGCGATGTCGTCGTCCCGCCCGTTCCAGCGCACGACGGTCCCGTCGTCGAAGCGCACCTGGTAGAACGGATCGAGCGGCACCAGACGGAGGCGCTCCTCGCGTCGCTGCCCGGCCAGCGCGAAGAGTTCATCGATCATCCAGGGCGCCGTGAGGATCGTGGGGCCGGCGTCGAAGACGAAGCCGTCCTGGCGAAACACGCCGGCCCGGCCCCCCGGCTGGTCGCGCTGCTCCGCAATCACCACGTCGTGACCCTTCGCCCGGAGCCGGATCGCCACCGCCAGCCCGCCGAACCCGCTCCCGATGACGACGATCCTCACGCCGGTTGCTCGCGCAGCGCGGCGCGCTCCGCCGCGGGGACCCGCCAGAGGGCGAGCGCTGCGGGCACCCCCATGGCCAGCGCACCACCCGCCGCGGCCCACCAGAGACCATCCCGCAGGCACAGCGCCACCGGCATCACCCCGTTCACCACGTACAGCCCGACGGGGAACCGCGACGGAGCAAGGGCCGACGCCACGCGCGTCGGCGGCAGCATCGCGAGCATCACGCGCGCGACCACAGTGCCGGTCAGCAGCCATCCGAGCCAGTTCGCGAGCGGCATCCCGTAGAACACGCCTTGCGTAAAGAAGGCCTCGACCGCTCCAGGGAGGCCGGCATCGCGGAACATCGCTCCATCACCCCACGCCCAGTGCCCGGTACGCACCATCGCGGGATCCATCGCGACGTCCCACGCCAGCAGGCACAGGCCCGCAAGCACGGCCCACCGCCATCGGGTCGCGCGATCATCGGCGGCGGGCCGGAGCCGCGCCACGATGGCGAGCGCGCCCACCAGCATCGTGAACCAGGAGAGCGGGATCGGGAAGGGCACCTGGCCGAAGATCCGATACCCGAGCAGCGATGAGTAGCGATAGTCGCCGAAGGGAAGGCCCGTGCCGGTGCCCACGAGCTCGGCGCCCAGGGCGGTCATTGCCACCGTCGCGGCCACGGCGAACGCGCGCCTCCCTCCCGTGCGCGACCAGAGGAACGCGAAGGCGGCCAGGGCGCCGAGCGTGACATAGGCGGGACCCGCAAAGCGGAACCCCAGGCGCATCACGGTCGCGTGCGGCTCCCGTGCGACCCACGGCCCTGGCGGGCCCGCGAGCACCGTGAGCATCGCCGCGGTCGAAAAAACCACCAAGGCCACGTGAGCCCAGAACAGGGCGACCGCCACGGCACGCATGGCGGGGGTGGATGCCGGCGAGGTCACCGGCCGCGCCAGGCCTCCGAGGCGAGCCACCCGAACGGCGCGGTACTGCCGCCGCGCCCGGCGAGACGAGCGGGGCGGCGGAGCCATGCCCGTGCCACGACGCGGAGCAGCGCGACGCGGGGCACGACGGCCCGCCGGGACAGGCAGTCGAAGTCGAGGCGCTCCAGCGCCGACAGGATGCCGGCATAGCCGCTGGCGCAGGCGAGCACGCAGCGCTGCGCGTCCGGGTGCAGGAGATCGATCCCTGGCAACGCCGCCTGGTATAGTGCGCGTGCCCGCGCGATCTCGAACCTCATGAGGGCGCGCCACTGCGGCCATCTCGGGTGCAACCGTCGCTCCAGCACGTCCACGACGGTGAAGCCGAACCCCGCGAGGTCCTCCTCGGGGAGGTAGCAGCGTCCCCGGCGCGCATCCTCGCCGACGTCCCGAAGGATGTTCGTGAGCTGCATGGCCACGCCGAGCGTACGGGCATGGCCGATCGCGCGCGTGCGCGCGTGCTCGCGGCGCGGCACGCCGAAGACCGCGGCGCACATCTCGCCCACGCTGCTGGCCACACCCTCCGCATACGACGTCAGAGCGTCCCAGGTCGCGTACGTGGTCGGCACCAGGTCGCGGGCCACGCCGTCGAGAAGCTCCTCCAGCGCGGCGGTCGGGATGTCGAAGCGCCGCACCGCCCACGCGAGCTCGCGGAGCACCGGATCGGGCGATGGGGGTGACCCGGGGAAGAGGGCGGCCCCGGAAGTGGCGGCGTTGCCGAGGGCCGACGTGACGGATTCCCGGTAGGCCCTGAGGCGCTCACCGGACGATGTCGGGTCCTCAGGATCCGCGGCGTCGACCAGGTCGTCGGCCCTGCGACAGAAGGCGTAAACCGCGAAGGCGCCTCGCCGCTTCTCGCTCGGGAGGAGGGCGCTGGCGAGGGCGAAGGTGCGCGCGTGTCGGGTGACGACGGCGGCGCAGTATGCCGCGTCGTGCGACGACGTGTCCTGCGAGATGGCGGGCCTCCAGGGAGCGAACTGCGGCTCCTCTGACAGAAGCGCCACGCGAGCGGTCGTGCAAGCGGCTGCGGAGCGGCGCCTCGTCACCGCGCGTGATGGGGCGTGCAAGGTTGAGGCTGACGCGTGCCTGGGCGTATCCGGGACGAGTGGCGCCGTTATTGACAGCCTCATAAGCCGCGCGCATTATGGCGCGACCTAGATACCCGACCTTTACATGCCCTCAACACGAACGGCCCCTCGGGCGGGGGGCAAAAATCGTTCGGAGGTTTGCAGGTGGTCGCAGGTCGGCTCTTGGCCATCCTGGACGCACCATCGATACGCGCGGCAAGCACCGTTTGTTGAACGGCGTTCGCGATCGGAGATCTCTCCGGTCCGGACGCCGTTTTTTTGCCAGTGACACGCACCTCAACAACGTGGGAGGGGGCATGGTGAGCAGTGTCCGCTTGAAAGGCGCGCTCCTCGCCGTCGCCGTAGCGCTCTTTGCGTCCGCGCAAAGTGCCTCGGCGCAGGCGACCGGAGTCATCGAAGGCAAGGTCACGGAGCAGGGCTCCGGGCGCCCGATGCCGGGGGCGCAGGTGTTCATCGCCGGAACTGCGATCGGCGGGGTCACCAACGACGAAGGCAACTATCGCATCGCGAACGCCCCCGCGCGGCAGGTCGAGGTACGGGTGCGCCTGATCGGCTACTCGCCGATCAATCGCTCCGTCGTCGTCACGGCGGGCCAGACCTCGACGCTCAACGTCGCGGTCTCGGTGTCGGCGCTGCAGCTCGAGCAGGTCGTGGTGACCGGTACGGGCGGCCAGGTCGAGGTAAAGAAGCTCGGCAACACGGTGGCCACGATCCAGCCGCCGCAGTTCGCGCCCATCACGACGCCGTCGCAGCTCCTGACGGCGCGCGAGGCGGGCGTCTCGATCCTGCCGGCGTCCGGTATCACGGGTGAAGGGGCGCGCATCCGCATCC
>DATIGO010000022.1:0-4968 GCA_035454665.1 Gemmatimonadaceae bacterium | reverse complement strand
CCTACCTCTGCTGGCGTTGGCGGCTCGACACCGATGCGGCGCAGGATCTCGTGCAGGAGTTCTTCAGCCGTGCGCTCGAGCGCGATCTCTTCGGGCGCTACGATCCGGCGCGGGCGCGGTTCCGGACGTACCTCCGGCTCTGCCTCGACAGCTTCATCGCGAACGAGCGCAAGGCGGCGGCGCGACTCAAGCGGGGCGGCGGCGCCCCGGTGCTGCCGCTCGATGAGGCCATCGCCGCGGACGAGCGCGCGCTGCGCGGCGGCGAGGATGCCGCCGACTCCATCTTTCAGCGGGAGTGGACGCGCGCCGTATTCGGCGAGGCGATCGACCGGCTCCGGGAGCGCTGCCAGGAGCGCGGCAAGGAGGTCGCCTTCGCGATCTTCACGCGATACGACCTCGAGGGGCCGGATCGCGACCCGCCGCCCTCATACGCGTCGCTCGCGGAGGAGTTCGACGTTCCGGTCACGCAGGTCACGAATTTCCTGGCCTGGTGCCGGCGTGAGTTCCGCGGCCTCGTGCTGGAGGTGTTGCGCACCCACGCGGCCAGCGACGAGGAGTTCCGCGCGGACGTGAGTGAGCTCCTGGGTGTGAAGCTCCCGTGACGTCGCTCTCCGATGCCGCGCTGGACCGGCTCAGGACGTTAGGCGACGGGCTCGCCCTGGACGGCACGCGCTACGAGCTCCTCGGCGAGCTGGGGCGCGGCGGGATGGGGACCGTGTACCGCGTGCGCGATCGCGAGCTCGGACGCGAGGTCGCCCTGAAGGTCACCGCCGATCTCGCGCCGACCCCTGACGCCGCCCGGCGGCTGCGCCGCGAAGCCCGCGCCCTGGCCCGCCTCGAGCATCCCGGGATCGTCCCGGTCCACGACGCCGGGACGCTCCCCGACGGACGTGTCTTCTACACCATGAAGCTCGTGCGCGGCGAACGCCTCGATCAGCGTCTCACGCGCGGGCTGCTCCCCGGCGACGCACTGCGTCTCTTCTCACGCGTCGCCGAGGCCGTGGCGTTCGCGCACGCGAACGGGGTGATCCACCGGGACCTCAAGCCGCAGAACATCATGATCGGCGCCTTTGGAGAGGTCCTCGTGCTCGACTGGGGTCTGGCCAAAGTGCGCGCCGAGTTGGCGGAGGCAGGATTGCCGGGCGCGCAACCACCGTCCCCCGCAGCGACGGGCTCCGAGCCGGCGTCCACTCTCGACGGCGTGGTGATCGGGACTCCGGGGTACATGGCCCCCGAACAGGCCGCCGGGAACACGCTCGCCGTGGATGAACGCACGGATGTCTTCGCGCTTGGCGCGATCCTGCGCGACCTCGCGGCGGCCACCGGCGCGCGGCCGGGACGACCGCTCGCCGCCATCGTCGCCAGGGCCACCGCACCTGATCCGGCGGATCGGTATCCGTCGGTCCAGGCCGTGAACGAAGACGTCGCGCGGCTGCAGGATGGCCACCCCGTCACGGCCTACCGGGAGAACGTCCTCGAGCGCGTGGCCCGTCTCGCGCGCCGCCACCGGACGGCGGTCGCGCTGGTCGTGGCGTACCTCCTCATGCGTATCGCCCTGTTGCTGCTGACTGGGCGCTGACCGGTCGGCGAACGCGCGTGGGCGAGATCGGTGGGCGCCGCCGACTCTGGCCGCCAATGGATGGGGATGGGATGTTGTAGATGAGTGTGCGGTGCGTTGAGCCGTCCACCTCCGATCCTCCCCCCACCCGGAAGGGCAGATGAAGAAGCCAGTCTACGGCATGATCCTCGGCGGAATCCTCGGCATTTTCGATGGTCTCAGCGCGCTCGTGTCGGCGCCGGAGACAGCCCCGGACATCATGGGCATCGTGATCGGTTCGACGATCAAGGGTATACTGGCCGGCCTGATCATCGGGTACGTGGCGCGGAAAACGGAATCCATGCCCGTGGCGCTCGTCGCCGGACTGGCCGTCGGCGCGGCCCTGGCCGCCCTCGTCGTCGTGATGAACGTGTCGGCCGGGCAGCCGGCATACGCCTTCGAGATCATGCTCCCCGGCTCGATCGTGGGCCTGATCGTCGGCTACGCGACGATGAAGCACGTCGAGCCGCGGACGGCCTGAGCGCGCCGTCCGTGTGGCACCGGAGGGTCGGTCCTCGAGCGAGGTCTGACCCTCTCCACGGCCGCCGCGCGCGGCTAGCGGTTGCCGAGCGTCACGAGATCCCAGTACGATGTCCAGCCGCTGCGGCGATGCCGGTCGGCAAAGTCATCGAGCGCCTGCACGAGTTGCGTGCTGACATGCCCGGGGTTGTTCAACGGGTGGAACTGGCCGCCGCCGCCGCCGAAGACGCTCCGGATGATCACGGAGTGCGAGTCGCGTGGGAGCGCGGCCGCGGTGCGCGCGAAGGCGTCGAACCGTCCGTCGCGCCAGAGGTACATCTCCACGTTCGACACGTAGAGCGCGGAGACGCGCTCGCCACGCGTGGCGATCTCCCGGCTGATGGCCGGAAAGGCGCGCGAGCCCGCCAGATCGCCGACCACCGGGATGATCCGATTGCGTGACTGGAGCTCCTTGAGGAAATCCCAGCCGTCGCGGGTCGCAAGATAGTTGGCCTGCCCGCCCTCGAGGTCACGCTCCAGGATGAGCTGGCGCAGCGTGGGATAGTGCGTGCGGGGCGCCCGCCCCGCGCTGGTGAACCGGATGTTGAGACCGAGGCGGGTGAACTCGCTGTGAAACCGCTGGATCGTGAAGCTGTCGGCGCTCGAGAGCGGCACGCCGTACGTGGCGATCAGGCGCAGCAGCGCGGCGGATTCGGCCGTGGCCGAAGCGGGATCGACGGTCAGGCTGTCCACGCGCGCGATGATCTCCTCGATCGGTCGATCGCGCCACGCCGCTGCGTCGCCGGGAACCGGCCGGCCGAGCCAGCGGCAGAGGTACTCCAGCCGGTTCCGCGACCGCTCGAAGAGCGCCTTGAACATGAGGTGCATGAGCAGGTTGTCGCGGCGGATGTCGATCAGGTAGGCGACGGTCGGCCGGATGGCGGCGAGATACGAAAAGCTCTGATCGGGCCCGACGCCGACGTACGCCCCGCCCGAGACCCCGAGCGCGCGCAGCTTGCTGACCGCGTGGAGATAGGAGGTCTCGTTCGAGATGAGGTTGTCGGAGTCGAAGTACCCGGGATCTTCCGACAGGCGGGCTACCGTCCCCGCGAAGGAGGTATCGGTCTGGAGGCGCGCGGCCTGCGCGGCCCGGGTAACCACTCCACGCGTGAGACCGGCACCGGAAATGGCGAGTAGCAGCAACGCGGTGGCGCCGATCCGGCTCATGCCTAACGCGAGTCGCCTGTCCATTCCGGTGCTCCGGTTCGGGTCGGTACGTCGGCGGGCCCGGTCGGCCGGCCCGGCCGTCACCGCACCCTACGCCCGCACCGGCTCGACGGCAAGAGTGCGGCCACGAGCGGCCGCGATTGCGGGGCATGCGGCCCGCATGCCATCGTGCGGCGCATGAGACCCCCGGGATTCCGCGGCGCCTGGCGGGAAGACGAGACGGCACGCGCCGTGTACGCGGAGAGCGCGGGCATCACGCGGGCCTGGCCCGTTGCCGTCGCGCGGCCCGACGACGAGGCGGACGTCACCGAGCTCCTGCGCTGGGCCACGCGACAGGGCGTCATGATCGTACCGCGCGGAGCGGGCAGCAGCATGAGCGGTGGGGCCACCGGACCTGGTATCGTGGTCGACCTGAGCGGCCTGCATCACGTGGCCGCCGCCGATCCGGCATGGCGCACCGTGCACTGCGGCCCCGGCGCGACGCTCGCCCGCGTGAATCGGGCGGCCAACGCCGCCGGATTGCGATTTCCGGTCGATCCGTCCAGCGGCGCATTCTGCACCGTGGGGGGCATGGCCGCCACGAACGCCGCCGGCGCGCGGTCGCTCCGCTTCGGCAGCATGCGCCCGTGGGTCGCTGGACTGGATTGCGTCTTCGCCGACGGCACACGCGCCCTGCTGCGGCGCGGTGCCGCAGCGCCCACCGCGAATGCGACGCTGGTGCGGCTGGCCGAGGCGGCACCGGAGCTGCGCCGCCGCGCCGCCGCACTGCCGCGTCCGGCCGTGCGAAAGAACTCGTCGGGGTACGCCGTCCACGAGTTCGCCGAGAGCGGCGACCCGATCGACGTCCTGGTAGGGAGCGAAGGAACGCTCGCGCTCTTCGTCGGGCTCGAGCTGCGCCTGGCTGGACTTCCCGAAGCCGAAGCCACGCTGCTGATCACGTGGGACGACCTGGAGCGCTGCATGCGCGGTGCGGCACTCGCGCGCGAGGCCGGGGCCGCGGCATGTGAGCTCCTGGATCGCACCTTCCTGGACTTCGCGATCGCCGGAAGCGGAGGGCCCGTGCCCGCGGAATCCGAGGCGGTGTTGCTCATCGCATTGGAGCAGGGCGAGGCCGATGCCTCCGGTGCACTCTCCGATCAGATCGTCCGTGCCCGCGCGGCGGCCGCTATCACGGCGCGCGCCGATGCGCTGCGCCGCACGATGCTCGCCGCCGGTGCGACGCAGGCGATCGTCGCTACGGAACCCGAGGCGGCCGTCGCGCTCTGGTCGGTCCGGCACGCGGCGAGCCCCACGCTCGCTCGCCTCGATCCGGCGCTCAAGTCGCTCCAGATCGTCGAAGATGGTTGTGTTCCCGTCGAACATCTCGCCGCTTATGTGCAGGGTCTGCGCAACGCCCTGGCCAGGCATCGCATTCGCGGCGTGCTGTTCGGCCACGCCGGAGACGCGCATGTGCACGGGAACGCACTCGTCGACGTGCGCGAGCCGGACTGGCGGGTCCGGATCGAGCATCTCTTCCTCGACGTCGTGGAGCTCACGGCCTCGTTCGGCGGCACGCTCGCGGGGGAGCATGGCGACGGACGGCTGCGGACGCCGGTGCTCGATCGCATCTGGCCGCCCTCCGCGCGCGAGCTCTTCGCCGAGATCAAGCACCTCTTCGATCCCGGCGGCATCCTCAACGCCGGCGT
>DATIGO010000021.1:0-41953 GCA_035454665.1 Gemmatimonadaceae bacterium | reverse complement strand
GCCTCGAGGCGGCCGCTCGCGAGAGCGGCGCCACTTCAGCGGTCCTCGGCGGCCGCCATTCCCCCCGGGATCGAACGGGGTGGATTCCCTCAAACGGGAGCTGGTCATGCTGTTTGCTCTGGCGTTCGTGCTGCTCGCGGTATGGTTCCTCGCGATCGGCTTTCTCCAGGTGACGCGAGGGTACGTGCCCATCTTCCCTCGTGCTCTCCCGGGTGCCCGGTCGGGACCGTACGCGCGCGCCGCGTGGACCGTGTCGCTGGCCGCCCTTGCGTCGATCTCCCTCGCGGCCTGTACCTCCGGGGGCGCGCGTGGAGAGGTGGACAGCACCGCGAGCGGAGCGAGTGAGGCGATCGATGAGGGGTCGCCCGAGCTCATTGCCGAGGGCCGGCGGACGTTTCGCTTCGAGACCTTCGGCAACGAACGCTTCTGGACCGACACCGCCCGCCTGCACGAGGTCGTACAACGGTCGGTGAGCCCGGCGATCGCGCTCAAGGTCGGACTCAAGGTGGACGCGGATGCGATCCCGACCGATGTCGCGCGGGCCATCAAGGCCGGCGAGGTGGACCTCGACAGTCCGGCCACCACTGTCACGCTCCTCAAGCTCGACGCGGTGATCGGGCTCAAGGGCACCGTGACCACCGTGAACGGGAAGGACAGCCTCACGCACCTGGGCATCACCTGTGCGCTCTGCCACTCCAACGTGGACGACTCGTTCGCGCCGGGAATCGGGCGGCGCCAGGATGGGTGGAGCAACCGCGACCTCGACATTGGCGCCATCGTCGCGCTCTCTCCGGCCATCACGCCGGTGCAGAAGGCGGTCTACGCGTCCTGGGGTCCGGGCAAGTACGACCCCCGATACAACCTGGACGGAGCGAGCACCCCGCTCGTGCTTCCGCCGGTGTACGGGCTGGCGCAGGTGAAGAACGAGACCTACACGGCTGAGGGGCCGATGTCCTACTGGAACGCCTACGTGGCGGTCACGCAGATGCACGGTCAGGGCAACTTTTCCGACCCCCGGCTCGGTATCGAGATCAGGCAGTCACCCGACCTGGTGACCCCGAAGCTCGCGGCTCTGCGCGGCTACCAGCACAGCCTCGAAGCGCCGCGGCCGCCCGCGGGCACCGTGGATACGGTGGCGGCGGTTCGCGGTCGTCAGGTGTTCGATGACGGCTGCGCGACGTGCCACGTCGGCGCCACGGGCACCGACAACAACGCCGGCGCGCTTCACGCGCCCGCCGAGACCGGAATGAACGCGGCGTACGCGATGCGCACGGCGACCAAGATGTACCGCACGACGCCGCTCCGGGCGCTGTGGCAGCACGCGCCCTACTTCCACGACGGGAGCGCCGCGACGCTCGCCGCGGTTGTCGAGCACTATGACCGCGTGCGACAGCTGCGACTCAGCGACGCGCAGAAGCGCGATCTGGTCGAGTATCTCAAGAGCCTGTAACGTGGAGTTGACGGTGTGACGGATCGGCGTCAGAGGCGGCGCGTGGCCGCGATCAACGGAAGCACTGACGTCTCTACTGGAATCGCACACAGCTTCCATCGAGAGCACTTCTACGCGACGTCCTTTTTCGTGGAGACCGCCCGCCAGCTCGAGTTCCGTGGCGCGGCCGCCGTGGGGGACGATGGTATCGCCCGGCATCGCGCCTGTGTCACGGCAGCCATCTTCTCGGCGGTTGCGTTTCTCGAGTCCTCGGTGAACGAGCTGTATCTCGAGTTCCGTGACGCCGGCCACAACGGCGCGTCGACCTGTCCCAAGCGAGCGCACACGCGGCTCGCTCACCTCTGGCCGTCGGTCAGATCCGCACCGATGATGCGGCGCTACCAGGTGGCGTTGCAGGCGGCGGACGCCGAGCGTTTCGACGAGCACCGTGGGCCCTATCGCGACGTGGCCCACCTGCTGCGGCTTCGTGACGCTCTCGTGCACTATCAGCCCGAGCGACACGACGAGCGCCGGCGGCATCACCGTCTGCAGCGCCAATTGCGCGACAAGTTCGCGCCCAACACGCTCCTTCGTCCTCGGGCGCTCTGGTTCCCTGACCTGTGCCTGGGGTCAGGTTGCGCGGAATGGGCGCTCCGCACCGCGGAAGCGTTCAGCGACGATTTCTGCGGCCGCATGGCGATCCCCTCGCGCCGGCGGACCGCGAGCGAGGCACCGGATCGGTCGCACCGGCACGCGGAGCTCGTGCCCACGCACCCGATGTAGGACCGGCGGCCGCACGACTGTCCGGATCGCCCCCTCCGCCCTGCGATCTAGTCCCTGGCTCATCCCGAATGTCGATGGTGCCGGGCTCCTGGGCTGCCTAACGTTCAGACCGCACCCTGACGTTCAGCTTGTACCACGCTGTCGTGCTCATGAGCCGGACTTCGAAAGGAAAGTTGCCATGCCAACGTTCAAGCGGCTCATCGACATCGTTACCGGGGGATCCAAGCGACCGCTCCGGCGCCTGGCCGCCTACTACGCGGTCCTGCTCGTCGTCCTGAGCGCGCTCATCCTCGCCTATCCGGCCACCAACGCCATCCTGATGGGTGGGGATGCGCCATCGGCCGGCCTGGCCCCGCAGCTCCTGCAGGATGGACTGAACGCGCCGCCGGTTGCGGACCTGCTGCTCGGTCCCGGCTCCCTCGGCGAGATGGTGATCAGCACCTCGCTCATCCTCCTCGGCATCGTGGCACTCATGCTACCGGTGACCTGGGTCTACATGTCGGCGCGGAGCGCTCCCGGCCACAGTCAGGACGTGGCACAGACGCTCGTCATTCTGCCCATCGTGGTCGCCGGCATCGTGTTCATCGTGCAGAACAGCCTCGCCCTCGCCTTCAGTCTCGCGGGGGTGGTCGCCGCGGTGCGATTCCGCACCAAGCTGGAAAGCACCCGCGATGTCGTGTTCATCTTTCTGGCGATCGGCGTGGGCTTCGCGGGCGGTGTGCAGATGCTCGCCCTCGGCGCGATCTTCTCGATCGCCTTCAACTTCATCGTGCTGCTGGCGTGGCGGTATGATTTCGGACGCAGCGCACTCCTGCCGACCGCCGCCTCGCAGTGGAGCGAACCGCTCGCCAGCCTGGCAGCGGGCAACGGCAACGGGAACGGCATCCCCGACCGGGACCTGGTGCTCGCCCTCACGCAGAAGAACGTGAACGCGCTGGCCCAGCGGTTCGACCGTGTGCGAGGTGTGCTCGGTCCCAGCAGGAAGAAACCGCGCTACAACGCGGTGCTCTCGATCACCAGCGACAAGGTGGCCGAGGCGCAGGTGCTCATGCAGAAGGTGCTGGAGAAGCTGACAAAGCGATGGGTGCTCGACGAAGTGATCACCCACACCGGCAAACCATCCGAAGTCTACTATCTCGTTCGGGTCGGCAAGGCGGTGACGCGTGATGAGCTGATCACTGCCATCCGCACGCGGGCCGGCGATCGCGTGGCGGCAGTGGATCTCGAGCTCGGCGAGGCTCTGACGAAGAAGAAGGCCGCGACCTCATGAGCGCGAGCCTTCGGATTCTGCTGCTGGCTGGTCTGGCGGCCTTCGGAGGGTGCCGCCCGGCGACGCCCGGCTCGCTGTCCGGCGAGTTGGCGGCCCGCGAGCTGCGGCTCGCCACCAATTTCGCGAGCGCGCGTGCCGATTCGCCACGCACGCGTGTGCTGGCGCGATGGATCCTGCCGCGCGAACTGGGCGAGGTGTCCGGGCTCGCGCTGACCGGCGACGGACGCCTGCTCGCGCATGGCGACGAGCAGGGAGCGGTGTTCGTCATCGACGCCCGTCGCGGTGCGGTGCTCAAGCGCTTCAGCATCGGCACGTTCGATGGCGACGCGAGGGCCGACTTCGAGGGCATCACCGTCGCCGAAGGCAGGATCGTCATGCTCGCGAGCGATGGCCGGCTCCACGAGTTCCTGGAGGGCGCCGCCGGGGAGCGCGTTCGTTTCGACGTCCATGATACCCGGCTCGCAACCGAGTGCGAATTCGAGGGCGTCGCGTACGATGCCACCCGCCAACTGTTTCTGCTGCCATGCAAGTCGGTGGGCAGGCCGGGCCTGCGCGACCAGCTCGTGCTGTATCGCTGGCGGCTCCGAGGCACAGGAGATCCGGGCCTGGCGCCGCTCGCGATTCCACTGAGCCGGGTGATCGGGTCGAATCCGTGGAAGGATCTGCATCCCTCGGACATCACGGTCGATCCAGCCAGCGGCAACTACGTGCTCATCGCGGCACAGGAGAGAGCGCTGATCGAGATCACGCCGTCGGGCGAGGTCGTGCGTGCCATGGCGCTGCCGGGAACGCACGGGCAGGCAGAGGGCGTCGCGCTCACGCCCGAGGGCATCCTGATCGTCGCCGACGAAGCAACGAATCGCCCGGCTACGCTCACGCTGTATCGGTGGCCGTTGACGGTGGCAGCCCGGGAACCCCCATGAGCAGGCACCGAAGCCTGCAGCCCACCGCGCTCGCGTTCGGCGCTCTGCTGGCCGTGAGCCCCCTCCGGAGCGCCCTGGCGCAGAATGGTCCGCCTCCCTCCGTGGGCAGCGACAGCACGGTTCTCCGCGCGAGTGAGCGCTACGGCGCCAGCCGGTTGCACCGGCTCATGCTTGGCCACAACTACCGGAACCTGTGGGCGACGCCGATCACCGTGCCGATTCTCGACCTGACGCGGTTTGCCGGCGGGGTGCACCCCACCAAGACCGGCGGTGGAGCGCAAACGAAAACGCTCCACTTCGAGACGCCTGACGGCGTGGAATATGTCTTCCGCCCGGTGCACAAGGCGCTGCTGATGGACCTCGAGGGGTTCGAGGGGACCATCGTCGAAGCCGCCATGGCCGATGGCCTGAGTGCCTCGTACCCGGTCGGGCCGCTGATCCCGCCGGCGTTTCTCGACGTCGCCGGGGTGCCGCACCCCAGACCGATCCTGGTCGTCCTGCCTGACGACGTGCGCCTGGGGAAGTTCCGTGGCGAGTTCGGAGGAATGCTCGGCATGATCGAGGAGCATCCGAATGTTCCTGATGACGCGCCGGGTTTCGCGGGAGCGGTCGAGATCATCGACAGCGACGAGCTGCTGCGGCTGATCAACAGGGATCCCCGCGAGCAGGTCGATGCCCGTGCCCTCCTGCGCGCCCGCCTGATCGACCTGCTGCTTAACGACAACGACCGCCACCCCGATCAGTGGAAATGGGCGCGGCTCCGTCCGGACGCCGGGGCTCCGTGGGTCCCGATTCCCCGGGACCGGGACAAGGTCCTCGTGTCATACGAGGGCTGGCTGCTGAAGCTGGCGCGGCTGGCGAAGCCGGAGCTCGTCACGTTCAGCGGCACATACCCGAATCTCTCCGGACTCTTCCAGAACGCCATCGAGTTCGACCGGCGGCTGCTCGGCGCCCTCGACAAGCTGGTGTGGGATTCGGTCGCGACGACGCTCGCGCGGGCGATCAGCGATTCGGTCGTCGATGCCGCGCTTCGCGCGCTCCCGGCCGCGTACCAGACGGGCGTACCCTCCCTCGCCGGGACCATCCGATCGCGACGCGATCGCCTGCCGGCCGCCGCCGACGGCTACTATCGCACCCTCTTCCGCGTGGCGGACATCCATGCGACCGACGCCGCCGATCGAGCCACGATCCGGCGCACGAGTCAGGGCGAGGTCGAGGTGCGGCTGCAGTATCGCAACGACGCACCCTATCTGGTCCGCCGGTTCGATCCGCGCCTGACGAGTGAAATCCGACTCTATCTCCACGAGGGAGATGATAGCGCGGTGGTCACGGCAGGTCCGCGGCTCGACATCCCGATCCGCATCATCGGCGGCAACGGAAACAACACCCTGATCGACTCATCGGCGGTCGGTGGCCGCGGCTCATCCGCGCGATTCTATGACATCGGCACTGTGGACGGGATACGCTATCCCTCCGACAGCAGCGCCCGATCGCACAAGGCGTTCAACCGCCGGCCATTGCTGCCGGCGTACGGCAGGCTGGTCCCGGCCGACCGCGATCGGGGCGGAGGCACACGCCCGACCTTCGGGGTCGGGACTGGCCGCGATCTCGGGCTCGTGGGGCGTGTGGGGATAACGCGCACCCGGTACGGATTCCGATCGGTGCCATACCAGACCCGCGTCGACGTCGCGGTTGGCTACTCGACGGGCCTGCGGGGATTCGAGATCGACCTCGAGACGGATCGCCGCCTCGAGGAATCGCGGTTGCACGTTCGAACCCAGAGCCGGATGTCGCAGCTGGGCGTTGGCCGATTCGTCGGCTTCGGCAACGACGCCCCGTACCGGCGTGGCGTGTTCCACGACGTGCGTCAGACGCAGTGGGCATTTCATCCCGCCCTGGCCTTCGCCCTCGGGCCGGCGAGCGACGTGTCGCTGGGTCCGATCGTGAAGTACACGGCGACCGACAGTCTGCCGGACCGGCTGGTGTCCGAGCTGCGGCCGTACGGCTTCAGCCACTTCGGCCAGGCCGGCCTCCAGCTGAACCTCACCCTCGACACACGCGCGCGCGCGACGACCACGCGAGGCACTCCGAGCCGGGCAGGCGCTCGAACCGGATTCGTTGCCGAGGTTGCCGGGAGCGCCTACCCCGCGATCTGGGATGCGACCAGCGCGTTCGCCAGAGCCTCGGCCGTCGGGATCACGTACGTCACGATTCCCGTCCCGACGAATCCCGTCCTGGCGCTCCGCGCCGGCGGCGAGAAGGTGTGGGGTGAATTCCCGTACTTCGAGGCGGCGTTCCTCGGCGGGTCGCACTCACTGCGCATCGCGCGTCGCCAGCGATACGCCGGCGACGCCTCGCTGCACGGATCGGCGGAGCTCAGGGTGCCCGTGGCGTCGTTCCCGTTCATCCTCCCGGTGACCGTCGGTGTCCTCGGCTTTCTCGACGCTGGTCGCGTGTATCTGGGCGGGCGGTCGGCCGGCGGATGGCACACGGGTGCCGCCGCGGGATTCTGGATCGGCGTCCTCGATCCAGGGACCAGTGTCACCCTCATGGTGACGAATCAGCGGGAGCGGCGGCTGCTCGTCGGCCTCGGCTTTGACTACTGACCCATGGGCTCCCGTGAGTGGTGCCTCGAAACCTCGGGCAGCGTGAGACCCATGCGGCATGCCGTCGTCATCGGGCTCACCCTGACCGTGCTCGGAAGTTGCGCTCCCGTCGTCCGGGTCACGCCGCCGCCCGCGGACGCCCCCGCGGAGGAAGTGGCCCTGAGCGGCGCCTCAGTCATGATCGGCGCCGGGGACATCGCCTCGTGCGATGGCAGAGGCGATGACTCTACCGCCGCGATCGTGGACAGCGTGCTCAAGGCCGACAGCGCAGCCGGCGTGGAGAACGCGGTGTTCACGCTGGGCGACAACGTGTACCCGGAGGGAACGACGGTCACGTTCCAACGCTGTTTCGGACCGTCGTGGGGCGACACTGCGAAGCGCATCATGCAGTGGATCCGGCCGGCAATGGGAAACCATGACCTGGCGGGAGGCGGCGACGCGTACTTCAGCTACTTCGGGGATCGCGCGGGCGAGCGCCACAAGGGGTACTACGCGTACGCCATCGGTGAGTGGCGCGCCATCGTGCTGAACAGCGAGATCGTCGACAACGCACGGTTCAGCGTCGAGGACGCGGAGGCGCAGGAGGACTGGCTGAGGGTGGCACTCCGTGACGGGGTCCGGAAGTGCACGATCGCGTACCTGCACCGGCCGCTGTGGAGTTCCGGAGCCCATGGCGGCCACGGCGGAATGGCGGGCATCGTCCGCCTGCTTCAGGAGGCCGGGGTCGAGCTCGTCCTCGCCGGTCATGACCACCATTACGAGCGTTTCGCACCCATGACGTCCGCGGGCGCGCTCGACTCCACTGCTGGCATCACCCAGATCATCGTCGGAACCGGGGGCGCGGACCTGCGCGGCCTCCGGACTCCGCTGGCGCGCCACTCGGTGACCCGGATTCAGGGGCACCATGGCGTCCTGAAGCTGACCCTTGGCGCGGGCGCATGGCGCAGCGCGTTCATCGATGTGAGGGGGCGCGTCTGGGACCGGAGCGCTGGCGAGTGTCACTGATACGGAAACGTTAGGCAACCGGAGGTCACATGCTGGCCCTGTACGCACTTCACATTCTGTGGCGGGTAGCTCCCCTCGGGATGGCGGAGCTCGAATCGGTTCGCGAGATCCAGGCCGCCTCCCCGGCGCGCACCGTCACGGCAGCCGGGCAATGCGCGCCGGGACCGCGCGCACCCTCGCCGGGCTGCGCGCCGGCGTCGGTGCCGCTCTGCGTGGTAGCGCTCAACCGCGGCACGACGCGGGTCCGCATCACCGATGCGAGCCGGCGCGCATGTCTCGAAAAGGCCCAGTTGGTCGAGCGCGACCTGCTTCCGCTGTCCGATGACGTGCTTCGCGCCGGCCCCCCGAGTCCGGTGGCCTTCAGCGCGCTCGAAGACGTCCACTGCCGTCTGCAGCCGAGGGCCGAACAGGGCGGAAGCCTCAAGTTCCGGTGCATGCGAACCAACGCCGCCAATCAGCTCTACGACGAGGACGGCGAGCTCATACCCGCGGCGGTGAGCGTCGACGCCGACGGGCATCTCCTCGATGCGCGGGGCGCGAAGATTCCCGACGAGGCAGGTAACGCACTCGAAGGTGACGAGCTCCGGGTGAAATACTTCGTGGGGCGGGAGCCGGAAGCGCGGTACCGGGAGATGTTCACGGAGACAGTCGTGAGCCGACTGTTCTGGGCGCTGGGAATCCCGGTGGACCACGTATACATGCCCGCCAGCGTGCGCTGCCTGGGCTGCACGGCGAATCCCTTCGGCCAGGCAGCGCCCACGCAGTCGCCGACGCCGGAGGTCTTCCGACTGGCCTCGGTCGAACGCCCGTTACAGGGAAAGCGGATCTCGGTTCCCCGTGACAAGGGCCTCTTCGGAATCGGCGGAAAGTACGATCACGGCTTCGGATTCGACGAGATCGGCCAACTGCTCCCTGGCTTGCCCGACGCCCGCCGCGTGGAGGCCGAAGTGATGGCGATCGCACTCAACATCGTCGCGTACAACAATACGCACAGCTACCAGAACGACCTCATCTGCCGTCAGGGAAAATGGGACAAGGAGAGCGGCGTTTGCACCGAGGTCGTGGCGTACGTGGCGGACGTGGGGGGGACGCTGGGCGGCGTGAGAGCCTTCATGGTCAAGGGGGCGGAGCGGCCGGCCATGCGGTGGTACCCCCGCGGCGACTATGTCACGCTGACGCAGGGAATGGTGTTCCTCCATGAGGGCACGTGTACGCTGCGATATCGGATCGGTGCCGTTGGCAACGTCTCCGAGGCCGCCCGGGAAGCCATGGATGCGCGGATCCGAGGCAGGATCGGGCGAGAGCAGCTCCGGATCATCTTCGAGGCCGCGAGCATCCAGCACATGGAAAAGCAGGTGAACGACCTGGTTGCGGCCCAGTACGGGCTGCGATCCGGTCCGGAGCTGGATCGCGGGGTGCAGCTCCTGTGGGCCGATGAGATACTGAGACGACTGCATGAGATTCTGACGGTGCGCTGCCCCGGTTAGGTCCGCCCCGCGCGGCGTCGCCGGTCACGTAGGAACAGGCGCCGATCGCATCGAGGGCTTGTCCCTACGAACGATTCGAGCATCTCCCTACGCCGGGTTCCCGCCGCGGCCGCTACTGTGGGTCAGTCGGAGACGAGCAAGTACTCCCTCCGAGCTAGCTCACACTTCATCCCGCGTGTCGATGGTGATTACCTCTCGACACACCTAACGTGAACTCCTGCAGATGCCAGCCGGGGCGGTCTTCGCTTCGGCACGAGGCCATGGCAGGATGAGGTTCCACTCACGTGGTCCAGTAAGGAGTCGTCATGACGAACAGACAGTTCGCAGGTTGCTCGCTCGGACTCGCGATCGCACTCGCCCTCTCGGTCACGCCCGCGAGGGCGCAGACCGACACGACGCGCCGCGCGACATCGGAGTTGCGCATTCCGGTGCAGAAGGATCAGGGATCAGCGCCGATTACGCGGAGAGAGTCCGGCGGCCTGGTGAGCCTGCCAGCCGCGACGGCGCGGATCGACTCACTCGAGGCGGCGGCGGCATCGTACCGGCAACGTCTCGCCTCGCTGGAGACAGCGAATGCAAACCTCCTTTCACGCTCGGCGGCCACCGATCGCCTGATCGCTGCCCTCAGTGACTCGCTGCGCCTGGTGCGGGGAGAGCTCGCCGCGTCCCGCGCCGATCTCGCGGCGATGCGCAGTGACCTCACCGCGACCGCTCTGCGCTCCGAGGCGCTGGCGGACTCGGTGCGTTGGCTCAACCAGCGGTTCGAGAGATCCGAGAGCGGCTTGCTCTTCGGCAACAGCGGCTTCTACGTGGGGATCGGCACCGGCGCCAACTTCACCACCGGAACGCTGCGCACCCTCGGCTACTCGAACGCGCTCCACGTGCAGGTTCCCATCGGCTGGAGCAGGCCCGGGCATCTGCTCGGCTTCCGCACCCAGTGGGCCATCCAGCGGCTCGAGGGTCGCCAGAGAGGCAACTTCACCAATCCCGATCCGGAGATCTACTCCGGCGTGGCCATGCTGACGTTGAACTTTCCAATCAACACGGCCAAGACGAACACGTTCTATCTCATGGGTGGCGGTGGGGCCTACCAGTTCCGCGACATCGGGCTGTCGTCGTCGCTCGCCGAGAGCTTCCCGGGCATCAACGCCACGTCGAAGCGCGAGACCAAGCTGGGCCTGACGGGCGGTGCGGGGCTCGAGTTCCACGTATTGCGCGGGTCGTCGTTCTACCTGCAGTCGGCTTTCACCAACGTATCGGCTGAGGGCCGGAACCTGAGCTGGATGCCCGTGACCGTCGGCATCACGCTGCGGTAGCAGACCGCGATGCCGGAGTCGGGATGACGTTTCTCGCCACGCGTGCTCGCAACATGAGGGTACGCGTGGCGAGCGCAATGCGCCACCGGACGGGGAGGGCGACGCGAGCGCGACGACCCGCTCTCCTCGATCTCTCCTTCCTGCTGCTCGGTACCCTCGCCGGCTGCCATCACGTCGGGCCTGGACGGACGCCCGTCCGTGCGCTGAACACTCCGGTCGCGCGATCACCTTCCATCGGGCAACTGCTTCCGTCGCTGATGCGTCACGCGGAGCTGGTGGCGTTGGAGCGACTCGACACGGTCACTCATGGAACGAAGCCGCCGAGAGGTCGACCAGGGCGTCCGCCGAATCTGGGCCCGGATCGCTCGCGTCTCGTACTCGTGCTGGTCATATCGACGGGTGATCGCGCGTTGTCGCTGGTGAGCGGGAACGATACCGTCTTTCGCGCACCGATCGCCGTGGAGAGCGGGCAACGGCTGGCCTACGGCGGTCGGGCGTGGACGTTCCGGACGCCTCGCGGCGAGCGATCCGTGGTGCGGAAGATCGCGGATCCGGTCTGGACCCCGCCCGACTGGCACTATGCCGAGGCGGCGAGCGAGCATCGACTGCGACTGGCTTCGCTGCCGTCAGGCGGTGTGGCCGTCAGCGCGCGCCGGCGCCTGGAGATCCACGACGGTGTCGTGGGAATCCGGTGGCCGGACGGAACGTTCCGCGGGCTGCCGACGGAGGAACACATCGTGTTCGATGGGACCCTGTTCATTCCTCCTCTCGGGACCCGGAATCGCCGGGTCGCCGGAGCGCTGGGACACTTCGCGCTCGACCTGGGGCAGGGCTACATGATTCACGGCACGTCGGATGAAGCGAGCATCGGCGAGGCGAGCACGCACGGCTGCATCCGCCTGCGCAACGATGACATGGCGTGGCTGTACGACAACGTCCCGGTCGGCACCCGCGTCGTGATCCGCTGAGGGACGTCGCGGCGACGCGCATTACTCGGCACCTCGACCGTGCGCCCGTCGGCGCCGTCCGCGGCTCGGACGTGACCGAACAGCCCGTCTGGTCTCCCCCCTTCGATCTAGTCCGTTTTCGGCCCGAACGAGCGATGGTTGTCGCCGCGCGGTGGACCTAACGTCAACGATGGGAAAGAGCGGCTGTCATACCCATTTCCGGAAATTCCGATGCTGACGACGATGGTGCTGGTATTGCTCGTGTTGTGGGCCCTCGGCCTCATCGGAGGCTATACGATGGGCGGGCTGATTCACCTCCTGGTCGTCGCGGCGATCATCGTGCTCGTTCTGCGGTTCCTCACCGGACGACGGGTCGCATGAGACGCGCGTTACGAACGAGCGGATCGCCCCGATCGGCTGCCAGGAGTGTGGTTGGTCTCCTGAGCATACTGCTGGCGATCGGCTGCGCCACGAATCCGGTGACCGGCAAGAAGGAGCTGGCGCTGATATCGGAGTCGGAGGAGATCGCGATGGGGCGCCAGGGGGCGGCCGATGTGACGGCAACCGTCGGTCTCTACCCGGACATCGGCCTGCAGGCCTACGTGAATCGCATCGGCCAGGCGCTGGCGGCGAGAACCGAGCGGCCACGGCTCGCCTGGGAGTTCCATGTCATCGATGATGCGTCGGTGAACGCCTTCGCGCTCCCTGGCGGCTTCATCTTCGTGACGCGCGGCTTGCTGAGCTACATGACGAACGAGGCCGAGCTCGCGTCGGTGCTCGGGCACGAGAACGGCCACGTCGCCGCACGCCACAGCGTGCAGCAGATCAGCCGGCAGCAGGTGGCGGTGCTCGGCCTCGGACTCGGGTCCGTGCTCTCGCCGGCCATCGCCCGCTTCGGAGACGCCGCAGGCGCCGGTCTCGGGCTCCTCTTTCTCAAGTACGGTCGCGACGACGAGATCCAGGCCGATGACCTCGGGTTCCGGTACGCCCTCGCGGATGGTTACGACACGCGCGAGATGATCAGTCTCTTCGAGATGCTGCAGCGCGATGACGCGCGCCGCGGCGGCGGCGGGCTGCCCGAGTGGCAGGCGACACACCCCGATCCCGGCAATCGCATCAAACACGTGCAGTCGCTCATAGCGGCATCGAAGCAGGACTTCAGCGCCACAAAACTGGGCGAAGTGGAGTTCCTGCAGCGCATCGACGGCATGGTGTACGGAGTGAACCCGCGAGACGGTTTCTTTCAGGATGAGGTCTTCGTTCACCCGGATCTCGCGTTCCTCTTCCAGTTTCCCGCCGGCTGGGAGACACAAAACCAGGCCGACGCGGTGGCCGGCATCAGTGCCGCGCACGACGCGTTGATCGAGCTGCGCGCGGCGCAAGGCAACGCGGCGGACGCCGCGAAGAACTTCCTCGGACAGCAGGGACTTCAGGCCGGCCAGATCACGCAGGGCACGATCCACGGGAATCGCGCGGTCAGCGGCGAGTTCACGGCGCAGGATGGCCAGGGCGGCTCGGTGCAGGGGATCGCGACGTTCATCGAGTACGGTCGCGGCACCTGGCGGATCCTGGCGTACAGCGCCACGGCGCCATTCGAGTCGTACCGCTCGGCCTTCCAGCGATCCATCAACAGCTTCGATCGCCTCACCGATCCAGCCGCCCTCGCGGTGCAACCGATGCACGTTCGCGTGGACAAGGCACCGCGGTCCATGTCGCTGCAGCAGTTCAACGCGCAGCTCCCCTCGAGCATTCCGCTGGCGGAGCTGGCGGTCATCAATGGAGTCGATCAGGGCGCGCAGTTGCGCGCCGGGCAGTCCATCAAGCGCGTCATCGGCACGCCGCCGGCTCGCGTGAGCAACCGGCCGTGAGCCGTTCGCCGCCGGCGGGCAGTTCCAATCCTCAGAGGTGTCTCATGATCCGCATGAATGCGTCGGTCAGTCCGACCCGCGTGACGGGAAGTGCGTTGCTCATCGCAGTGCTGGTCACCGCAGCCTCCTGCGCTTCCTGGAACCGCAAGGAGAAGGGAGCGGCCATAGGTGCGGCGGCCGGCGCGGCGGTCGGGGGCGTGATCGGGAACCAGACCGGCTCGACGGCGCGCGGCGCCATCATCGGAGCGGTGGTGGGCGGCGCGGCCGGTGCCGTCATCGGTCATCAGATGGACCAGCAGGCGAAAGAGCTCACGCTCGAGATCCCCGGTGCCGTGGTGGAGCGGGTCGGGGAAGGGATCCAGGTCACGTTCGCGTCGGGTCTCCTGTACGACTTCGATTCCGACGCCATTCGTCCGGAAGCGGCGCAGAACCTGCGCAACCTCGCGGTCAGTCTGCGGAAGTATCCGAACACGGACCTGCTCATCGTCGGCCACACCGACGCGCTCGGCAGCACCCCGTACAATCAGGACCTCTCGATGCGACGCGCGACCTCGGCGGCCGGATATCTCACGATTCAAGGCGTCGGGTCGGGCCGGATGCAGTCGTCCGGCAGGGGCGAGCTGGAGGCGCTGGCGTCGAACGAGACCGAAGCGGGCCGGCAGCTCAACCGGCGCATCGAGGTGGCAATCTTCGCCGGCGAGAAGGCCAGAGCCGGCGGAGGATGACCGAATGTCAGGATCGCCCGGCGCGCCTGGAGGTTCCTCCGCGCCGTCACCCAGACCGGTGGACGGTTTCCGTCTCCCGGGAGGCAGGCTCTCATGTCCATTCAATCGTTCCGTTCATACGCACTCGTCGCCGCCGTGTTCGTCGGCGCGGCCGTGGTCCCGTCGTCGCTTCGAGGTCAGGGGAGCGCGTTGCCTGACAGCGTGAACAGCGCCACTCAGGCCTTCAGCGTCGCGACCTCGACGCCGGTCTCCACCACCGTCCCGACGCCCGCGGTGGGTCCGCGTGTCGCGCCCGCCGGCATCACGAGACTGACACTCGCTCCGCCGCCCGGTCCCGCGCAGTCGCGGGATGAGAGCACCCATCTTGGCGGCGGCGCGAACCTGGCGATGATGGGTACCGGCGCCGCGGCCGTCGTCGTGGGTCTGATGGTCGGCGGTAACGGCGGGAACATGGTGGCCCTCGGCGGCGGCGTCATTGGCCTCGTCGGGTTGTACCGCTACCTGCGTTAGGTCGTGGTGTGGGGCCACGGCGCCGGACTCAGTGCCGGACTCAGCGCAAGCTCGACGCTGAAGACGCAGCCGGTGGCCCGGAACATCGCGCACGTGCAGCAACCCATCATTTGCCTCGACACCGCGCCGGCAGATCGTGAGACCGAGACCGAGGCCGGTGCGATCCGACCCTCGCTGCGCGAACGGACGAAACAGGTCGTCGGCCTTCCCTGACGGCAGGCCGCCGCATTCATCCGCGACGTCGATGAAGACCCGGCCGGCGCGCTGATGCGCGCGCAACGAGACGTCCAGGCGGCCATTCGCCCGGGTGAACTTGAAAGCGTTCTGCAACAGGTTCGCCATCACGGATGCCAGTATCTGCCGGTCCGCCACGATGGCGAGCGCTGTATCGACGGGCGCAACGCTGAGTCTCATCGCGAGCGCGTCCGCTTCCATCGCCGCCCCCGCTTCGACTTCGCCGATGAACTGGGCGAGCTGCATCCGCTCGCGCTGGATCCCGATGGAAAGGCGGACGTCGGTGAGGGCGTGATCGATGAGATTACGCAGCCCTCGCAGCGCCCGGTCGTGCAGTGTGGCGGTGGCCCCATTGATCGCCACGCTCCCGCGCCTGATCATCTCGAATGAGAGCATCGCGGCACCAAGCTGATTGCGCAGCTCGTGCGCGAGGATTCCGAGCTGCATCTCGGCGCTCTGGGTGCCCTCGGCCTCGATCCCCCGCTCGCGCTGCAACGAGAACTCCGTCACCGCCGCCGCGATCGCGTCGTCGAGACAGCGGTTGAGCACGCCGAACTCCTCGGCCGTTACCCGCGCCCCGCTCTCCGCAGCGAGCTCGGTGATCGACTGGCACAGGTCGCCATAGTCGTGAATGACCTGAGCGACGGTCACGCCCCTCCGCAGGAGCTCGTCGCCGTGCCGGGTGGCGGTCAGCAGCATGGGGGCCGGGCTCGACTGCAGCCGAGCCTACAGCGTCCCGATCAACTGCTCCAGGAAGATCGGAACGCCGTGCTCGAGCTCCGCCTCGGAGGGTCGTGGCGCGCGGCGGGCGCCGACCTTCGCACGGCAGCGCGCTACGAGGACGTCCCGGTTCTCGGTCAGGAACTGGTGGAGCATGGGCATCCCTCCATTGGGCCCCGCACGGCTTTACGGCACATTGGAGCTCTGGGCGGTGGTGTCGGGAAGGACTGCCTGGCGCGCGCGCGTCGGCCCAGTGGAAGATACCTCTGCGGCCTCGTCGCCGCAGGACTTTCGCCTGCCGCCCTTGCAGCGGCGAGATGCGACGTGCCAACCACGCCCTGCTCGAGGCGGCATCGCGGAGGCGATCTTTCGGGTCGGCGCGTCGGGCACCATGATCATGCGTCGCCGCCGTCGCCTCGTACGCCAACTCCCGGAGATCGCCATGTCGCTCACTCGTCGTGACTTTCTGTCGACGTCCGCCCTTGCCGCCGTCGCGGGCACGTTCGGACGCCCGGTCCTCGCCGGCGCGTGGCAGGGACAGGGGCAGCCACCGCAACCGGTGTTCACCGCGATCCGCCGCAGCGTGGGCTTCTTTACCATGCGCGGCGGCACCATAGGCTACCTGCTCGATCCGGCAGCGGTGGTCGTGGTGGACAGCCAGTTTCCAGCGGAAGCGAAGGCCTGCCTCGATGGCCTCAACCAGCGGTCCAATGGTCGGCCGATCGATTTCCTGATCAACACGCATCATCACGGCGATCACACCGGCGGCAACCTCTCGTTCCGCGGCGCGGCGAAGAGCGTGGTGGCGCACGAGAAGGCGAACGAGCACATGCGGCAGCCCCCCGGCGGCCAGCCACCGGCCGACCAGCTCTTCCCGGACAAGACCTTCACCGATACGTGGTCGGCCGACGTGGGCGGCGAGCGGGTGATCGCGCGGTACTACGGCCGCGCGCACACGAGCGGCGACGCGGTGATCACGTTCGAGCGCGCGAACGTCGTGCACATGGGCGATCTGATGTTCCACCAGCGGCACCCCGTGGTGGACCGCTCCGCGGGGGCGACGATGCGCAACTGGATGACCGTGCTCGACCGCACAACGCGCGATCATGCGAACGACACCGTGTACATCTTCGGTCACGCGGGCGCCGGCCTTCCTGTCACCGGGAGCCAGGCCGACCTGCTGCGCTTCCGTGACTACCTCGGCGCGGTACTGGCGTTCGTGGAGGCGCAGGTGAAGGCGGGGAAGAGCCGCGAGGAGGTTCTCGCCATGCGGGATCCGCTGGCGGGCTTCGAGAACTTCGGCCGGTTCGGGCAGGCGAGCCCGCGCGACCCGCTCACGTGCGCCTACGAGGAGGTGACCTCGGGGTGAGGACGATGCGGCGGCTGCGGTCGATGCCTCGTGACGCGAATGACGTTCACCCGCCGGCGAGCACCCGCTGCAGTGCCGGCAGCTCGACCGGCTTCACCAGGTGGTGGTCGAATCCCGCGTCCGTGGCGCGATCGCGATCCGCGGCGAGGCCATAGCCTGTGACGGCCACGAGCAGTGGTGTCCGGCCGGCGCTTCGCTTCCGGAGCTGACGAGCGACCTCATAGCCGTCGATGCCGGGAAGGCCGATGTCGATGAAGGCCACATCGGGGTGAAGGCGATCGGCCGCCACGAGACCGGCTGGCCCGTCGTACGCCGTTTCCACGACGTGACCCAGGTTCTGGAGGAGAGCGCCGAGCGTGGCGGCGGCGTCCTGATTGTCGTCGACGACGAGGATGCGCTTCGCGACCGTGGCCTGCGGCGCGTTCATGGCGGCGTGCGTGACCTCCTGTACCGCAAGCGCGGAGTCGGCACGCGGAAGCTGCAACACGAACTCGCTCCCTTTGCCAGGACCATCGCTGTGTGCGCGGAGCGTACCGCCATGCAGCTCCGCGAGGTGACGCGCGATGGCCAGCCCGAGGCCGAGTCCCCCGTGAGCCCGCTCGATCGATTGGGCCTGCTGCACGAAGAGCTCGAATATCTGGTGCAGCATCCCGGGTTCGATGCCGATGCCCCGGTCCCGCACGGACAATTGCACGTGCCGATCGACCGCACCCGCCTTCACCGTTATCCGCGAGCCCGGCTCGCTGTACTTGGCCGCATTGGTCAGCAGATTGGACACGACCTGGGCCAATCGTTCGGGGTCCGCCTGCACGGGGAGTCCGCGGCGCGGCACGTCGTCCACGTCGACCGTCTGGCGCCGCTGCTCCAGCAGCGGGCTCGCGATCTCCAGTGCCTTGTCCAGTACCTCCGAGAGCTCGATGACGCGCATCCGCAGCTCGATCCGGCGACGCGTGATCCGCGCGACGTCGAGCAGGTCGTCGACCAGCCGCGTGAGGTGATTGGCCTGCCGCTCGATGATGTCCAGCTCGGGTGACTCGCGGCCGCCCATTCGAATCAGCCGCAGTGCCATGACGATCGGCGCAAGCGGGTTGCGCAGCTCGTGGCTGAGCATCGCCAGGAACTCGTCCTTGGCCCGACTGCCGATCTCGGCCTCCGCGCGCAGGCGGTTCATCTCCCGGCTGGCGAGCACCTCCCGCGTGACCTCGAACGCCGTGACGAGAACGCCCTCCACCGTTCCGGTAATGCCACGAAAGGGCGTACACACGAAGTTCAGGTAGACGGTGTCGAGCGTGCCGTCACCGCGGCGGTCGAGCTGCGTCGTCACCTCCTTGCGCTCGTAGGACTCTCCTGTCCGCACCACCTCGTCGAGTGCCTGTTGCAGGGCCTGCCCGCGAAGCTCCGGCAGCGCATCCAGGAGCGGGCGCCCGACGATGTCCGCCTCGGGCCGGCCCAATACCCGGCAGGCCGGCGGGTTCGCCAGCTCGATGACGTGCCCGGCGCCGCGCAGTATCACGATCGGGTTCGGCGCGTGCGTGAACAGCGAGACGCGATGCTGCCGCTGCAGCTCGGCCTCGCGCAGCGCCGCGTCCTCCCGCGCCAGGAGCTGCTCGCGCTCACGCGCACTCTCGCGCCGCGTGCGCTGAATGGTGAGCTGCGCGTTCACCTGGGCGATCAGCTGTGCCGCGGAGAACGGCTTGACGACGTAGTCGTCGGCGCCGGCGCCAAGACCCTCGATGCGCGACTCCTCTCCCGCGCGCGCCGAGAGCAGGATGATGCGGAGGTCACGGTAGCGTGGATCGGACCTGAGGTTCCGGAGGAGCGCAAACCCATCCATCTGCGGCATCATGACGTCGGAGATCACGACGTCGAAGTCCTCGTGCGCCAGCCTGTCCAGGGCGGCAACACCGTCCGCGACAGCCGCGACCTGCCAATGCTCGCCGAGCAGCCGGGCAAGGTAGTCGCGCATGTCGCCATTGTCGTCCGCGATCAGAATCCGCGCGCCGGCCCCCGGTGTGCGAGACGCGGCAGGTCCGGGCTCACGCGCGGCCGACACGTCGCGTATCCAGCCAAGCGCCTCTTCCACGTACGCGAGCGACGGCGTGACGACCACCGCCCTTTGACCGTTGGTCCTGAGCTGCTCCGACGGGAGATGGTCATGACCATACCGCAGCGACACGGTGAAGATGGATCCCTGTCCCGTTTCACTCGCGGCGTGGACATTGCCCTTGTGCAGGCGCACGAGGTCGGAGACGAGCGCCAGGCCGATGCCCGATCCCTCGTGAGTCCGCGCGCGGGCGCCCTCCACGCGGTGAAAGCGTTCGAACAGCCGGGGGATCTCGTGCGCCGGGATCCCGCCTCCCGTATCACGGACCTTCAGCTCGGCGCTCTCTCCCCGATCCGTGACCGTCACGGCGATCTCCCCCTCGAACGTGAACTTGAGCGCGTTCGAGAGGAGGTTGAGCACGATCTTCTCCCACATCGACCTGTCGACCCATACCGGCTGTGGGAGGGGTGGGCACTCGACGCGCAGCACGAGCCCGGCGCGCTCGCACGCCGAACGGAAGTTGCTCGCGAGCTCCGCCGTGAACGCCGGCAGATCGACGGGTTCGTACGCCGCGCTCGCGCGTCCCGCCTCGATCTGCGAGAAGTCCAGCAGCGTGTTCACCAGCTTCAGGAGACGTACGCTGTTGCGTTGCACGACCGTGAGCGCCTCCCGGTGCGACGGGAGCAGCGCCTCGTCGCGGTCGCGCAGCAGATCCTCCAGCGGGCCGAGCATGAGCGTGAGCGGCGTGCGGAACTCGTGGCTCACGTTGCTGAAGAAGGCGGTCTTGGCCCGATCGATCTCGGCGAGCGCCTCTGCTCTGGCCCGCTGTGTCTCGAGGACTCGAGCCGCCGCGACCGCGCTGGCGATGCTCGACGCGACGAGGCGCAGGAAATCCCGATACCGGTCATCGAGTTCCAGGCGGGGACTGACGCCGGCAACGAGGAAACCATCGGGAGCCTGCGCGGGGACGGCGACCGGCAGAATCACCGCGGCCGTGGCGTGCTCCGGCCAGGCGCCACCCGAGAGCGGGGGAAACGCGCCGAGCGCGTCATCGTCGAGAACGAGATAGCCGCCCCGGAGTGACTCGTCGAGCGGCCATCCGTCGAGCGCCTCGAGCCGGACGCTCGCTGCGGCGCGTCCGTCGCGCTCGAACAGGCCGGCGAAGGCGATGTCGTGCGGATACTGGTCCAGGACCGCCGCGGCCTGGCGAAAGACCTCGCCGACGCTGCGCGCCTCGCTGCCGACACGGCCCAGGTCGCGGAGGACCCGGAGCCGGCGCTCGCCGAGTACGCGTCCCGTCGTCTCGCTGACGATGCAGAATACGCCGCCCACGCGACCGGTCTCGTCCCGCACCGGGTCGTAGGAGATGTCGAAATAGGTCTCCTCGGCGTAGCCGTGACGCTCGAGGAAAAAGATGAAGTCGCTCGCCCAGAAGGTCTCACCCGTGTGGAGGACGCTCTCGAGCAGGGAGCGCAGGACATCCTCCCAGATCTCGTTCCAGACCTCGCGCGCGGGCCGGCCGAGCGCCCACGGGTGCTTGTCTCCGAGCGCGGGCCGGTAGGCATCGTTGTAGATCGCGACGAGCTCGGGACCCCAGAAGAGGCAGATCTGCGCCCGCGACGGCAGGAGGATGCTCACGGCGCTGCGCAGGCTCTGCGGCCAGGTGTCCACCGTGCCTAACGGCGTCGTGGACCAGTCCTTCGCGCGAATCAGCGCGCCGAGCTCGCCGCCTCCGACGAGCCAATCGAATGCGGAGGGCGTGGTCGCCGGGGGGATGGTGTCCTTGTCAGCGGTAGTCGGCACGACCGGGCTCCCTTCGTTCGCTTCGAGCGGATGACGCCCTGACCGCGTCGATCCCTGGCGCCCCGGCCCGCGCGATGGTACGGCCCCCACCGGCGACCGATTCACCCAGACCCTCCATTGGTAGTTGATAGTCTGCCGCGCGCGCCCGGTCTATCGGCTCTGCGTACCAGCAACTCTCAGGCCTCACGGGCAGAGCGCGTCGCAGGCGAGCTCGGCTGCGGACAGGCCCGACGCCAGCGCTCTGCATCGCCCGACGCCTCGAGGCGCGCACCTCGCCGTGAGGCGGGCGCGGCTCTCCGCTCACCGAGCGCTGCCGATCATCCTGAGGGCGTCGCGAACACCGCCATCGACGTAGACCAGGAACCGTCCGTCGGGATGCAGCGCGGGCTGCCGCCGGCCGGCCTCCTGCGGCGCGAACGGCACGAGTGTCAGCTCACCCGACACCGCATCGACCGCGCCAAGGTACCGCTCCCCTCCCTGGCGCAGGAGGACCATGACCCGGCGTCCGTCCGCCGTCCATGGCAGGCTCCCGAGGTTCAGCTCCAGGCGGTCGGGTCGCTCCAGCCGCAAGAGCGTGCGCGGATCTCCTCCATCGGTCGGTACCAGAAGCAACGCCGATGACGTGCGTTCCAGCGTCTTGACCAGTGCGACCCACCGCCCATCGGGCGACACGGACATCGATCGCGGGAGCTCGGTGGAGAGATACGTGGTGAGAACGCGCGGCTCGCCGCCATCAGCCGGCAGGATCGCCAGGCGGACCGTCCGCTCTCCGGCCGGAGCGGCAATCATGAATGCCACCTGCTGATTTCCAGCGGCGGCCAACGCACTGATCGGTACGTTGGAGACTATTCGTTCCACCGTTCCTGTCAGCACGTCAATCCGGCCAATCCAGGCCCTGGCGCGCGTCTCGGCTCTCCCGCCGACGAAGAGGAATCGGCCATCCGTGGACCAATCCAGGCCCATCACGCGCAGGTCGACACGGGCAATCTCTCGCGGAGATGCCCGGCCGCCCTCGGAGATCATGATTCGGTGCGTCATCCGGTTCGGCACGTGGAGCGTAAAGGCCAGCCGACGGCCATCGCGGGACCAGGCCGGATTCCCCGCGACGAGCCCCGGGTGGAGCGCCAGCGGCTGCGGTCGTGAGATCGTGCGGCTCGGCAGGTCGAGCTCCGCAGCAAGGAGCGCTGTCGCCACCGCTGGTTCGCGGTAGTGCACGCCGGCGACGGATCGCCCCGACGGAAGCACCCCAGCGGCGGTCCGCTGAACGAGCACGGGTTCGCCGGAGGGGACACCGTCCTTCCAACCGATCGACCAGTTGCCCGTCACCTCGCCGCGCGTGGCGTGGAAGAGGAGCGTCGCCCCGCCAGCGGTCCACCCCAGCAGTACCTCCGCGCCCAGGCCGAGCATGCGTGCGTCGCCGCCAGCCAGCGTCAGGTAGTGGAGCATGCCTTTGGCCAGATAGACCACCGCGAGACCGTCCGGTGTGTAGAGGCCCTGTTGTATCAGACCGGCCCCCTCGTCGCGGCGCTCCAGGGTCCGTGCCGTTCCTTCGTCTGGTCGGAGGATGAGCAGCTCCGAGCTCGCGTCCGCGGCGACGGTCGTGAACAGGAGTCCCGTCGTCTCGTGCCAGTCCAGGGGCGCGACGAACGCGACGTCGGGCGCGTAGGTGGCCAGAACGCGCTGGACCGTGTCGGAGACGCTCGCCATGCGCAGTTCGTAGCGAAATGGTTCGGCATCACGCGAGTTGCCGAAAGGGAACACCACGCGGTCGCTTCCCGGCGAGAAGACGAAGTACGGCTCGGGGAAGCCCACGCTGCCGGCAAATACGCCCTTGTCGGTCAAGGTGCGCTCTCGACCCGTCGAGACGTCTCGCACAGCGACCTGGCTCGTGTTCCAATCGATGAAGGCGATGAGCCTGCCGTCGGGAGAGATCGTGGCTCCGTCTCCGGCCCCGTCCCAGACCGTCCGGTCGCCCTGGGCGGCTCCCTGGTTGTGGGGCGCGGGTGCGGTGGAGAGTGTGCCGGGACCGATCGTCAGGCACGCGAGCACTCCCGGGGTCGTCACCAGCGCAAATGCCAGGAGTGGCGTGGTCACACTGCCCTGTCGCATGGTCGTTCTCCTGCGAGGTTCTGCTCGCCGAACCGTATAGGGGCCGTATCTGATCCGAACAGTTCCAACAACCCGCTCAACCAGTGCGGCACATTCAGCACGAAGACCCGATGATCGGCGGAGGGGCCGAGACGTACCGGACTCCGCATGCCGTTCGTGGCTCCCCCAGTGCGACAAGTCACCCGGCGCGGGCTCATGCACCGATGCCAAGGCGGTGCACGGTCTGTCCGATACAGCGATTCATCACGACCGCGAGCCCTCCTTCACGCGCGATCGCGGCGGCTTCCTCGTTGACGATGCCGTCCTGAAGCCAGAGCACCCGCGCTCCGATGGCCGCCGCCTGCTTCGCGATCGCGGGCGTGTCTTCGGGGCGTCTGAACACATCCACGACATCGACGCGCTCGGTGATGTCCATGAGGGACGGATAGGCGCGCCGGCCCAGTACGCTGTCTTCACGCGGCGTGACCGGGATGACGTGGAAGCCGGCACGCAGGAGAATCTTCATTACGCCATGTGACGGACGGTCCCGCTTCGACGATGCGCCGACCATCGCAATGGTCCGAACGCCACCGAGCAGCGCTCGGAGCTCCTCGTCGGACCATTCGGTCGTGTCGTGCATGGTCTCAAGGTAAGCTGGCTCGCCCGGGCGCGGCTGCTTCGTGGGCGCTGGGGCGACGACACATCCTCAGGACGGTCGGCCAGGAACCCAGCCGGGCAACGCGGCCGCCTGCTTCACCCAGGTTGCCATCTGCGCCTCGTCGAGATCGTCCTCGTGAATGTCGATCCAGCGCGCGTCCTTCCCCGTGCCTCCAGGTGGAACGGGTCGCAGCGACGCGCCGCGGAAGAAGGTCACCTTGACGTAACGCGTGAATGTGTGGAACGCCAGGAACAGGCCATTTCCTTCGATGCCGTACATGGGCGAGTTCCACTTCACGGCCTTCTGCAGGTTGGGCACGTGGCGCACGATGAGCGTATCGAGGCGCTTCCCAATGGCGCGCTTCCAGCCCGGCATCGCGGCGATGTACGCCTGCACCGGGGCGTCGCCGTCGGCCTTCGCGATCTGCGGGTTGCCGCCTGAAAGCAGTTTCACCGGCCTGGTCTCACGCGCATCGGGCCCGGCCTTCTTCGCCGGTGTGCCATTCCGAGCCACCGCGGCCTTCACGAGCGCCTTGAACGCGCGCGCGTCGACCTGGGTCCCTTCGTGGATGTCGATCGCCCTTCGCGTATTGCCTGTGAGGCTGGAATTGAAGAGCCGCGATGGGTCCGGGATGCTTGCCCCCCGGGCGAACGTGAGCTTCACGGCCTTCCTGTAGGCCTCTCCAGTGCAGACGATCCCGTGATGCGACCAGACCGGATTACTCCACTTCCACTCCTCGGTCATCTCGGGGTCGGCTTCCAGAATCAGCCGCCGCATGCGGGCCAGGGTCTCCCCGCGCCATCCCCCCAGGTCGCGGATCCGCTGGTCGATGAGCCGGGAAGCGGCCTTCCCGGTCGTGCCCTTGTCCTTCGGCTTTGGCCCTGGTTTGGGTTTTGGCGTCACGGTTCATTCTCCAGCGTGCAGCGATGCCGACCGCGTCGCGCTTCTGCTGCGCCACCGGGTGGCATACGGCAGCACGAACAAGTACAGACCGGTGAACAGGAGCAAGGCGAGCGGGAACAGCGGGGAGTAGGTCACCCAGGCAGGGGGCTGCCCTCGCGTCATTGCAGCGAAGTTGGCGATGACGGTCAACGTAAAGACAATGGCCAGCCAGCGGTGGATCTGCCGAATCCAGCTGTTCCAGTTCATGGGATCCTCCCGAGGAGGTCGACGAGCTTCCCGCCCATCATCTTCCAGCCGTAGCGCGCGCCGCCGGATTCGCGCTTCTGCTCCGGCTTGAAGCCTGACTGCACGAGCGAGAGGCGCGTGCCCGAGGCGGTGGGCGAGAGCGTGAACGTCACCACGGTTTCCAGGAAGGGGACGCTCCACGTGTAGCTGAGCTTCCGATGCTCTTCGATCTCGACGAACCGGCAGTTCACCGTGCCGTCCCAACCGGGATACGCCTGCGTCTTGAAGGTGAACGCCGCCCCCGGCTCGAGCGCGAGACCCACCGCGGGCAGGAGCCACTCCGCGAGCAGGGCAGGGTCGGTGAGCGCGCGCCACACCTTCGCCGGCGGATGGGGCAAGTCGATCTCGAATGAAATTGTTTCGACCTGCGATGGTACGGTGGTGTCGGTGACGGTCATCCGTCCATTCTCCCCAGCAGGCGTTCAAGGCGATCGAGGTGCTCGGTCCAGAAGGCGCGGTAGTGCGCCAGCCAGTCGATGAGCGGCTTCATCCCACGCGGATCCACCCGGTAGTAGACAAGGCGCCCCTCGCGACGGCCCCGTACCAGACCGGCGTCTTTCAAGGTCGCGAGGTGCTGCGAGACTGCCGGTTGCGAGATGTCGAAGCGCGCCGTGAGGTCCCGTACCGCGGCCTCGCCTCGCGTGAGCGACTCGAAGATCCCCCGGCGGCTGGGATCCGCCAGCGCCTGGAAGATCTTGTTCTGGGCCGCGACCGCGCTCTGCATGAACAATCAATAAGTGACGGCTTATGGAATATCAAGGACCGGATCGGGCCGCCGGGGACGGGCCGGGCCCGCGGTCGGCGAGCCCATCGTGCGACGGCGGGGCGCGCAGGGGGTGACGGTCGGGCTTGCGCGCGCTCGGCAAGCTGCGCGGCCACCGCGAGATTCCAGGGGCCTCCCGACGTAACTTCACGCTTTCTCCTACGGACAGGCTCCCGGCGCCACGACAGCTTGCCGGTCAACGGCCGCGAGTCCGCCAAGTCGGAGGACACCGGTCTACAGGAGGGCACCATGCCATCGACAACCGTTCGGCACGCGCCACACGCGACGTGGACACCAGTGGTCCGTGGGACCACACAGGAGGCGCTGTTCGTGGCCGGGCTCCTCTCCTCGGCCGTGTACGTCGGATTCGACCTCATCGCTGCAGCGCGGTATCCGGGCTACAGCCTGATGAATCAGGCCATCAGCGAGCTGTCGGCGATCGGCGCTCCCACAGCAGGCTTCTGGGCATGGATGGGGCCTCTCTACGCGCTTCTATTCGTGGCCTTCGCGATCGGCGTCCTGCGCGCCGGGCGCGGGAACCGTGCGCTGCGTGTCACTGGCTGGATCATGCTGGCCTTCGTGGCGTGGGGGATGCTCTGGCCCGTCTTCCCGATGCATCAGCGCGGGGCCGAAACCACGACGACCGACATCGGGCATCTCGTGCTCGGCGCCGGCGCGAGCCTGCTCATCCTTGGCTTCATCGGTGCCGGTGCTTTCGCGCTCGGCACGCGATTCCGCGCCTGGTCGCTCGCGTCGGCATTCACGTACCTGGTGACCTGCATCGGCACGTTCAGCTACGTGAGCAGGGTCGATGCCGGCGCGCCGACGCCATGGCTCGGCGTCGTGGAGCGGGTCATGATCTATTCGTACCTGCTGTGGGTCGCGGTGCTCGCCGTTGCACTCCTGCGCCGCGACCACGCCGGACGCGATTCGCCAGTTGCCTGAGGGGCGCGGACGACGGGATCAAGCTCCGACGCAACGTCAGGCGGCGCCGGAGCGAAGGAGGCCGCCACCTAACGCGCCGGCGTCAACTTCCCGGCGCACCCGATACCATGCCGCTCGCGAGCATCGAGCGAGCCTCCTCCGCGACGCGCCGGTCCGCTTCGAGGCCGCGTCAGGCGTTGCGACGACGGAGGTGCTACGGCAACTCGTACATCAGCGTGAATGGATGCTCCATGCCGTGCCCGACGGCGGAGCTGCCATTGCCCAGGAGACCCTGAAGCTCCCCGGTCGCGGACCCGGCGATCACGGTATAGGACTCGTTGGCCAGCCCGCGTTCGAACGTGCCCGTGCGTTGGAGCACGAACGTGCCGGTCTTCTCACCGATGCGCCCAACCACTCGCTCGAGGCCCACGAACGACGCTGAGCCATCGCTGCGGTACATCATCAGGTATTCGACCTGCGCCTGGGCGTCGATATCGCCCGTGTAGGTCTTCGTCACGGTGGCGCGAGCGAGTCTTGGCAGGCCCTCGCCCTCACTGAAAGGCCTTTCATCCCAGTTCTTGATGGCGAAACGGGCATTCGCGTTCTTCTGCATTGCGCTTTACGGGTTGGAGGGGACGTCTTCCGGCGGCGGCAACAACAAGGTCGCGGGACAAGTATCGGGGATAATGGCTGCCTGCCGCGACGGACGCGTGCTGCTGGCCGGCGTCGCTGCTCGGCCCGCCTAACGCGGCGCAGCGAACCGGGGTCGAGCGGGAGGCAGGTGTGATGTCGAACGGCCGTCATGAGCGGCGGCGCAGATGCGCCGTCCCGGACGCACAGCCCACGAACAAGGCGGTGAGCGGAGCCACCGTCATGGCAACGATCTCAGACCGGATCAGCGTGCGGTCGCCGTTGTTCATCCCAGAAGTCACCCGGCCGATGCGTGGCGCGCCTCAACTCCAACCTGCGGCCCCTCGCTCGGGCGCCACGCGTCGCCGGTGATCGCTGCAGCGCTCCGCCTCCGGGCGCCGCCTCCCGAAGCCGTTCGCGTTCCACGGCTTGCACAGCACGCAGCCGGCGCGTCGGTTCTTCGGTCGCCGTCGCTTGTGGTGCGCCACGCGTGCCCTCGTTTGGGCCGTGAGGCTCGGCAACCTTTGAGAATACGGCGGTTGGGACCGGATGCCAACCCGGGGTGGCGACCCTCCGGGGCTCCCGCCAGAGGTCGCTGGCCCGGCGGCCCTCTTGCCGCCGCCGGGCTTCCCCGGCATCCTCGAGGTGGACGGTGCACCTCGTGTCCAAGTACCGGGTTCGGAGATCGTTGTCCCGGGGCGTCAGGACGATTCGCGAGAATCGGAATCCTGGTTTCAGGAGCGCCAATCTCCAGTTGAGGGCACCGTCCTTTTTTCTGCCCGCCAGCCACCCGCTCACCAAGGCGAGTACTTGCCGCCTAACGCCGACGATACGCTGCGGCCGGAGTCAATGGCGAGGCGTCGCGGGCGCCGCCGTCAGGCCAGTCAGCTTCATCGGTCCGCGGGACGGTGGGCGCGTCTCCGCGGCGGATCAAACCACGCTCCGGTTACCTGACGGCCGGCTCGCCTGCCAGTTCAGCGCATGTACGGGGCGACATTGCCCGCTATCGCTCGCCGCTCTTCCGCGCTGAACGGGAACTCCATCAGTCGCGCCCACCGCTCGCCCAGCTGCGCCGTGCTGTCGGCGAGGTCGATGCCGAACACGAGGCGCCGCAATCCGATCTGGCGGAGTCGTTCGACAATTGCGTTGCGCACGGAGTCAGCCCCGATCGGAGCGATCGCCGTCAGGTCGAAGTACACATTGGCCGTTCGCCGGTCCCCGGTCGCGATGGCCTCGGCGAACACCGCGAGTGCCTGCTCTGTCTCCGGACCGTACCCGCCCCACCCGGCGAGATGCGCGATCTGTACCGGCACGTCGGGCCCTTCCGCCAGGATTTCCCGCAGAAAGATGTCCGCGTCAGGGCGTCCGTACGTCCTGTCGAGCGTTCGCATGTGCACGACGATCGGGAATCGTCGCGCATTCGCCGCGCGAAACACACGCCGCAGCCGATCGACGTGATCCGGGTTCCGCAGATCGACGAATGACGACGTGAAGTGGAGCTTGAGGCCCGTGAACCCTGGCGTTCGCATGCAACGCTCGAGCTCATCCAGCGCGTAGTTCCTCGTTGGATTGAAGCTGCAGAACGCGACGAGGCGGCCAGGATAGCGCGCCACTTCCTGTGCCGTCCAGTCATTCTCGGCGCGCACCTTCGCGTACTCATCGTCGACCTCGAACATCGGCGATCCAAACTGGTAAGCCAGCGACAGGACGGCGGCGTGGCGCATGCCCGCGGAGTCGAGCTGTGCGATGAGCACGCGCGCGGGGCGGGTCGCCGTGTCGGACGCCGACGGCGGATTCACGTTGCCCATCATCGACGCGGCGATGCGCCAGACGCCGTCCCGCTCCTTGCGCAGGGTCCAGTGGAGTCTGCCCAGATCCGCAAGGTCGGGGCGCGTGCGATGGCCGTATGACCCGACGACGTAGGCGAGCGAGTCGCCCATCTCGAAGTGCTGCGCCCAGAGCTTGAGGTCGGCGCCCTTCGAGTCCAACTGCGCGATGCGAATGGCCGCGCGGCCACGACGCCAGGCGTCGCCGTATTGCATGATTCCGTTTTCGGTGAAGAGTCCCGCAAACGCCGCCTCATCGCGTGCGTGCCAATGCCGCTCGAAGTCCTTGAGGACGCGATCGAGGGCAGCCGGGAGAGCGACGGGCGGCAGCCGCACGTGCCAGAGCGCGGCAACAGCGGGACTCTTGAGGTGCGCGTGATGATCAGCCACGGGAACCGGTGCCTGAACGGCTCGTTCGTGAACAGGCAAAGGACCGAACGCGACCACAGGCAATCCGATGACACCCAGCACCGCGCCCATGAGCATCTTGCCGGTGTTCATAGTCGCCTTCGACGGTGGCGCCGTCTAACGGACATTGCGAGGACACCCCGCACCGCTACCACGGGATGACGAGCTTCCATGGACCACGGCAAGGCGCGGCGCTCGGGAAACGGACCCCGAAGTATGTCAGCCACGATGTGCACCAGGCAACCACGGTGCCCCGGCGCGCGGGAAGAGGCGGGCTGCGACTGAACTCGCACCGCCCGCGAAGTCGGCCCTGGCCGCGGTGATCGCCCTTCGGGAACCGCCCCCCGTTAGGCGGCTGCGCGCGATGCAGCCTGTCGGGTGCTCGAGCAGGACTGCGCGCGCGTGCGCCGCGCGTTGCCAATGTCGTCGCGGGTCAGCCTGGGGGGGGCCCCACGCTGAAGTCGGCGGGTTGGCTACTGCTTCCGCGCCTGCGCGTTCGCGTAGATCGCGACCTCGACACGGCGATTCAACTGCCGGCCGCGCTCGGTGTCATTGACGGCAATCGGTTCGGTCTCGCCACGGCCGACCGCCCGCAGCCGCACCGAGTTCACTCCCTGCCCGGTGAGGTAGTTGCAGGCTGCCACGGCGCGACGCTCGGAGAGCGACTGGTTGTACTCGCTGGTTCCGACCGCGTCCGTGTGACCAACGATGAGCAGGTCCGTATTCGGGTACTTGCCCAGGCTCGCGGCCAGGTTGCGCAGGTTCGACGCCGCCTCGGCACGGATCTCGTCCGAGTCGAAGTCGTAGAGCAGCCCCGATGCGAATGTCACGGTGATTCCTTCACCCACGCGAGCCACGACGGCTCCCGGGATGTTCTGCTGGAGCTCCTTGGCCTGCTGGTCCATCTGGTGGCCAATGACCGCCCCGATCGTTCCGCCAACAACGGCACCGATGATGGCCCCCCTGACCGTCGAGCCGGTCTGGTTCCCGATCACCCCGCCCACGACCCCGCCGGCGGCGGCGCCGATGGCTGCGCCCTCCTCCTTGCGGCTGAGCGACGCGCAAGCGGTGACTGTCACCGCAAGCAAGAGGGGGAGCAGCGTGCGCCCGTCTCGTGTTGCGGTTGCAAGGTTCAATGCGTGCATACGACCCCCTATCGGTGGCACGGACAGGTCCGTGGCCCACCGTTTGTACGTTGGTGCATCGGCCGCGCATCGCGTTTGGTTGGTACGATGCGCGGGTTGGATCAGACGACCTTGCGACCCTGGATCACGCGAACCAGGAAGACCACGATGGCGATGACGAGCAGCAGGTGGATGAGGCCACCCATCGTGTACGACGAGACCATCCCGAGCAACCAGAGTCCGATCAGGATGAGGGCGAGTGTCATGAGCATGTTCGTGTCCTCCGTGTTATTCCATGCGACAGCGAGAGTGCGACTTTCGCCTCCCGGGCGGTGGTCCCCAGGCTGATGATGCGACCGACGCAAGCTGCCGGCGCACGCAATATTGCCGTGGGCCGGACGCCGCGAAGTCGGGGCCTTTGCCCGGCATCTGCCGGACGGACCCCTACAGCGCGCGTCATGTCTGAATGGCAATGTTGCATCTCCATCGAAGGGTTGATACCGTGGGCGCCCGGCTCCCGGTACGCTTCGGTGGACAGTCAACGTTGGGTCGCCATGAAGAGGTGAGTTCCCATGCAAGCTTCACCATCAGTGGCGCGCTTGACGCGCCCCGGGATCTTCGCAAGTGCCGCAGCCCTGCTCCTTGCATCCTGCGGCATCTCCCAGCAGCAGGAAGTCGAACTCGGCGCCCGCACGGCCGCGGAGGTCAGCGCCCAGCTCCCCCTGGTCCGCGATGCGGCGGTCGTGAACTACATCACCACGCTCGGCACCCAGCTCGCCGCGGTCACCGACTCGCGGGGGCTCACGTGGCACTTCACGGTCGTCGACAGCAGGGAAGTCAACGCCTTCGCCGTGCCGGGCGGTTGGGTCTACGTCAATCGCGGACTCATCGAGCGGGCGACCAACATGAGCGAACTGGCCGGCGTCCTCGCCCACGAGATCGGGCACATCACGCGGCGACACTCGGTGCAGCAGATGCAGCAGGCGCAGGGCGCCAACGTCGGCCTCACGCTGATGTGTACGCTCACCGGCGTGTGCGAGAGCGGGGCGACCCAGGCAGCCATCAGTATCGGCGGCAGCGCGCTGTTCGCGAAGTTCAGCCGTAGCGATGAGGCGGAGGCGGATGCGGAGGCCGTGTCGACCACGATCAAGGCGGGCATCTCGCCTAACGGCGTTCCGTCCATGTTCCAGCTCCTGCTGAACGAGCGGAAGTCGAACCCCAGCGGGCTGGAGGCGTTCTTCGCCAGCCATCCCCTGGAGGAATCCCGAATCACGGCGACCCAGGCCCAGATCACGACGTATCCCGTCAGCCAGCTCCAACGCCTGACGAAGGACACGCCCGCGTTCCAGACGTTCCGTCGCCGGTTGATGGCGCTACCTCCGTCGCCGGTGCCGAAGAAGCCCTGACCATCGGCGCACGATCCTGAAAGGCGCGCACGGCTTTCGCAATCGCCGCGCGAGATCGCCCTGAGTTGTCAGGAACGATTCGCGCAACTCAGGATCGTGATTGCCGGAGCACCAATGGATGCGGTTCCGCACGACGGTGCGCTGCCGCACGAGGAAGACGCGCGCGCGAAGGAGCTGGCACAACGCGCGGGTCGTCCCCGCCGGGTCGGACCATCCGTTCCATCTCATGCCCACCACGGCGTCCACCTCGTCGCGCGATCCGAGAACGAACACCCGGAGGTGAGCCGGATACCGAGGTTCGCCCACCATCGAAAGTACGTGAGGGATTGCCGCCTCCACTTCGCTGTTCATGGGGCTGAAGACTCCGTGCCTCGAGGATCGCGCTGCGCTCCCGCTCTGGACCCTGCCTCGGTCTGCCGCGTGGCTGGAGATCGGTGGCCTGCGAAGCCGTGAGCTGCCAGCGACCGTCGCGGCGGATAAACACGAACGTGAAGCGGAGCCCGCCCCCGCCGGATCCGTCGGCGCTGCGCACCCGACGGATGCCCGTCATCACGGCCGTGGAGCCATAGACGCGCACCCGGACGCTGTCGACGTCGAACCCCGCGATCGGTTGGCCCATCGGGGTAACGTTCATGGGCAAACGGAGCGCACTCGCCCGGTCACCCAGGACGCCGGTCGAGTTGATGCCGGTGTACTCATCGGCCAGGAGTCGGCGGATGGTCGCGGTGTCGTTCGCCAGCCGGGCGTCGAGGTACTGCCGCGCGACGCGCTCCACCTCGGCCTCGGCGCTGCCCTCAGCGCGTTGCGCCGGGAGATACGCGGGGGCGAGCGCGAACAGAAGGGCGGCACTGAGCCGACGCCACATGGACGCCTCCTTGCGTGAGATGGACCATCTACGATGGGGCCCAGGTGGCACGCCGGCAATGCGACGTCGGGAGGCGGCGACGCGGCCCGCGCCCGCGGCGGTGCTCGCTACTTCGCCGGAGGTCCTGTCCCGATGTGAAGGGTTGGCACTTCCAGAATAACAAATACTTAGGTATTTACAGAAGTATTACACGGCTGTAGAATTCCTCGGTCAGATCGGATATCCCGAGCATTTGGACGGTGTCGGAAATGGTTCAATCCGCAGCCGCGGACCAGGTTTTTCACGCCTTGTCCAACCCGACTCGGCGGCAAGTCCTGGAGCGACTGTCTGTCGGACCAGCCACCGTCAGCGAGCTGGCGGCACCGTTCGACATGCAACTCCCGTCGTTCGTACAGCATCTCTCGGTGCTCGAACAGAGCCGATTGGTGAGGTCGAAAAAGCGTGGGCGCGTGCGGACGTATGAGCTCGCACCCGAACGGTTCAAGGTCGTTGAAGACTGGCTGACCGCGCGTCGCCAGGTGTGGGAAGCTCGACTGGACCGGTTCGACCAATACGTCAAACATCTCAAGGAGAAGGAATCAGAATCATGAGCAAGCAATTCACCTTCAATCCGAAACTTGATTTCGCTATCGAACGGTTCATCGACGCTCCCACGCGGCTCGTCTGGGAAGCGTTGACGAAACCGGAGCATCTCAAGGAGTGGTACATGCCCAAGCCCTGGGGGCGCGTGTCGCGAACGGAAATGGACGTGCGACCGGGCGGCATCTTCAGCATCGACATCGCAATGGGGGACGGTCAGGAGTCTCCCAACCTCGGCTGTTTCCTGGATGTTGTGCCGATGGAGCGACTGGTCTGGACCTCCATGTTGTTCCCCGGCTATCGTCCGGCGGTCTTTGACGACATTCCGATCACCGCCATCGTTACGATGGAACCCGTGGGAACCGGCACTCGCTACGTCTTCACGGCGCTGCACCGGGATGAAGCCGACCTCGAGAAAAACAAAGCGTCGGGCTTCTACCAGGGCACCGAGATCGCCGTCGACCAGTTCGTGGAGCACGTGATCGCGATGAAGTAGTTCTGGGCGACTCGCGGCGGACGGCGGCCTGGCGATGGAGCTGGCCTGGGGGTGGCTGCGGTATCAGCCGGCGGGTGCCTGGAGTCAATGGTATCGGCGCGGTTTGCGGCGGGAGGCTCGCGGCAGCGGCGGATCGGGATCGTCGCGCTGGCCCGTCGGCTGATGATCGCGCTCTGGCGTTATGCAGAGACTGGGTCGCGCCGAGGTCGACCTGTACCTGCATGACGCGTGACAAGTCGGGGAACGCTGCGGTCGGCAGGAACACCCCGGCTACGCTGGTCGGGTCTCTGGAGGGCAGCTCCAGGGCGACGTCGCCGAGATGCCGGCCGTCACGCCACAGGGTGTAGGTCATCGCGAGAGCGGGGCGTCTGAGCGAGCAATGACCAAGGTCGAGTCAGGTCCAATGGAGATTAGACTGCAGTTTATTCCTGCCACGATAGGCTGCGAGCGCGGGATTAGGCCGCATCGACTCGCAGCCATATTTCGGCTACTGCCAGAGCGCTGCGCCGCAAGTCGCGAGAGGACAAGGGTTCACGACCGGCGGATAGTACAGCAGGGGGTTGGGCTGCACGACCAGCCTGCATAATCACCAAACGCGTCGTTCCGGAGCCGAGCCTTTCGACCGGCAGCCCCCCCGCTCGGCAATTCCCGCCGGTCCCGACCGCTCCACCCACGCTGGCGCCCGCATGCGGCGTCAGCGTGTGCAAGTCCCTCCACTCACGACGTCTCCCAGGCGTTCCCTCAGCCAGGACGTCGTATGCGCCGAACCTCCGTAGCAGCCCTCTTGGCAGTCCTCCCCGCGGTCGCCCAGGCCCAGGGTCGCATGATCCCGGGCACGTGCGCCCCGCCCCCGTGCACTACCCGCGAATGCGGCGACCGACCATGGATCCCGTGCCCGCCGGGCACGCCCATTGTCCGCACCTCGAGCCACGTCCGCGTGGAAATGGTCGACCGTGTCCTGCGCTACGAAGTGAGTGAGACCTTCGTCAACCGCGGCGGCGGACTCGGACAGGCCGACTACATCTTCCCCCTCCCGAAAGGCGCCGCCTTCGAGGACCTCAAGCTCTCGATCAACGGCGAGCTGGTATCAGGTGAAACGATGAACGCCGCCGAGGCGCGCCGCATCTATGAGGAGATCGTCAGGAAGCACCGCGATCCGGCGCTCGTGGAGTGGATGGGCATGGGCCTCCTGCGCACCCGCGTCTTCCCGATCCAGCCGGGCGAAGAAAAGCGCGTCGTGGTCCGCTTCCAGACCGTGGCCGAGCGCGAGGGCAGCGCACTGCGCATCGACTACGTACGCGGCACAGACCCGAACACGAACTTCACGCCCGGCCCGGTCCCCATGCCGATGCCGCGGGAAGCCACACCGCGGGATCGCCGCCCCGAACCGGAGTCCGGCACGACGTTCACGCTCACCTATCCCGACGCACGCACCTATGGCCGTCCGTACTCCCCCACGCACGCGCTGTCGGTGAACGATCGCGGCACCCGCCGCTCGGTCACCGCCACGGGTGACGGCCGCGAGGTCACGATCCTCCTCCCGCTCCTGCGCGCGAACGAGGCGGCAGTGAGCGTGCTGGCCCATCGCCCCGACGACGAGGACGGCTTCGCCCTCATCACCGTGAGCCCACCGGTCGCGCGCGGCCGCGCGATGCCGCGGAACGTCACCTTCGTCGTGGACGTCTCGGGCTCGATGAGCGGGCAGAAGCTGGCCCAGGCCAAAGCCGCCGGCCGCGCCCTCCTGTCGTCGTTAGGCGCCACGGACCGTTTCCGGATCATCGACTTCTCCACCGACGTGCGCAGCTTCCGCGACGAGTTCGTCCCGGCCACCGCGGCCAACCTCCGCGACGCCGAACACTACCTCGACGACCTGCGCGCCGAAGGCTCCACGAACATCTCGGGCGCGCTCGACGCCGCGCTCGACGCGGTCCGCGACGAGAACCGGCTCCAGCTCGTGGTCTTCGTGACCGACGGCGAGCCCACGGTGGGCGAGCGCAATCCCGACGCGATCGCCGCCCGCGCGGCGCGCCGCCGGGGCGAGACCCGCATCTTCAGCGTCGGCGTGAGCGCCGAGGTGAACGCCACGCTCATCGAGCAGCTCGCGGTCGAAGGCCACGGCACGGCGCACTTCGTCCGAGCGGGTGAATCCGTGGAACGCGCGGTCTCCCTGCTCGCCGCCCGCCTCACGACTCCGGTACTCACCAACGTGCGCGTGCACGTGGACGGCGTCCGCCTCCGCCAGCTCCACCCGGTGCTGCCGGTGGACCTCTTCGCCGGACAGGACCTCGTGCTCCTGGCCCGCTACGACGGCGACGGCGAGGCACGGATCCGCGTGGAGGGCCGCGCACTCGGCGGCCCCATGAACTGGACGACGACCGCCACCTTCCCGCGCCGCGCGCGCGAGAACCCCTTCGTCCCGCGCCTCTGGGCCGCGCAGCGCCTGGGCTGGCTGGCCGCCGAGAAGCGCAAGAACGGCGGCACGACGGAGCTGGACGGCGAGATCAGATCGTTAGGTGAGCGGTACGGCATCCCCACGGAGTTCTCGTCGTATCTCGTCCTCGAGCCCGGGATGCAGGACATGCTCGGACAACGGGTCGCGCGGGCGAATCGCACCCGGCCCGGCGCCGCGTCACCGGCACCGACCGTGGCACGCGACGAAGCCCAGCGCGCGGCCACGGGCCAGTCCGCGAACGAGTTCCGCTTCGAGCAGGCACGCCAGGCCGCCGCCCAGCGCGAGGCCAAATCCCTGGCCGAGGTCGACGTCGCGTCCGGCGGCATGGGCCAGACGGCGTCGATGCGGCAGGTCGGCCCCCGCCAGTTCCTCCAGCAGGGGAACGTCTGGACCGACCAGCGTTATACTCCCACACAGCGCACGGTGCAGGTGAAGGCGTTCTCACCCCTCTACTTCGAGCTCGTCTCGAAGCTGACGGGCCTCAAGGACGCGCTGGCGCTGGGCGAGGAAGTGCTGGTCGCCGGACGCTCGGTCGCGATCCAGGTGGGCCCGGCCGGCCTCGAGAAGCTGACCGAGCGCGAGCTCGCGGATCTGGTCAGGGCGTGGTAATCGAATGAGAGACGAGGAGCTGGAGCGACTCTTCCGGACGTATCACGGACCGCTGGTGCGGTACCTGACACGCCGGCTGGGTGACCGCGACTGGGCCGAGGAGGTCGCGCAGGAAACGTTCCTGCGCGCCCTCCGGCAGGACACGCTCACGAGCGAACGCTCCTGGCTCTTCGCCGTGGCCACGAACCTGGTGCGCGACGAGGCTCGCAAGTCGGAACGCCGGCGGCGTCACCTCGCGATTCTCGCGGAGCAGGAGCGGGACTCGGTCACCGAGCCCGAGCTGCCGGCGGTCGATGCGCTGGAGCGCGCCCAGGAAACGGCACTCGCCAGGCGCGCGGTCGAGGCGCTGGCCGAGCGCGACCGACTCGCCCTGCTCATGCGGGAGGAAGGGTTGAACTACGATGAGATCGCGCAGGCGCTGGGACTCTCGGTGGGGTCGATCGGTACGACCCTCGCCCGGGCCCGGCGCCGGCTCGCAGAGACGTACGAGGCGCTGCAGGCGGAATCCAGCCGGCAGGCCAGCGGTGGAGGCGGACATGCGGCAGTCTGACGAACACACTCAGCATCCCGACGAAGGCACGATCCACGCCTGGCTCGACGGCGCGCTGTCGCCTGACGAGTCGCGCGCGATCGACACGCATGTGGCCGTGTGCGAATCGTGCGCCGCGTCCGTGGCCGAGGCGCGCGGTCTGATGGCCGCGGCCTCGCGCGTGCTCTCTGCGCTCGACGACATCCCCGCGGGCGTGATTCCCGGAAGCCGCGACGAGAGCGGCACCCCGCGTGACCAGCTCGCACAGCTTCGCTCGCGTCACGCGGCGGAGAAGGATATGACCCGGCGGCGCTGGCGGCGGAACGGCCAGCTCGTGGCGGCAGCGTCGGTCGCGTTCGTGGCCCTGGGAACGGCGACGGTCTTCTGGCGCGGATCGTTCCGGGCGGACTCGTTGCCCGGCGCTCCGCGCGCAGAGATGGAAGCCCAGCGATCCGTGGCGGCGGATGCCGTCGCCCCCGCGCCGGCAACGGTGCCTATCGCCGCTCCCGCGCCTCAGCCCGGCACCGCGGCGGTGGGAGCGTCCCGCGAGGGCAAGGTGGCGTCGGCGCCGTCAGGCACCGCGGATTCGGCGCCCACGTCCAATCCGGCGTTCCGGTACGAGCGCGATTCGGCGCCACGGCGCGTGACGGACGAGGCGCTCGAGGCACGGGAGCGGCAGGCCACGTCCAACCGGGAACAGGCTCGACGCCTGCAGCTCCAGGGACTCCAGCAGTCGGGCGCCGGTCAGCAGACGACGGCAGGGGCTGCGCAGACGGCGCAACGGCAGGCACAGGCAGCGCCGCCGTCGCCACAGCAGACGCTCGATGCAGCCAAGGCCGCGCAGGCGCAGATCCCCGCGGCGGAGGCGACCCGTCCGGCTGCGCCCGTCCCGGCATTGCAGCGCACGGATTCCATCGCGACGGGCAATCGGCGCGTGGACGCGGAGGCTTCGGCGCCTCTCGCGGCCGTGGGCTGCTATGCGCTGGCGAACGTCAGCGGGGACTCGAGGATCACATGGCTTCCGCCCCGGATTCGCCTCGACAGCACGCGCGTGCGCGCGACGGGCGACACCGTATGGTACCGTGCCGTGTCCCTCATGGCCGATTCGTTGCGCGAGCTCGAGTGGCGTCGTGTGGATCCGGCCACGGTGGAACTGGCCCCGCGCGCGGCGGGTGCGGGTCCGGCGGCGCGCCTGGTGGTGGTGGACGTCCGGCTGGAGCAAGCGCGCGCACTGCGCGACGTGGTGCCGACCGGTGCGCGCGCCGCGGCGCCGACCACCGCGCTCACCCCGACGCCGGCCGCGAACGAGGCGCGCCTGATCCACGCGGCACGCGTGGACTGTCCGCGTTAGGCATCCGGGTCCTCGCCGAATCGTCAGCGTGCGGGACGACCCGCCCGGATGCCGCGCGCCACCCACTCGGCCAGCTCGGGATCGTCCGCGAGCGCGTCGCCGCGCACGACCACCCACGTGCTCATCGGCCGCTCGCCGTCCGGGGCGAAGGGTTCCACGTCGGGGAATGAGAGGGCAGCCTGATACTCGTCAGGCGCGGTCTTGACGATCAGGCCGTCGGTCCACACCACGAGGAACGTGGTCTTCCCGAACAGAAAGCCGCGGCCACCGAAGACGTTCTTCTCCCTCGCGCCCCGCTCTCCGAGGCGGTGGAGCGCGTCGCGGACGCGTTCGGCGAGGCCGGAGTCGAAGGGCACTACTCCAGGCCCTCGAGACGCCTGCGGACCGCTGTGGCGCGACGCCGGCTCACGAGCACGGTCTGTCCGTTCGCCAGCGAGAGCTTGGCGGATCCATCACCCGCGCTCGTCAGGCCTTGCACGAACGCCACGTTGACCAGGTCACCGCGGCTCGCGCGCACGAAGCCGGGGCTCAGGCGGGATTCCAGCTCGTCGAGCGTGTAATCGCAGCGGAATCGTCCGGCGGTGGTCGTGGCGACGACCTCACCCTCGTTCGCCGTGCAGCGAACGACTTCCCGCAACGCGATAAGCCGCTGTCCGGTGGCGTCGCGTACCAGGATCCGCTCCCACGCCGGCCGCGACGTGCCCAGCGCGGCCTCGAGACGGGCGACGAGCTCGGCGTCGAAGCGCGGACGCGTCGCCTCCCGGAGTCGCGCTGCGGCCCGCTCGAGCGCCCTGCGCAGCCGCTCGAGCGAGACCGGCTTCAGTACGTAGTCCACGGCCTCCTGCTCGAAGGCCTGCAGTGCGTAGCTGTCGTGCGCGGTCTGAAAGACGACCAATGGTCGCGGCTCCGGAAGGTGGCGCGCGACGTCGATGCCGCTCAGCTCGCGCATCTGGATGTCGAGCAGTACGACGTCGGGTCGCAGCGCCGCGATCTGCTCCAGCGCGCGTACGCCATTCGCAGCCTCGCCAGCCACCTCGACGTCCAGTTCCTCGAGCATCAGCGCGAGTCGGCGCCGCGCAGCGGGCTCGTCGTCCACGATCAGCACGCGCATCAGCGGCCGAGGTCGGCGGGAAGGGTCACCCGCACGATCGCGCCCCATCCGGATGCGCCTTCGCCGACCTCCACGCGTCCGCGGCCCAGGCTCAGGGTCTCCAGACGGGCGCGCAGATTGGCCAGCCCGGTGCCACCGTTCGCCGCTGAATCGAACCCCGGACCGTCATCGCTCACCGAAAGCTCAACGCCATCCGCGGTCCGCGCGGACGCGATGTACACGCGGCCGCCCTCGAGACGTCTGCCGACGCCATGCTTGAGCGCGTTCTCGACCAGCGGTTGCAGGGTCATGGAGGGAATGATCACGTCGAGCGTTTCCGGCGCAAGCCGCCACTCCACGCGCAGCTCGTCGCCCCAGCGTTCCTGCTCCACGGCGAGATACGCGGTGACATAATCGACTTCGTCGCGGAGCGTGGTGAGTGGCTGCCCGGCGCGCGCGAGCGTGCGGCGCAGGACGTCGGCGAGGTGCTCGACCGTGCGCTCCGCGCGCCGCGGGTCGGTACGCACGAGCGAGGCGACCGTGTTGAGTGCGTTAAAGAGAAAGTGTGGCTGGAGCTGCGACTGAAGGGCGCGCAACTGCGCCTGCGACGCCTCGGCACGGGCGCGCTCGGCGGCGCGCTCGCGCGCATGCGCTTCCGCGTAGAGCACGCGCCCCGTCCGAATGGTGTCACGTGCCGCGACGACGGCGAGCACCGCGAACGCGATCGAGAAGAGGGCGAAGCCCGGATGCACGGTCATCGAGGGGAGGAGAAGACCCGCCGCGAGCGCGAAGAGGACGGCCGCCGCGGTCGTCAGCAGCGGGATCCGATCGAGCAGGCGGTGGAACTGGCGTGACGCCGCCGGAAGACGGGTCGCCGTCTCTCCACTGCCGATCGTGTGGAACGCGGCCGCGAGCGTGAGCGCGAACATTCCGACCAGCGCGGAACCGACGCCGGCGAGGCGCCAGGGCTCGAGGCCGGGACTTCCCGTCAGCGCGTCGATGAGAATGACGAGGAGGCTGATCAGCAGCCCCAGCGCGGCCCATCGCACACGCGCGCGCTGCAGCCGAGGCGCGCGCGCGAGCTCCGCGCGCAGCGAGCGGATCGCCTCACCCAGATCGGCTGAATCGCGGACGGCGTTCACCGGGCCGGCCACCGTGACGCTCACGCGGCGCTCGCGCGACGCTGGCCAAACCGGTGGCTCGCGAGCGCGCTCAAGGCCCCGATGAACGACACGAGGTGCAGCGTGTTGAGTGGGAAGGGAGCGACGAGACGGGCTGCGAGCAGCAGGACGGCCGACCCGACCACGCCGCCTAACCAAGCGCGCGGCCGTGGCGACGCGAGCAGAGGGAGCCCCGCGGCCAGCACGCCACCGGCGGCCAGAAGTGCGACCGAAGGACCCGCATCGAACGCGCGGGCGTCCCACGCCTGCAGGGTGCCCATGCCCAGGGTCACGAGACCGAAGATGCGCCGTGTCATTGGGATGTGGGTGAAGGTGACAGTACCGGCCAGACGCAAGGTGGCGCGCCCGGCCGCCGTCGGCCAGTCCGGCCCGATGAACGGTCGGAAGCGTGGAATGAGCGGCACTCCACGCGGGCGCCATCGTGCCGGATCGACAGGGACACCGCTCACCCCGTCCTGCGCACCGCTCAGCGCTCCCCGGATTGGCGCAGAGCAACGGTGCACGCATGTGTTCCGCGTCGGACAGTCAGACTGCCCAACCATGCGAGGACCGATGCCGCGACTTCCGAACCGCCTGACGAGCTGGCGCCCCGTTTTCGCCGTGACGGGCCTGGCCCTGGCCGCCCTCGGCGGCTGCGCGCGCCGCGGCCCGCCGGCAACCACCGATCCCTTCGATCGTACGCTCGCCGTCGCCACGTTCGATTCGGCGTGGCGCGTCGTGCGTGACACCTACTACGACACGACGTTC
>DATIGO010000020.1:0-6843 GCA_035454665.1 Gemmatimonadaceae bacterium | reverse complement strand
TCGTAAGCGCGCGGGACGGTGGTCGGCGTGTCACGCGGCACCGATGCGCGCGCGCTCTCACCGCGCGCGCCCTCACCGCGAACGGAAGCCCCCCCGCGCGTGCGCCCACCGGCACCGCCGGCAGGATGCGGAGGTTCCTCTCGCTCGACCTCTCCGGGACCCAATTCGCGCAGCAGCTCCTCGATCACCACCGTGCGGTCGAGCAGCGCAAACCGGACGAGCGTGGTTTCGAGCAGGAGCTGTTGCTGCGTGCTCCGGCGAAAGCGGGGCTCGAGCTCCGACAGCATCGTGAGCATGCGCAGCAGGTCTCCCGTGGAGAGCCGCCCTTTGCGCTCCGCGAGGGCCGCGCGGGCGCGCTCCGAGAGATCTCCGGGGTCGCCGCCGAGCGTGACGGCGAGCTGTGCACGCAGCAGGTCGCCGAAGCCCGAGAGGAACTGTCCCAGGTCGGCTCCGAGATCGACGAGCCGGGCGACGCTCGCGAAGACGTCGCCAGCGCGGCGCTCGGCCACGATGTCGAGCAACGCGAGGTATTCATCCTCCGGTACGATGCCCAGCGCCTCTCGCGTGCGAGCCGCCGTGACGCGGCCCTCGCCCAGGGCGAGCACCTGATCGGTCAGGCTGAGCGCGTCGCGCATCGAGCCATCGGCGGCGCGGGCGATCATCGCCAGCGCGTCCGCATCGGCGGCAACCTTCTCCTCCTTCAGCACGGCCGAGAGGCGCGCCCGGATCTCGGCGGGCCCGATGCGCCTGAAGTCGAACCGTTGCAGCCGGCTCAGCACCGGACCGGCGAACTGCGCGATCTTGTGCGGCTCGGTCGTCGCAAAGACGAAGACGACGCGGGGCGGCGGCTCCTCGAGGATCTTGAGCAGCGCGTTCCAGGCCTCGCGCGTGAGCATGTGCGCTTCGTCGATGATGTACGCCTTCCAGCGGTTCTCGCCCGACGGGGCGTACATCGCGCGCTCGCGGAGCTCGCGTGCATCGTCGACGCCGCGGTTGCTGGCGGCATCGATCTCCACGACGTCGAGACTCGACGCGCCGGACCAGATGCGGGTGCAGGACGGGCACTGGCCGCAGGGTTCCCCATCCTCGCGGCGGTTCTCGCAGTTGAGCGCCATGGCGAGCACGCGGGCGAGCGTGGTCTTTCCCACGCCGCGCGGCCCGCACAGCAGGTATCCGTGCGCTACGCGCCCACGAGCGATGGCGCCGCGGAGCGTGTTGGAGACGTGCGTCTGCACCGCCACTTCGGCGAACGTCTTCGGGCGGTACTTCCGGGCGAGGGCTATCACGCGAGAGGTGGGGCGCGTCGGGCAGGGGTGCCAGGAAATGAGCCGCGGGCCCGGCAGCGAGTCACGCGCCGGAGCCCGCGGCAGTACTCCAGGTCTGACGAAGCGACGAAAGACACCACGTACCGCTGCTACCTGCGGGGTCCTGACGGAGTTGGCGGGCTCGCGCCCTTCGGGACCTGGAGCGCCTGAAATCTACCCGGGCGTCGCCTGGGGCGATAGCGCGCGCGAGCGGGCCATCGCGCATCAGAACTCCCGTCGCGGCATCGAGACGACCGGCCAGTCGGACGTATCGCCGAGCTCGCGCCACGCCTCGTCGAGTGCGTCGAGCAGCACCAGCGCGGCGGTACGCGCCTCGTCCTCGCCGACATCGAGATGGTGCACGGCGCGCAGGCGGGATGGCGACCACACGCCGACCAGCAGACCTTCCGCGGCCACCCGGCGGGCCACGTTCGCCGCGTCGAGCCCTGGCGCGAGATCGACCATCACGATGTTCGTCTCCGGCGGGACCACCGTCGCGGCGATCGCGCGGTCGACGACGTGCGCGAAGTCGGCCGCCTTGGCGTGGTCTTCCGCGAGCCGGTCGAGTTGCTGCTCCATCCCGTAGAGCGCGCCGGCCGCCAGGATGCCGCTCTGCCGCATGACGCCGCCCAGGCGCTTGCGCACCTCGTTCGCGCGCTCGATGACGGCCGCGGAGCCGGCGAGGGCTGCGCCCGCGGGAGCGCCCAGTCCCTTGGAGAACGACACCATCACCGTGTCGGCCCAGGTGGCGAAATGCTCCAGCGGCGTGCCGGTCGCGGCACCCGCATTCCACAGCCGGGCGCCGTCCAGGTGCACGTTGCACCCGCGACTGCGCGCCACGTCATGCATCGCCCGGACGCCCGCCACGGGCGTGACCAGGCCGCCGGCGCCGTTGTGCGTGTTCTCGAGACAGACGAGCGTGGCGCGCGGCACGTACGCGTTAGGCATCCGAAAGGTCCGCGACAGCGAGGCGGCATCCATCATGGGCCCGTCTCCCGCCACGGTGCGCACCTGCACGCCGGAGAGCGCCGCCGCTCCGGCGACCTCCAGGTCCACGATGTGCGAGTTGATGTCCGCGTAGATCTCCGTGCCGGGCTCGCTCAGGACCTTGATCGCGCACTGGTTCGCCATCGTGCCGCTGGGAAAGAACAGGGCCCGCTCCTTCCCGAGCCGCTCCGCCACGGCCGCCTCGAGGCGCCGGGTCGTGGGGTCGCCATCCAGGTAGTCGTCACCGACCTCGGCCTCGGCCATGGCACGCCGCATTCCCGGCGTTGGCCTGGTGACGGTGTCGCTGCGCAGGTCGATCGGCATGCTGAAATCTCGCTTCCGGCGCCGGGGCCGAACAGAGCCCGACGGCGGCCGCGCGAAGACCTGCGTCCGAACCCCTGGATCGGTTCAGCGCCCGACCGGCGCACGACGGCACGAGCGAACCGCACCCGGCCGTTTCGGCTCACCCGCCCAGCGTCGTGCGCGGCAGCGAGGCGAGACGGCGGAGCTCATGGACGCGCGCCACCTCCGCGCCTATCAGCAGGATGAACGCGGCGTAGTACACCCAGAAAACCACCGACACGATCGTGTAGAGCGTCCCGCTGTAGATCGATCCCGGACCGCTGCTGAGTGTGACCGAGGTGTACAAGGCCCGGGCGAGCTCGAACAGCACGCCGGCCGCCGTTGCGCCGAGCACGATGGAACTGGTGTGAATCCGCTTCACCGGAATGAAGCGGTACACACCCCAGAACAGGCCCAGCACGAGTGCGAACGCCAGCACCCGGGAAAAGAGGTGTTCCAGCCCACCCATCACATCGTCGCGGATCCCGAGGCTGCGGAGGAACTGCGCGCCGCTCCGCGTCGCGAAGGCGATGTAGGCATTCAGGACGATATACGCGATGGCCAGGACACTCGTGGCCACGGTCATCCGGAAGTCGAAGAGCTTTCCGGCAATGATCCCCCGCTGCGTTTCGACGTCGAAGACGCGTGCCAGCGCACTCCGGAGCGCGCCGTACAGTCGGGCCGAAAACCAGATATAGAGCACGGCGCTCCAGATCCCGAGGGCCCCGCGTGAGCGCAGGACATCGTCCACGAGGTCGTGAACGGGAGCCGCTTCTCCCTCGCGATGCTCGGGGAGCAGCCTGTGCAGGACCTCGTGCACCGATGCTGCGCCGGCGTCGGCAGTCATGTTCGGGAGAAACGCCAGCGCCGAAACGATGAGCAGGACGAACGGGAGGACCGCGAGGAGGATGCTGAAGGCGAGCCCGCTCGCCAGAAAGAACAGGTCGTCTTCGGCGCCGTGCTTGTAGATGCGCCGCGTGTACTCGCGCACGGTCTGCCACGCGCGGGTGAGGCCGTGCGCGGGCGCCACCGCCGCCGGGTGCGCCGCCTGCCCGGGGGTTCCGGGATGCGGGGACGGCGCCGTCTGCGGCGGCGGGACCGGTTGCGCCGGGCGTGGCGACCGGGGCGCGGTCAGTCGTTCAGGGTCCCGCTGGACTCGGACTCCTCCTCGGCCGTGCGGCGTGCCGCCGCGCGCGACTCGGCGATCCGACGCTCGAACGACTCTCGCGCCTCACGCGCGGCGCTGCGTCCGGCATCGACTGCGCGCACCACGTCGCGGCGGCCGCGCCGGATCGCGTCGCGCGCATCTCCCACCCGCGTCTCGATCTCGGACCGGGCGTCATCGAGCGCATCCTCCGCCTTGACGCGCATCTCGCGGGAAAGGTCGCGCGCCGCGCGCTGCGCCTGCTTTGCACGGCGCCTGAGATCGCGCCGCAGCTCCGGGCCGCTCTGCGGCGCCATGAGCAGGGCGATCCCCGCGCCGACCGCAAGACCCGCCAGGAACGCCCCGAAACCCACCGAGCGCCGTTCCACGATCACCGTGGCTTCATCGTCGAATTCATCGCGTGCCATGCTTCCTCCAGAGGGGCGGACGGGGTGTGCGGGAGCGCGAGCGATCCGGCCGGCCCGGAACGCGCCGGCGTTCAATCGCTGAGTGAGGTGTCGTCGGGCGCCGCGGCCACCGCCACGTGGCCGCCAGTGCCCGGGAGGGGACGGTGGATGACCATGGGATGCACGTGCCGGCGCACGGCCTCTCGCGTACCGACGACGGCGAGTTGCTCGAAGAGGAACGCGAACTTCTCGTCATAGGCGGCGGCCAGTCGCTCCCGGACTGAGGGATCCATGTCCCAGAGGCGTCCCTTGAACGGTCCCAGGGCCTTCTTGCGCGTCTTGTAGTAGAACTGCTCGTCGGAGTCGGTCGACTTCCGCTCATCCTTCGCGTTATCGCGCAGCCACGCATACACCTCGTCCCGCAGCGGGGGCGGCACGTTGTCGAAGAGCATGTTCTGGAAGTTCGTCGCGAGGTGGATCTCGGCCGTTTCCGTGCGCGGGAAGTGATGGAACGCCGTATCGGGAAGCGTCGACGCGCCGTGCTGCACGGCCCCGGAAAGGCCGTACTTCTCGCGCGCCACGCGCGAAAGCTCCTGCAACGTTTCGAGATCGATCTTGACGTCGGCGATGGAGCCGTCGGGCAGCACGACCCCTCCGTGCGACGTGCCGGACTGGACGCTGATCTTCGACAGTCCCGGCGTCCCCGGCGCCTGCGTGGCCAGAGCGGCGTTGAAGCCGTCCATGAAGGCCTCGAGCTCCGCGACCGTGCTGTTGTGCGATCCCACCTCGCCGATCTCGCCGCCCACCGAGATCGTCACCCCTTCGGGCTCGAGCGACCGGATGAATCGCGTGATCTCCACGCAGACTTCGTAGTTCCGGCGCTGCTGCTCCGCGAGCGAGGGGGGCGCGAGGTCGACCAGCGTGGACGTGTCGACGTCGATGTTGTAGAAGCCCGCGTCGATCGCCTCACGCGCCAGCGCCTTCACGGCCTCGACCTCCGTCACCGGATCGGCGGCGTACTTCTTCGCGTTCACCTGGAAGTGATCGCCCTGGATGAACACCGGGCCACGGAATCCCTCGCGCAGCGCGGCGGCAAGCATCACGGCGACGTACTCGGAAGGGCGCTGATCCGTATAGCCGATTTCCGAGCGCGCAATCTCGAGGATGAAGGCCCCGGCATGGAGCCGGTTGGCCACCCGGAATATGGCGCGCGCCGTGTCGTATGCCATGCCGCGCACGTTGATCGCCGGCACGGTGAAGCCTCCCGTCTCGCCGCGGCCGCGCGCCAGGTACAGCTCGTGGATCGAGGCCGGGCGGACCCCGACCGCCTGTCCGATCTCCCAGAGGAGCCAGCGCGCGTAATCGCGTTCGGCCGGGGCGCCGAAGACCGCTTCGCGGACGAGCGTATCGATGCTCTCGCCGCGGAGCGCGGCCTCGTCCCGCACCTGCACCCGGCTTCCGGTGCGGACCACGGCGTGATTCAGCGCCGGATGCGCGCTCACCATCTCATCGATCATCGCGACAGGCTCTCTCCGTGACAGGCCCAAACGCATGCACACCGCGTTCCACCGGGAAACTGCCCGTGGCGGATACGCGGGGCAACCCTGAAATCCACCGTTGACCGAGACGGATCCCCGACAGCGTCAGTTGCGACCCATGGCGCGTCAGCCGTACCCCAGCCGTCACACCGTCCGCCGCGGATCGCGACGCGGCAAGGTTTCCCACTCGCGCAGCGCATCGGCGAATCCCGGACGTCCGAACAGGCCATAGGTGAAGCGTTTGCCGAGCTCGACGCCGGGCTGGTCGAAGGCATCCACGCCGTAGAGCTCGCCCGCGTAGGCCGTGGCCAGCTCCAGGAGCATCAGCAGTCCCCCTACATGCCACGGGTCCACACGCTCCAGGTGGATCGACAGGCTGGGGCGTCCTCGCACCGCCAGCGCGCCCGCCGTGGCCTCGCATTCGGCCCGCAGCAGCTCGCCGAGCCTCCGGCCGCCGAGGTAGGCCAGGTCGGGCAGGTCGGCATGTGCGCGAGGGATCTCGAGGTCGACGCCTTCGTCGCCGACGGTCACGAACGTGACGGTCTTGTCGGGAGGCCCCTCCATGAACAGCTGCACCTGGCTGTGCTGGTCCGTGGCACCCAGCGCCGCGACGGGCGTCGGCCCGGCGTGCGAGCCATCGCGGCGGGTCTTTCCCAGGCTCTCCGCCCAGAGCTGCACGAACCACGCGGCCAGGTCGCGCAGCGGATCGGAGTATGGCATGAAGACGTGGATGTGCCGGCCGCGCCGTGCGTCGGCGTGCCACTGCAGCGCGGCGAACATCCCCGCCGGGTTGCGCGTGAGCTCGTCGCTGTCGCAGCGCGCCCGCATGTCGGCCGCGCCGCGCAGCAGCGCCTCCGCGTCGACGCCGATCAGGAGTGCCGGCAGCATGCCCACCGCCGACAGCACGCTGAAGCGGCCACCCACGTTAGGCGGGATGTCGAGCACGGGGATCCTCTCCTCCACAGCGATCCGGCGCAGTGCGCCGCGCTCGGGATCGGTGAGAAAGATCAGGTGATCCCGTGGGGCAAGACCCTTCTGCTCCAGGCGCCCGCGCACCACGAGGTACTGCGCCATGGTCTCGGCCGTTCCGCCGGACTTCGAGGTCACCACGAATCGCGTCG
>DATIGO010000019.1:0-6635 GCA_035454665.1 Gemmatimonadaceae bacterium | reverse complement strand
GTTCGCCGCGCAGCAGCTCATGGCGGTGCTGTCGTGGGTGCAGGGGGCCCGCGACGACGCCAGCGCCTGGTGGCGTTCCGCGAACGAGCTGCGCGCCCGCTTCAACCGGGACTTCTGGATGGAAGACGAGGGCTTCATCGGACTCGCGCTCGACGCGGAGAAGCGACTCGTCCGCGCCGCGACGTCGAACGCCGGGCACTGCGTGGCGTCGGGTATCGTGAGCAGCGATCGTCTGCCACGCGTCGTGGGGCGGCTCTTCGCGGGGGATCTCTTCTCCGGCTGGGGGATCCGCACGCTCTCATCGGACCACCCGGCCTTCGATCCCATCAGCTACCACCGCGGCAGCGTCTGGGCCGTCGAGAACGCGACCATCGTCTTCGGCCTGCGCCGGTTTGGCCTCGACGCGCGCGCGCTGGAGCTGTCGCGAGCGCTGTTCGATCTGGCGGATCTGTATGTGGACGGGCGGATTCCCGAGGCCGTCGGGGGCTACGCGCGCAGCGAGTGGCCCACGCCCGGCACGTATCCGCGCGCGAACGCGCCGCAGCTCTGGAATGCGAGCGCCTTTCCGCTCCTCGTGCACGCGCTGCTCGGACTGCAGCCCGTCGCGCCGCTCGACCTGCTGGTGGTGGACCCGGTGCTCCCCGACTGGCTCCCCGAGGTCGTGCTGCGGAATGTTCGACTCGCCGGGGCCACCGCGACGATCCGCTTCTGGCGTGACGCGGGCGGCGACTCCCACGCGGAAATCCTGCACCGGCGCGGCACGCTGCACCTCGTCCGCCAGCCACCGCCCGAAGCCCTGCACGTCCGCGTCCGCGACCGATTCTCGGCGCTCGCAGACCGCATCCTGCATCACTGATCCAACCCGATCCACCGTCGACCGCGAGGGAGGCTCTGCATGCACATCCGACTCAAGCCCGTCCGGGAGCAGATCATGGTCATCACCGGCGCGTCGAGCGGGATCGGCCTCGTGACGGCCACGGAGGCCGCACGCCGCGGTGCGCGCGTGATGCTGGCGGCGCGCAACGAGGACGACCTGGCGAAGGCCGTCCGCCGCATCCGGGCGGACGGCGGCCGCGCCGCGCACCATGTCACCGATGTCGCGAGCGAGCGCGACGTGCGCGCGCTCGCGGCCGCCGCGATGCGGGAGTTCGGGCGCATCGATACCTGGGTCAACAACGCCGCGGTGGCGCTCTACGGCCGGCTCACCGAGATCTCGATCGACGACATGCGCCGGCAGTTCGACGTGAACTACTGGGGCCAGGTCTACGGCAGCCTCGCGGCGGTACGGCACCTGCGGAAGCAGGGTGGAGCGATCATCAACGTCGCCAGCGCCCTGGCCGATCGCGCGATCCCGTTGCAGGGGACGTACGGCGCCGCCAAGCACGCGCTCAAGGCCTTCAGCGACACCCTGCGCATGGAGCTCGAGGAATCGGGCCTGCCGATCGCGGTCACGCTCGTGAAGCCGGGCTCGATCGATACGCCGTTCTTCCAGAAGGCCCGGACCTACCTGGGCGTGGAACCCCGGGGGATCCCGCCGCTGCTCGCCCCCGAGGCCGTCGCCCGCGCCATCCTGCGGTGCGCCGAGTATCCGCGCCGCGACGTCATCGTGGGCGGGTTCGGAAAGGTCATCAGCCTGACGCGCATCGCGCCTCGACTGACCGACCGGTACATGGAGCGCAAGACGTTTCAGTCGCAGAAGACCAACGTGCCGATCCCGCGGCGCGGCCGCGCGGATAATCTCTATGAGCCCGTGGAAGACGACGGGGGCGAGCGCGGCGCGCGAACCCGGGGACGCGTCCGGCGCCGCAGCGTATACACGTCGGCCGCGCTGCACCCGCGTCGAGCGGTCCTGGTCGCCGCCGCGGCGGGGGTCGCGCTCGCGGCCGGGCTTCGGGGGCTCCGGCGCGGGATTCCGGAGCTCGAGGACGAGGAGTCGTAGCCGGGAGGCCCGAGGCACGCAGGCGGTCTCCGGAGGCATATTCCGGCGGCGGGCGTGGTCACCGTACGCCCGTCTCCCCCTGCGCACGGCCGCCTGGCGGCCCTCGGATCCTCGAATGACTGCAGACTCACCGCGCCCGCCTCGTCCACTCCCCGTCCTGCGCGCCATGGTCGACGCGATCGATCACGACCTGCTGCAGCTCCTTGCGCGGCGCATGGGCCTCGTCGCGGAAATCGCCGACTTCAAGCGCCATCATGCCCTCCGCATCCGCGATCTGCGCCGCGAACGGGAGGTCCTGGAGGACCGCACGAGCCGGGCGCGTGCCCTGGGGCTGCCGGCCGGCGAGATCGAGTCGCTGTTCCGCATCCTGCTGCGGGCGAGCCGCGAGCACCAGGCGTCGCTCCGCGCCGAGATTCCGCCCGATGTCGAACCGCGGACGGTCGCGGTCATCGGTGGCCAGGGCGGCATGGGCTCGCTCCTGGTCCGCCTCTTTGGCGATCTGGGACATCGCGTGCTCGTGTCCGACGTGGCCACTTCGCTCACGCCGCGCGACGCGGCGGCCGCGGCGGACGTGGTCGTGATCAGCGTGCCCATCGACGTGACCGAGGAGGTGATCCGGCAGATCGGTCCGGCCGTGCGCGAGGACGCGCTGCTGATGGACGTCACGAGCATCAAGCAGGCGCCGGTGGCCGCCATGCTGGAGGCGACGCGCGCGTCGGTGCTGGGAACGCACCCGATGTTCGGACCCGGCGTGCACACGCTGCAGGGACAGCGTGTGGTCCTCTGCCGCGCCCGGGGCGACGGGTGGGCCGACTGGATCGCGTCGATGTTCGCGGCGCGCGGGCTCGTGGTCACCGAGACCACGCCCGAGCAGCACGACCGCGTGATGGCCGTGGTGCAGGTGCTCACGCACTTCCAGACGCAGGTGCTGGGTCTCGCACTCGTGAAGATCGGCGTGCCGCTCGCGGAGACGCTCCGCTTCACCTCCCCCGCCTACCTTCTCGAGCTGTACGTGGCGGCACGGCACTTCGCGCAATCCCCCGACCTCTACGGCGCGCTCGAGGCACGCAATCCTCGCACCGGCGAGGTGACGGCCGCGTTCAACACCGCCGCGCAGGAACTGGCCGACATTCTTCATCGCGGCGACCAGGCGCGCTTCCAGGCGATGTTCCAGGAGGTGCGGGCCTTCTTCGGCCCGTTCACCGAAGAGGCGACCGAGCAGTCGAGCTATCTGATCGACCGGATCGTCGAGCGTCTGTAGGACGCTACTCGTTTCGCAGGGCGATCATCGGATGCACCCGGCTCGCGCGGAGCGCGGGAGCGGCGCCCCCGAGGAGCGTGATGCCGACCATGAGCGATGCCACCGACGCCAGTGTTGCCGCGTCATGCGCCTGCACGCCGAACAGCAAACCGGCCAGCGCGGGGCTCAGCAACGTCGCACCCAGCACGCCGATCGCGATTCCGCCCGCCCCCATGAGCATCCCCTCACGCAGCACGAGCCGCAGCACGCCGCTCCGCGAGGAGCCGAGCGCCACGCGGATGCCGATCTCCCGCGTCCGCTCCACCACCATCACGCTTGCCACCGCGTAGACGCCGAAGAGCGCGAGGCCCACACCGAAGAGCGAGAAGAGACCGACGAGTGCGAGTGCGAAGCGCCGCTCCGCGAGCGCGGAGCGGACAATGTCCCGCATGGCTCGGAGGTCGAAGACCGGCAGCGTGGGATCGAGCGTGGCGACGACCCGGCGCACCGGCGCGGCGACGTCACCGGTCGACCGGACGGCGAACGACAGACTCGAGAGGGGCGACTGCGCGAATGCCTCGTAGATCTGCGGCCAGGGGCCCTGGTCCGGCCCGCGATGATGCGTGTCACCCACGATGCCCACGATCGTGGCTTCCCGGCGGAAGAGCTGCACGCGCATCCCGAGTGGCGATGCGCTGGGAGAGATGCGGCGCGCCACCGATTCGCTCAGTATGACCGCCGTGGGGCTGTCCGGGCCGTCGACCTCGCTGAAGGTCCGGCCCTCCAGCAACGGGACGCCCATCGCGCTGAAGTATCCGCCGGTCACGACTCGCACGCTTGCGCGCATGGAGTCGCCGCCCGCGCGCGCGTCGAGCAGGCGAATCCGATCGCCGCGTCCCATCTGGCCGGCGAGCGGCAGATCGTTCACGACGCCCGCGCTGCTCACACCGGGAATCGCGCGCAGCTCGCTGAGGGCCCGATCCACGAACAGCCTCTGCTGCGCCGGTGGATATGAGCCATCCGGAAGATGGAGGCGGAAGGTCGTGACCGCGTCGGGGCGGAACCCGAGGTCGACCTGGTTGGCGCTCAGCACGCTCCGGGTGAGCAGGCCTGCGCCGGTGGACAGTACGAATGCGGCGGCGATCTCGGCCAGCACGAGCGTGCGGAGCAGTCGCCGGCCCTCGACACCGCTCGACGCCTTGGATTCGGATCCGTGCAGGCGAGCAAGATCGAAGCGCGCGGCCCGAACGCCGGCGAGGAGCCCCGTCGCCGCGCCCGCGAGCACCCCGGTCGTGGCCGCGAACAGCACGGCCATCCGATCGATCCCCAACTCGCTCGCCCGGGGCATCGTGGACGGGAGGAGGAGCCGCAGGAGGTCGTCGGTCCACACGGCGATGACCACGCCGAGCGCGGTTCCCGCCGCGGCCAGGAGCAGGCACTCGAACAGCAGTTGGCGATACAGGCTGAGCCTCGATGCCCCGAGCGCCTGACGAATCCCGAACTCTCCCCGGCGCCGTCCCACGTGCGCGACGAGGAGCATGGCGGCGTTCACGGCACCGAGCAGCAGGACCATCAGGGCCGCCCCCACCAGCAGGTGCAGCAGGCGCCGGACGCCGCCGCTCAGCTCCTCGTGGAGGGAGCGAAGCGCGATCGGATCGTCCACCGTGCTCCCCCGGGCCCGCGTCGCCTCCTCGATCTGCGCCCGCAGTGTCGCCTGCGCCCGCTCGAGCGTGACGCCCGGAGCGAGCCGCCCGATGTACTCCGGGGCGATGGCGTTCACGTAGAAGTCCGTGGGCTCGGGGAGCGACACCCACATGTCCGTCCCTTCCGGAAAGGCGAAGGTCCGCGGCATGACGCCGATCACCGTATAGGGACGTCCGTTCAGCTGCACCGTGTGTCCGATGACGGACTCGTCTGCCGCAAACGACCGCCGCCAGAGCCCCTCGCTCAGGACGACCGTGGCGACGTCCTCGCGGGAGGCGATCGGCCGCCCCAGCGACGCCGGGACGCCCAGGGTGGCGAAGAAGCGATCCGATACCGGCAGCGCCACCACCCGCTCGGGCCGATCGCCCTGCAGCAGGTTCGCGCTCGCGCCCGGGACGTACATCGCGCGCTCGACCAGCATGTCGCTCTCGCGGATGATGCGCGAGATGCCGAAGATGCCGGACTGCCCCGGAGGCTGGAACACCACGGGCGCATTGTTGAGCGCGACGATGCGATCGGCGTCCCCGTAGGGAAGCGGGCGCGCCAGCACGCCGTACGCCACGGAGAAGACCGACGTCGCCATCCAGATCGAGAGGGCGAGGGACAGCACGATGGCGGCTGAGAGGCCGGGACGCCTGACGAGAGCGCGCGAGGCGTATCCGAGCTCGGAGGGCAGATCCATTGTCGTGTCTCGGGAGCAATCGGTGACGGGTGACGAGTGACGAGTGAGCCGTCACTCGCCTGGCCCTCCCGGGTGAAAGTCCCGTGCCCACCGCGCGGACACCCGCAACGCGCGGCACGGCAGCACGTTGCGCGTTCGGCGGGAATACCGCGACGCGAGAACGGTGTCCGGTTGTGGGATGGGCTGTCCGCGCGGGAACGGGGCGATCCGCGCCGTGTCCGCCTACCGCGGACGCAGCTCGGCCACCAGCTGGAGCGCGAGGTGGTTCTGCGGTCGCCCCGCGGTGCCATCGCCGGCGAAGAAACGCGCGAACCCGGTCCCCGCGGGACCGCCGTAGCTCCTCACCCACGCGACCGCCTGGCCCTGCTCATCCAGCGCCCACACGCCGGACACGTCGCGCGGATCGGCGCTCCAGTTGTCGATGTACCACGCCGGCAGTCCGAGTCGCGTGCCGGTCGCGTTGGGTGTGACGCCGAGCGGATCGAAGTTCCCGCCGCCAAACGACACGCCCAGTAGGCGGCGCGGCGCTTCGCGATCCAGGTCCTTGAGCCCCTGCGCCGTGAGCGGCGCGAGGAGGGGTGGCGCGCCGAGCCAGACGACCGTGCCGCCCGCGTTGAGGTAGCGGCGGAAGAGCACCGTGTCGGCGGCGACCGGCGCCACGGTCGCTGGGAGATGATCCATGGCGAAGACGACGACGCTTGGGGCGCGATCCCGCACCCGCTCGTCGAGGAAGCGCTGCAGCGCTGCCGCGTCGAGGACCTCGTAGCCCCGGCCGCGCAGGTAATCGCGCACGGTCACGCGATTGCGCGAGAGCGGCGCCGCCACGAAGGCCGTGTCCCAGAAGACGGCACGCCGCATCGAGCTCGCGCCCGCCGGAGCGGCATTCACCGCGTAGATGCCGCCGTCGTCGCTGCCCACGAACAGCCGTCCCTCGTGCACCACCGGCGACGACACGATCCGCGCCCCGGTCCGGTAGCGCCACACCTCCCGCCCGGTGCGCTTCTCGAGCGCGTAGATCGTGCCGTCACCCTCGCCGATGTACAGGCGCTCGCGGTCCACCGCCGGCGAGC
>DATIGO010000018.1:0-2716 GCA_035454665.1 Gemmatimonadaceae bacterium | reverse complement strand
CACCTGCTCGAGCAGCGACCGGTCCAGCTCGATCTCGCGTCCCTCGATCACGAAGTCGATCTCCTTCCCCGTCGTGCGCGCCGCGTCGCGCACGACGCGCGGGAAGCGGTCGAAGACCTGCCACACGGGAACCATGCGGCTCGTCATGATCCCGTCCTGCAGCTCCGCAACGAGCCGCGCCACGGACGTCGCGGCTTCGTCGAGATCGGCGTCCATGTACCGGGCTACGATCTGCGACAGCCGTCCGCGCGCGATCACGAGCTCGCCCACCAGGTTCATGAGTCCATCGAGGCGCTGGACGTCGATGCGCACGTAGCGCTGGAGGGGCGCCTTGAGCGTGCCGGCAGCCCACGCCGTGTCGGCCTGCTCCACGGGATGGCTCTCGCGCGGCGCGGGCTCGGCGCTCTCGGCGCGGCGGACGGAGACGGCGTCGACGTACCCCGCGGCGCGTAGTGCGGCGGCGATCTCGTCGTCGGTCGCGTCCGTCACCAGGCGGATCGCGAACTCGCTCCCGAAGCGTTCCTCGTGCAGCGCGCGCTCGTCAGGCGCCGTCGCACGCACCTCGCCCAGGGCGCGCGCGCGTTGCAGCACCAGGTGTGCCCGGGCGCCGCGCAGCGGCGCGTCCCCGGCGAGACGCACGTGCACCGCCACCCCGTCCCCTTCCGGCAGGTGCAGCCCGATCTCCCACTCGGCGGTCGCCGCCATGGCGGGATTGTGCGTGCGCGAGAGCCCGCGGAGATGCTGGCACAGCGCCGCCACGTCGATCTCCCCCCCGCGCCCGGCGACGGAGAGCTCGATCGCGGTCTCGAGGGCGTCGGCCGCGTCGAACAGCACCGATGTGTCCTCGGTGGTGAGCCGGCGATCGCCGTCGCGCGCCTGGGCGAGCAGGGATTCCATGTCGTGCGCGAGATCGACGACGGCGGCGTACCCCATCACGCCTGCCATCCCCTTCAGCGTGTGGACGCTGCGGAAGAGCGCGTCGATCGCGCTCGCATCGTCGGGCGCCTCCTCGAGGCGCAACAGCGACGCATTCGCCGCGGCAAGGTTGTCGCGGCTCTCGGTGAGAAAGAGCTCGGCGTAGCGCGAAGGGTTCAGGCTCATGGCGTGCCCTGCGGGCTGTGGCGGGTAACGCGAGACGCGCGACGAGTGCGTGGGCCCGCAGCCTCGTCACTCGTCACCCGTCAGGCGTCACTATCCGAGCACACGCTGAACCGCCTCGAGCACGCGACTCGGCTGAAACGGCTTCACCACGAAGTCCTTCGCCCCGGCCTGGATCGCCTCGACCACGAGGGCCTGCTGGCCCATGGCGCTGCACATCAGCACCCTCGCCATCGGATCGAGTTTGGTGATCTCGCGCACGGCGTCGATGCCACCCATGTCCGGCATGACGATGTCCATCGTCACCAGATCCGGGCGCAGGTGCTTGTATTGCTCGACGGCCTGCGTACCCGTCTCCGCCTCGCCCACGACGTCGAATCCCGCCTGCTGCAGGATGTCGCCGAGCATGGTGCGCATGAAGATCGCGTCGTCGCAAATCAGAACTGTATGACTCACCGTCGGTTCTCCCTGCCGGCTCTCGCCGGACCGCACCCCGGGTCCGGCCCTATGCGAGCGTCTGCCGGACGAGCTCGTCCACGTCGAGGAGAATGACGATCGCGTCCTCCAAACGTCCCAGCCCGCGGATCAGGCCATGCGCCGCCTCGCCCAGCGGAATCGTGTCGCCACGGACCGCATCCGTCACGTCCACGGTCTGCACGTCGCGCACGTCGTCCACCACGAGCCCGAGGAGCCGTTCTCCCGACTGGACGACGATCGTGGAACCGTCGGTGCGGGGTGCGGGCGCGCCCGTGAGTCGCTGGACCAGATCGAGCACCGTGACGAGCTGCCCGCGGAGGTTCATGACGCCGCGGATGTGCGCGGGGGCACCCGGCAGCCGCGTCACCAGTGCGCCGGCAACGATTTCCCGGACCGCTGCGCTCTCGACGCCATACACCCCGTCGCCCACCTCGAGCAGCAGCAGCTGCAGCGGCAACGGATTCACTCTCGTTCACTCCTCACACGGAATCAGGCGGAATCGCGGTAGAAACCGAAGTCCTCGAGCGGATCGCCGCGCTCGCGCAGCGTCTCGTCGCGCGCGACCTGCGCGAGCGCGGCTTGGAGGTCGGCCGGCAGCGGCGCGCGCAGGTCCATCACTGCCCCCGTTCGCGGATGCCGGAAGCGGAGCCACGCCGCGTGCAGGAAGTGCCGCTTCGGCGGGAGCCCGACGATCCGCCGGCCGCCACCGCCGCCGTACGTATCGTCGCCGGCCACGGGATGTCCGATGGACGCGAGGTGCACGCGGATCTGGTGGGTGCGCCCGGTGTGCAGATGCGCACGCAGGAGATCCGCCGCGTCGAAGCGGGCGAGCCTGACGAACGTCGTGCGCGCCGCCTTTCCGGATTGGACGACCGCCATGCGCCGTCGGTCTCGCGGATCCCGGGCGATCGGCCGGTCGATCGTGACCTCGTCCGCATCGAGGTGCCCCCACGCGAGGGCTGCATAACGACGGCTGATCCGCCGCGCCGCGAGATCGGCGCCGAGGGCGCGGTGCGCCCGCTCGGTGCGCGCCACCAGCAGGAGCCCCGACGTCTCCTTGTCGAGACGGTGCACGATCCCCGCCCGGTCGGCGCCACTCGCCGCCGACAGCGCGCCGCCGCGCCCCAGGAGCGCGTTCACG
>DATIGO010000017.1:0-6114 GCA_035454665.1 Gemmatimonadaceae bacterium | reverse complement strand
CCGCACCATTCCGATCGCCCGCCGGCCCAGCAAGGTCGGCGCGGCGGAGTTCGCGCACCCGCCCGGCGCGGACCGCTCGTTCGGCGCCTTCCTCCGCGCCCTCCCCGACGTCCTCGTCGCGCGCGACTTCCGCCTCGTCGTCGACGCGGTGGCCGCCGCAGCGCGGAACCGGCGCGCCGTGGTGCTCATGCTGGGCGGTCATGTGGTCAAGACCGGGCTCGCGCCCGTGCTCATCGAGCTCATGCGTCGCGGCGTCGTGACGCACGTGTCCATGAACGGCTCGGCGGCGATCCACGACTACGAGGTCGCGCGGTTCGGCGCCACGTCGGAGGACGTCGCGGCCGGCCTGCGCGATGGGACCTTCGGGATGGCGGAGGAGACGGGGCGTGGGATGAACGAGGCGCTCGTCGCGGGACATCGCGAGCAGAGGGGGATGGGGGAGGCCCTGGCCGCCGCGCTCGAACGCGAGCCCGCGCTGGCCCACCCGGAGCTCTCCCTCCTGCTGCAGGCGCGCCAGCTCGGCGTCCCCTCAACCGTCCACGCCGCGCTGGGGGCCGAGATCATCCACCAGCATCCCGCGGCCGACGGCGCCGCCATCGGGGACACGAGCCTGCGCGACTTCCGCCGCCTCGCCGCCTCCCTCCCGGAACTCCATGACGGCGGCGTCGTGCTCAACGTCGGCAGTGCGGTGATCATGCCCGAGGTCTTCCTCAAGGCGCTCACGATCGCGCGGAACCTGAACGAGGGGCGCCCGGTCGGCTTCACCACCTGCGACCTGGACATGCAACGCCATTATCGGCCGCGCGTGAACGTCGTCCAGCGCCCCACGCTCGACGGGGGCCAGGGCTTCGAGATCACCGGCCATCACGAGATCATGATCCCTCTCCTCGTCTGGGCGATCATCGACCGTCTCGAGTCCCCCTGACCCGCCACCCCGAAATCGGCGAAATAGGGGCGAAATAGGGGTCAGAGTCGAATTTCCCGTCATGGGGGTCAGACTCGAATTCTGCGTAATGGGGGTCAGAGTCGGATTTTGAGGGTTCGGGCGACAACGAACGAGGGCCGGGTTCGACCGAACCCGGCCCTCGCGCACACGGGAGAATACTCTCGCGGGCGGTTCACGCCCCTGGAGCCGATCGAGCCGGCCTCGCGCCGACTCGCCTGCCCGGCGGCGTCGCTACATCCCGCTGCCCGACCACCGCTCGCGTAAGCGGCGCGCCGTGTCGGGACTGAGCACCCGGATCACAAGATAGACCACCGCGCCGATGAGCGCGGCCATGATCGCCAGACGCAGCACGACCAGCAGCAGGCCGAAAAAGACCCCGAAGATCCCAAAGACCAGCTTGAGCAGGAAGAGGCCCCCGATCGCGAAGAGGCCGATCATGATGATGGTGCGCAGCATTCTCGTATTCCCCAGTGTCGTGTTCTGCCCAACGTACGAAGTGATACGCCCGGCGGTTTCAACGCGCTGCGTCCCCTGCGGACGCTAAGAACAGCCCAATCGGCCAGTTGCGGCCCGTGATGGTCAGACCGGTAACTTTCTAGCTATCAGGCTACGGGTTATCGTGCGCTGACCCCCGATGGCCCGCCCGGTAGATTGCGCACCGCACGCCCCTCCCGCCAGACGCACCGCTCCCGGCCGTACGCCCTCCCGACCCGCTCGCTCACGTCACCCCCGCTTTCTCGGCGATGACTGAACCGCTGTACCAGATCCTCGGCCGGCACCGGGCGGTCCCACTCCCGGAGCGCAAGCCGTCCTGGCTCAAAGTGAGGGCGCCGGGTGGACCCAACTACGCGCGGCTCAAGCACCTCATGCGCGAGCTCGATCTGCACACCGTGTGCGAGGAAGCGCACTGTCCCAACGTGGGCGAGTGCTGGGAGCACGGCACGGCCACCTTCATGATCCTGGGCGACGTCTGCACGCGGAACTGCGGCTACTGCGCGGTGACGCATGGTCGTCCGCCCAGCTATGACACCGCCGAGCCCGGGCGCGTGGCGGCCGCGGTCGCCGAGATGCAGCTGCGCCACGCGGTGATCACTTCCGTCGATCGTGACGACCTGCCGGACTTCGGCGCCTGGGTGTTTGCCGAGACCATCCGGCAGATCCACGCGCAGCTCCCCACGTGCTCGGTGGAGGTGCTGGTCCCCGACTTTCAGGGGAACGAGGACTCGATTCGCGCGGTGCTCGAGGCCGGCCCGGAGATCTACAACCACAATACCGAGACCGTGCCGCGGCTCTACAAGCGGGCGCGCCCCGGCGGCCGGTACGAGCGCGTGATGCGGATCTTCGAGCTTTCCAAGCGGCTCGCCCCTGGGATACCGACCAAGACGGGGATCATTCTCGGCCTCGGCGAGACGGTCGAGGAGGTGCTGGCCGTGATGCGGGACCTCCGTGCGGTCGACGTCGATATCCTGACGCTGGGGCAGTATCTGCGGCCGTCACGGGATCACCTCCCGCTGGACCGATACTACACACCGGAGGAGTTTCGCGAGCTCCGTCGCGAGGGGACGAGCATGGGATTCCGGCATGTCGAGGCCGGGCCGCTCGTGCGGTCGAGCTATCACGCGTGGGAGCAGGTGCAGGCGGCTGGAGTGAGCTGACAGGCGCGAGACGGCAGGCGCGAGACAGGAAGGGACAGCGTTGGGAGCTTCATTGGCACAGGCGACGACGAAGAAGAGGCAGGAGCCGAAAGAGGAGCCGCGGAACGGCGCGCCGGACAGCACCACGCCGGAGCAGCGTATGGAGTTGTTGCGCTCCATGCTGCTGCAGCGACGATTCGAGGAGCGCTGCGCCGAGGCGTACGCGATGGGACGCATCGGCGGCTTCTGCCATCTGTACATCGGGCAGGAGGCCGTCGGGACGGGCGCGATCTCGGTGCTCCGGGACGACGACTACATCATCACGACCTATCGGGATCACGGGCAGGCGCTCGCGCGCGGCATCAGCCCACGGGCGGTGATGGCGGAGCTCTTCGGGCGGGTGGATGGGTGCGCGCGCGGCAAGGGCGGCTCGATGCATCTCTTCGATCGCAGCCTGAACTTCCTGGGCGGGCACGGGATCGTGGGCGGGCACGTCCCGCTGGCCACCGGGGTGGGCTTCGCGATCAAGTATCGCGGCGGTGATCAGGTCTGCCTCTGCTTCATGGGCGAGTCCGTGGTGAACACCGGGGCGTTCCACGAGGCGCTCAACATGGCGTCGCTCTGGAAGCTTCCGGTCGTGTTTCTCATCGAGAACAACCGCTACGGCATGGGGACGGCGCTCGAGCGCGCGTCATCGATTCACGACATCTACATGCGGGCCGCGTCGTACGACATGCCGCGCGGCATGGTGGATGGGCAGGACGTGCTCGCGGTACGCGCGGCCGTGCTGGAAGCCGCCACACGCGCGCGGACCGACTCGATGCCGACGCTGCTCGAGGTGCGCACGTATCGGTTCATGGGGCACTCGATGTCCGACGCGATCGCCGGGACGTACCGCACGAAGGCGGAGCTCGAGGAATACATGAAGCGCGATCCGATCATGGTGTTGCGGATGCGGATGCAGGAGGCGGGGGAGATCGACGACGCCGGAATGGCGAAGATGGACGAGGAGCTCAAGGCGGTCGTGCAGGATGCCTGGGACTTCGCGGAGAGCAGCCCCGAGCCGCCGCTCGAGGCACTCCACGAAGACGTCCTGGTCGAGACCACGAGCTGAGCCATGGCCACGGTCACGTATCGAGACGCCCTGAATCAGGCGCTCCGCGAAGAGATGCAGCGCGACGACCGCGTCTTTCTCATGGGAGAGGAGGTCGGCGTCTACCAGGGCGCGTACAAGGTCTCGAAGGGACTGCTGCAGGAGTTCGGCGAGATGCGGGTGGTCGACACGCCGATCACCGAACTGGGTTTCGCCGGCGTGGGCGTGGGGGCGGCGATGGTCGGGCTGCGCCCCGTGATCGAGTTCATGACCTGGAACTTCGCGGTCCTTGCGCTGGACCAGGTGGTGAACAACGCGGCCAAGATGCTGTACATGTCCGGGGGGCAGTTCAACATCCCGATCGTCTTCCGCGGGCCTAACGGGGCCGCGCTGCAGCTCTCGGCGCAGCACTCGCAGGCCTGGGACGCCTGGCTCGCGCACATTCCCGGACTCAAGGTGGTGTCGCCGGGCACGCCGTACGACGCCAAGGGCCTGCTCAAGAGCGCGATCCGCGATGACAACCCGGTTATCGTGCTGGAGGGCGAGATGCTCTACAACACGAAGGGCGACGTGCCGGAGGAGGAGTACGTCATTCCGATCGGCCAGGCGGAGCTGAAGCGGGAGGGGGATCACTGCACCATCGTGACGTACGGGAAGTCCGCGCTCACGGCGATGCAGGCGGCGGATCAGCTCGCGAAGGAGGAGATCCGCGTGGACGTGGTCGATCTGCGCACGGTGCGCCCGATGGACGTGGACGCGATCGCCGCCTCCGTGCGCAAGACGAATCGCGCCGTGGTGCTCGAGGAAGGATGGGAGATCTGCGGCGTGGGGGCCCAGGTGGTGGACTACGTGCAGCGGATGTGCTTCGACGATCTGGACGCCCCGGTGCTGCGGGTGACGCAGGCCGACGTGCCGATGCCGTACGCGCGCAACCTCGAGCGTGCGGCCAAGCCGGATGTGCCCAAGACGATCGCCGCGGTGAAGAAGGTCATGTACCTCGAGACATAGGCCGATCCATGGCGACCAAGGTGCTGATGGAGGCGCTCTCGCCCACGATGGAGGAGGGGCGCCTGGTCAAGTGGCTCAAGGCCGAAGGCGACGCCGTGAAGAACGGCGACACGCTGGCCGAGGTCGAGACCGACAAGGCGATCATGGAGCTCGCCGCGCGCGGCGAGGGCGTGCTGCGGAAGCAGCTGATCGCCGAGGGTGGCACGGCGCCCGTCGGGTCACTGATTGGTGTGATCGCGGCGCCTGACGAGGACATCGCGGCGCTCGTGCAGCAGGCCGGCGGGGCCGCGGCGGCGCCTGCGGCACCGGCCGAGGCCACCGCGGCGACCTCTGGGGGGCCCCCCCCGAGTAGAGAATCTACGGCCCAACCCCCGCCCGAGCCCCACCCTTCCACCGCACCCACCAGCGTTTCAACGCAGGCGCCACCCAGGCCCGCCGCCCGGGCACCCAGCGCGCCACCCGCTCCCGCCGCCCCCAGGGCGCCCGCGCCGACCGACTCCAACGATCGGCCGCGCTCCTCCCCGCTCGCGCGCCGCCTCGCCTCCGCGCGCGGCGTGGATCTCCGCGCCATCGAGGGCTCGGGCCCCGGCGGCCGCATCATCAAGCGCGACGTCGAGTCCGCCCCCGCGGCCGCGGCCACGCCGGCGGCCGCGCAGGCCCCCGCGCGCGCCGCCATACGCCCGCTCGACGGCGCCGACTACCGCGACGTCCCGCTCACCCAGATCCGCAAGACCATCGCGCGCCGCCTCGCCGAGTCCATCGGCCCCATCCCGACCTTCTACCTCACCGCCGAATTCGACATGGAGCGCATGGCGGAGATGCGCACCGCCATGACCGAGCTCGGCGACGAGTTCAAGGTGTCCTTCAACGACATCGTCCTGAAGGCGGTCGCCACAGCGCTCGCGCAGCACCCCGAGTGTAACGCACACTGGCAGGTAGATCACATCCGTTACTTCAGCCGTGTCCACCTCGGCATGGCCGTCGCCGTCGAGGACGGCCTGATCACACCCGTGCTCTTCGACGCCGACCGCAAGGGACTGCGCGATATCGCGCGTGAGGCGCGCGACCTCGCCGACCGAGCGCGCGAGCGGCGTCTCAAGCCTGACGAGTACACGGGCGCCACGTTCTCGGTCTCCAACCTCGGGATGTTCGGCATCGACGACTTCACCGCGATCATCAATCCGCCCGAAGCCGGCATCCTCGCCGTGGGCGCGATCGAGCCGAAGCCCGTGGTGCACGACGGGACCGTTACCGTGCGGCGGCGGATGCGGGTCACGATGAGCTGCGACCACCGCGTGATAGACGGCGCCACCGGTGCCGTCTTCCTCCGCACGCTGCGGCGCATCATCGAGAACCCCCTGATGCTGGTCTACTGAGGCGGCCAGCGAAGCCGCGGCGGTGACCGCGCGCACGCCCTGAGGGGCTCTCAGAAC
>DATIGO010000016.1:0-14881 GCA_035454665.1 Gemmatimonadaceae bacterium | reverse complement strand
CGGTCACGGGGGCGGCGCGCACCGCGCTCAGGCCCAGCTCGCGCTCGCGGCGCCCGAGGGCTCCGCGGCGTAGTAATGCTGGAGCCGGCGATACAGCGTGCGCCGCGAGATCCCGAGGATCCGTGCGGCCTCGGTCTGCCGCCCGCCCGTTCGCGCCATCACGCGCGCAATGTGCTCGCGCTCCAGCCGCGCCAGCGTCCAGTCGTCGGAGCCGGCCGCGGTGAACACCGACTGCTCCGGCTTCCCCGCCGGTGCCGGCGCCGGGGAAGCCAGATCGAAGCGGATCGCGGCCTGGCCCGCGTACACCACCAGCGCACGCTCGATGAAGTTCTCGAGCTCTCGCACGTTGCCCGGCCAGACGTACTCCATCATCTGCGCCTGCACGTCGGACGGAATCTCCGGTGGATCGATCTCATTCTCCTCCGCGAAGCGCTGCCGGAAGGCGTCGGCCAGGAGCGGGATGTCTTCACGCCGCTCGCGCAGGGGTGGCACCCGGATGGGATACACGTTCAGCCGGTAGAAGAGATCCTTCCGGAAGGTGCCCGCGTTCACCTCGGCCTCGAGGTCCACATTGGTGGCGCCCACGAGGCGGAAGTCGGTGTCGATCTCCTCGCAGGATCCAACCCGTTGCACCTTCCGCTCCTGCAGCACGCGCAGCGTCTTCACCTGCGTCTCGGGGGAGATCGTCGCGATCTCGTCGAGGAAGAGCGTTCCGCCGCTCGCCTCCTCGAAGAGGCCACGGCGCATCGTGGTGGCGCCCGTGAAGCTTCCCCGCACGTGCCCGAAGAGCTCCGACTCCAGGAGTCCCGGTGAGAGGGCGGAGCAGTGCACGGGAACGAAGCGGCGCTCGCGGCGGCGCGACCGCTCGTGGATCGAGCGGGCCACGAGTTCCTTGCCGGTGCCGGTCTCGCCGGTGACCAGCACCGTGAGATTGAGCGGTGCCACCCGCTCGATCAGGTCGAACATGTGCTGCACCGGCGCGGACTCGCCCACGAAGATGCGCGGCCGTCCCCCGACCTGCCGGTCGGGCAGCACGCCGCGTCCCGGCCGGCGCAGTTCCACCGCGCGCTGCAGCGTGCGGAGCAGCTGGTCGGTCCGGAGCGGACGTCCAAGACACTCGAAGGCGCCGAGCCGCATCGCTTCGCGTGCCCATTCGGTCGGGTCGGCGACGACCACCACGGTGGTCGAGCTCGAGCGGAAGCGGATCTTCGCGAGCAGCTCGAGCCCCGCGACGGTCTGTGGATGCAGGCTCAGGAGGACCGCGTCCGGACGCTGGCGCGCGATCTGATCCGCCGCCTCCTCGAGCCGGGACACGTGCGTGACGCTGTATCCTTCTGCTTCGAGCAGCCCGTGAAGCGGGGCCGCTGCCTGCTGATCGTCATCGACGATCATGACCTCGGCGACGGGTGTCGCGCGTCGAGCCTGAGGTGCGGGGCAGGGCAGGTTGGCGATCATCCCAGTCGATTCTCCATTCCATTCGGCATTGAATCGGGCCACAACTGCCGCGCCCGCAGGGGTCCGTGACGCGCGAGAAAACGATGCGTTCATCGCCTCGTTTCTGCGGTGCAGAACCACGCCCAACGGAAGGACTTTCGGACCGGGTTGTCAAGTTAGACGAAAGTATCAGGCGCACGCATTACCACGGGGCAGATGCGCGACGTACACCGGACGCGCAGACGAACCATCGACGCGGCGGTTAGGTAGTCACTCGCGGCGTTCCCCACTGCTGTTCGTGACGACAATCACGCGCGCCGGCGATGCGGACTCGCCTGACCGACGACCAGCTCGTGCAGCTCGCGCTCGCGGAGGTTGAGGTGATGACGCGTCCCGACGATGCCCACGCGCAGGTGGCTCAGCGTGAGCTGACGTCCCGTATCGAGGTCGTCGGCGTTGTCGAAGCGTACCGTGTCGCGCCCGTCGACGAAGGTGACACCGCCGGCGCCTACCACCTCGCCCACGTCACCGCGCACGATGAGCGCCGTGTCCTCGTCGATGCCGACGCCCAGCAGTTCGGTGTTGCCGGCCACCACGAAGAAGAGCCGCTGAAGCCGGCGGCGCTGCGAGAAGTGCGTGTCGATGATCGCGTCGTAGCCCAGGAGGCCGAGTCCGGGCCCGATGTACTGCGCAACGAGGTTTCCCTCGCGATCGATCTCGCCGCCGGCCATGGTGAGGGTGGAGAGCGCCGCGGCGCCGGCGCTGGTGCCGCAGACGACGCCTCCCTCGCGATACCGCTCCTTGATGGCAATCGCGGTGCGCGTCCCGCTGAGCGCCGTGACCAGCGTCACCTGGTCACCGCCGCCGAGAAAGATCCCGTCGGCCTCGCGCACCATTGCCGCGACCCGCTCGTCCACGGCGGGACTGCGGCGGTCGAACTCGGGAATCTCGACGCGCGCGGCGCCCGCCTGCCGGAAGGTGGCCCGCCAGAACGACGCGCTCTCGCCGGGCATCGTGCTCGCGGCCGTGAGGCCCACGATGCGCCCCCCCGAGAACCCGTTGACGAGCTCCAGGAAGCTCGTGAACGCGCGGCCGTCCACACTCGTGGCGCCGCCGAGCAGCACGAGCGTGCCGCGCGCCGCGGGCGCGATCTCGGGGACCGCGCGCGCCGGCCGCGTCGCGTCGATGCGCGGAACGTCGGCGCGATCGGTCGCGCGATCGCTCACGACGCCCCGCGGTCACCGCCGCCATCGCGTGCCATCACCCACGCCCCGAGCGCGGCGGCCACCTGCGGCGCCGCGGGCCGCGTGGGGTCCAGGGGACCGCAATCGCGCACGTCGGCGTACCGCTCCACCAGAATGCGTCCGTCGCGCACGCGCCCCACGGCCATGGCCACGCGCGCGTCGCGGCGGCTGACGCTGTCGTCACCGGCGAAGATCGCCACGCGACACTGGCGCTCGCGCGCGTAGTCCTGGATCTCCCACTCGCCCGCCGGACAGACGACCACGCCATCGCCGGGCACCGCGTCGGCCACGATCGACACGAGCCGGCGCGCACGGTCCGGCGCGCGGTACCGCTCGGGGACGTCGGACAGCTCGGTGTCGAGCACAATGGCGAGATCGGAGGTGCGGTACGGGAGGCCCACCTGGAGCAGGTAAGCAGGCGACACGTCCACGACGATGCCGTCACCGTTCTCCTCACCTCCAACCGCACCCAGGCGGCGGCGCAGATCGGCCTGAGCCTCCGCGCGGTGAGCCCCACCGGTGACCGCGCCCCATACGTGGGCGGCGACAGGGGGCGCATCGGGCGTGCCAAGCAGCGTCCGCAATTCGTCGAGCGAGGCGTCGATGCTCCACAGCGCGCCGCCGAAGGCGCGCTGGACGATCTCGAGCGCGAGCGCTGCAGCGCGCATCCCCACGTGCTCATGGTGATGCTCGAAGACGAGCGTGTACTCCCCCGCCTGATCACCGCCCCGCGTCCGCCCGAAGCCGACGTTCACGCCGATCATCTGCTGCAGCTCCAGGGCGACGTGCTCGATGATGTGCGGAGCGTACGTGCCGCGCCGGAGCCGCAGCAGGAACCCGCCCGGGGCGCCGATACTGCACTGGTGCTCGAGGAGTCCGGGCATCACGCGCACGAGCGACTCCGTGAAGCCCGGCACCTCGGCCGAGGAGATCTCCTCGAACGCGCCGACGCGGAGATCCATCCGGATCACGGGCCTGCGGGACCAGTAATTCACGCCGCGCGTGGCCTGGAGCGCGACGATCCGGATCTCCTTCGCGGCGTCCGTGAGCATCGGGGCTCACCGCTCCGGGGCCGCCAGCTCCGACAGCCGCGCCAGCGTCGGCGAGACCTTCTCGACGAGCACCACCAGGAGATCCCCGTTCTCGAGGAGGGAGAGGCCATGCTCCGCGGCGGCCACTTCGTCGGGAATCACCTCGATCGCGTGTGAGGGCAACCCTCCCACCTCGAGCCCGCGGACGAGGAGGCGCGGGATCTCGCCGGCGGCGCGGCCACGGAGGTCGGCGTCCTCCTTCACGATCACGTGATCGAACGCCGCGCAGAGGCGTCCCACGGCGATCACGTCCTCGTCACGCCGGTCTCCGGGAACCCCGATGGTCGCGAGGCACCGCCGCGCGGGAAGGCTCCGGACGAGCTCGAGCAGCCCGGCGACGGCGGCCGCGTTGTGCGCGTAGTCCACGATCACCCGCGCGCCCGAGGGGAGGCGCATGAAGTTGAGCCGTCCCGGGGTGAGCGCTGGCGACGGGAAGAAGGAGAGGAGCCCGGCGCGAATGTCGTCGTACCGAACTCCCTGCACGTACGCGCTCGCGATCGCCGCCAGCACGTTCTGGCGCTGGAATCGCGCGGCGCCGCCGAGCAGGAGCGGCACCTCCCGCTCCGCGGCGACGGGAATCTGCACGCGCCCGCGACGGATCACGAGGTGTCCCTGGTGCATGCACACGGCGATCCCGCCCCGGGTCACGTGCTCGGCGAGCGCGGCGGAGCCGGGCTCCTCCTGCGCGCTGAAGAGGACCACGTCGGCCATGGTGCGATCGCGCATGGCGTAGACGAGCGGGTCATCGGCGTTGAGCACGGCGTGCCCCTCGCGCCTGACGACGGCGGCGACGACGCCCTTGAGCTCGGCGAGCTGGCCGAGCGTGCCGATCCCGGCGATGCCGAGATGATCGGAGGAGACGTTGAGCACGATCCCGACGTCGCACTCGTCGAAGCCGAGCCCGGAGCGAAGGAGCCCGCCGCGCGCCGTCTCCAGCACGGCGACGTCCACACTGCGATTCGACAGGATGATGTTCGCGGCGAACGGGCCGGTGAGATCGCCCGACATCACGCAGCGGTTGTGGAGATACACGCCGTCGGTCGTCGTGAAGCCGACGCGCCGGCCGGTGCTGCGGAAGAGGTGCGCGACGAGCCGCACCGTGGTCGTCTTCCCGTTGGTGCCCGTCACGGCGATGATGGGGATGCGCGTCTCGCTGCCGGGCGGATACAGCATGTCCAGGATTGGCGCGGCCACGTTGCGCGGGGGGCCCTCCGCGGGGTGCGTGTGCATGCGGATTCCCGGCGCGGCGTTCACCTCCAGGATCACGGCCTGGTTCTCGCGGAACGGCACCGAGATGTCGGGCGAGACGATGTCGATGCCGGCAATGTCGAGGCCCACCGCGCCGGCCGCCATCTCGCAGCAGACGACATTCTCGGTGTGGATCTCCTCCGTGCGGTCGACGGACGTGCCGCCGGTAGAGAGGTTCGCCGTCGCGCGGAGGAAGACGCGCTCTCCGGCCTGCGGCACCGCGTCGAGCGTCCAGCCGTGGCGCGCGAGGAAGGCGACGGTGCGCTCGTCCTTCGGGAGCCGGGTGAGGTGCTTGCGGTGACCGACTCCCCGGCGCGGATCACGGTTCGCCTCGTCGATGAGGGCGGCGATGGAACGCACGCCGTCTGCCACGACGTGCGCGGGCACCCGCTCGGCGCAGGCCACGAAGCGGCCGTCGACCACGAGCACCCGGAAGTCGCGGCCCGCATGAAAGCGTTCCACGATCACCCGAGACGACACCTCGCGCGCGAGCGCCCAGGCGGCGGTGAGATCGTCGGGGGCGTCGAGGCGCGTCGACACGCCGCGACCGTGACTGGCGTCGTGCGGCTTGAGGATGACGGGGTAGCCCAGGTCCTGGGCGCTCGCCAGCGCGCGCTCGAGGGAGCGCACGATCGTCCCCTCGGGGACGGGAAGCCCGCTCGCGCTCAGCACCCGCTTCGTCTCCTCCTTGTGCTGCGCGATCTCGACGGCGATGGAACTGGACCGGTCGGTGAGCGTGGCCTGGACGCGGCGGAGGTTGCGCCCCAGGCCGAGCCTGACGAGCGACCGGGAGTTGAGCCGCCGGACCGGGATGCCGCGGCGGCGCGCCTCTTCCACGATCGCGGCAGTGGATGGACCGAGGCGCACGTCTTCGGAGAGCTGCTGCAGCTCCGTCACGACGGCGGCGACATCGACGGGCTGGCCGGCGAGGCAGGCGCGGATGAGGCGGGCGCCCTCGCGCATGCTCTCGACGCCGACTTCTTCCTCCTCGTAGGCCACGATGACCCACCAGACGCCGGGCTCGCCGGAGCGCACGAGGCGCCCAAAGGAGACCTCGCTCCCGGCCAGTGTCTGGAGCTCGAGCGCCACGTGTTCGAGGATGTGCGGCAGGTGCGTGCCCTCGTGCAGCCGCGCCAGGAAGCCGCCCGCGGTGCGGCGCGAGCAGGGATGATCGCCGAGCGTGGGCAGGGCACTCACGAGGCGCTCGGAGAATCCGGGGACAGCGGCGGAACTCACGTCCTCGAGGGACCCCAGCCGTACGTCACAGGCGATGACCGGCGCGAGGCGCCAGAAGTTCGGGCCGCGCAGCGCCCGGATGCGGGAGACGCGGAGCTCGGAGGGATCGATGACCGGCGGCGTCAGGGTCGCGGGGGCGCCGGTGATGGGGCCGGAGTCGGACGGAATCGTCGAGTCCGGGCCGGGGGCTTCGCGCTGCATCGGGGTGCGGCGGGGAAGTCGGGTCGGGGACGGGGAGGCGCTGCCGGTGGTGCCGCGAGCGCGATGCGAGGGTTGTGCCTCGCCACGCTCCGGCCCGGCACGCGGCTGGTCGATCTCCCGGCCCGGGCTCCGCGTACCCTAACGACTTCGCGGCAGGTGCAGCAAAGCCGGCCGTTTCCGGGACGCGGCTCAGCCCGCCCGTTCGGGCGGCCAGGCCACGATGTCGAGTCGGCTGGCGAAGGTGCAGTGATGCGGTGCGGGCGCGAGGGCGAATCCGGCGGCCTCACCCATGGTGTTGCGCTCGATCTCGGCTTCGGCGGGCTGGAGCGGCCACGGCAGGTGGTGGATCTCGGCGCGATGCACCCGCCCGTCGGCATCGACCGTGTAGAGGCAGTATCGCTCCGAGAGCCAGTGGTCGAGCGTTCCGGGCGACGCCTGGAAGACGTCGCCCACGGGGCGGTAGCGCGCCGCGAACTCCGCGGGGCCGGCGTCCGTCTCCGTGCGCCGGCTCTGGTAGTGGATCGAGCCGTCGCGCGAGCGCTCTGCGCTCATCGTGGCGCGGCAGTAGGGGAGGTCGTAGCTCAGGCGCGCGCCGGCTACCGCGATCGCGTTGTCGGCATCGAGGCTGAAGAAGTACACGCCGGCCTTGTCGTGCAGCGTGACGTATGTGCGCACGTTCAGTTCGGGGAACTCCGAGATGCCGGGGAAGGGCGGGAGACCGCGTGCGCGGAGGTGCGTCAGCACGAAGGGGGTCACGCTGATCCAGGCCTGGCCCTCGTAAAGGTCGAGTGGCAGGGTCGCGGGGACCCGCGCGCGCACGACTTCGGCGGGGAGCGGCCAGTGCGCGAAGAGCAGGTCGTTCCAGCGCTGCGCCATCACCCAGGGGCTGCGTGGCAGCGGCCACGGCCGGTGCGCGGTGATGCCCGTCGGGTCATCGGTCCACACGGTCGGCTCCGTCGGTCGAGACCACCGCAGCATGATGCAATCCTCGCGCCGTGCGGCACGAGGAGGGGAGGCCGTCAGGGTGCGGATACCTAACGCGGCCGGCGGCTGGCGGGCCGGCGGCGCGTCTGCCGCCTCGAGGGACGTCGTGTGACGCGGCGCACACCTCGCCTGGCGGCGCGCCGTGTGGTGCGCCGTGTGGTGCGCCGCGCGGAGGGACGCGGGGTGCGGCGTGCGGTGCGCGTGCGGCGCTTGGGTCGGCGCGCGACACGGGCGCGCGCACGCTTCGGCTTCCGCCGCGCGGCGCGGCGCGGAGTGGCCCGGCGCGCCGCTCGTCGGGCGACGCGCCGGGCCGGCTTCTTCGGGCCGGCCGGCATGCCGTCGAGCGGGATGTTGATTCCCCGGATGCTGTCGGCGAAGTGGTAGACGATGCGGCCGATGAAGGCGTCGAGCAGTTGCCACTCTCCGGCCGGATCGGGGCTGCGCACGGTGATCATGAGCGGTCCCTCGGTCTTGAGGAACCGGACATCACCCTTGAACTTCCGGTGCCGGAGTCGCACGCCACCACGGACGCGATCGATCTCGAAGGACACCATCCGTCCCTCGCGGATCGCCGCAAGGACCGCCGCCTGCACGTCGGCGTGATCGCCGGTCTCGCGCGTGATGATCTGGAGATGGTACATGCGCCCTACGACCTCCCCGGTGCGGTCACCGGCGCGTGGTGGTGGCCTGCGTCGCGCGCGCGGCCTGCCCCGAGGCCGGCGGCACGTCCTCCTCCTCCCAGTAGAACGGCCCCGTCTTGCGCTGCCGTGGCCAGATCTCGTCGAGCGTGTTGCCGTCGTACAGCCGGCCGTTCTTCATCACGTAGCGGATGCTGCCGGTGTTGCGGATGTTGACGAGCGGATTGCGGTCCAGGACGACGAGGTCGGCGAGCTTGCCGGCCTCCAGCGTCCCGAGGTCCTTCGCCAGTCCGATCGCCTCCGCGCCTAACGTCGTCGCCACGCGCAGCGCGTCGTGGTTGGACAGGCCGCCCATCTGCGTCGACCAGAGCTCCCAGTGGTAGCCGAGCCCCTGGAGCTGCCCGTGCGACCCGATGCCCGCGCTGCCGCCGGCGGCGACGAGGTCGCGGATCGACTCGCCGATCAGCTTCATGCCGTACTGCGTGGGATGGAACCAGCCGGCGCCGGCCCCCGTCGTGACCGCCCCTGCCGAGCCGCCACGCCGCAGGATCTTGCTCTCCAGATCGCTCCACGGCACGAAGCGGCGCAGCTTCTGGTCGTTCAGCAGGTCCTCCGTGGCGTACCAGTAGTTCTCGGCCCACGGCGCGCCGTACGCCACGAGAATCGTGGGCGTGTACGTGAGCTTCGACTCCGCCATGAGACGGATGAAGTCCGACTGGAGCGGGAAAGTCGGGATGGTGTGCTCGTGGCCGCTGTAGCCGTCGAGGATCTCCGTGAGGTTCATCCGGATGTCGAGCGACCCCTCGGTGGTCGGCATCAGCTTGAGCTCGTGCGCGGCCTGGATGATCCATTGCCGCTGCTCGCGATTGCCGGCCACATACTGCTTGAGCGTCTTCGTGTCGTAGTAATCGCTGTAGCGCCGCAGCACGCGACGGGCGTGGTCCAGATCGCGGATGTTCTCTCCCGAGAAGACGCCGGGGCCCGTCGAGTAGATGCGCGGGCCGGGCGTCATCCCCGCCGTGACCAGGTCTTCGTAGGAGAGGACGTCGGTGCTCCCGGTCTGCGGATCGCGCGCCGTGGTGACGCCGTACGCGAGGTTCGCGACATAACTCCACACCGGCGTGCGGTGGATCCCGGACGCCGTGCCGAAGAAGTGGGCGTGGGTATCCACGAACCCGGGGACGATCGTCTTCCCGCCAACGTCGATCACGCGCGCGCCACGGGGGACCGTGACCGATCCGCGGCGGCCGATCGCCGAGATGCGGTTGTTCACGACGACGATGTCGGCATTCTCGATCACCTCGCGGCCGCGCATGGTGACCACGCGGGCGCCGCGGAGCACCGCCGTGCCGCCCGGCGTGTCGCGGTTCGCCACGACCCGCACGCGCGTCTCCACGGGCTGATACTGCGGTCGCGTCGCGCGCCCCCCCTGCGTCGTGGAATCTCCCGCGGTGGAATCGCTTCCCGCGCCGCCGGCGCGTCCGCCGCGCCCGGCGCCAGCGGGCCCCAGCACGCGGCGCACCGAGTCGTCGAAGGCCCGCGCCCGCTCGAGGTCGTAGATCACGTGCGCGTTGCCGATCGACCAGCGTACCGTTCGTCCCTCGGGGTCGCCCCAGGTGGGGAACTGGCCGCCAATGTCCGTGAGCTTCCGGACCGGGAAGGCGGCGTTCTCCGGGTTCCCCACGCTGACCGTGGGCTCCGTGCCACCCAGCCACGGGATCGTGACCACGTAGAGATCGCTCCCGACCTGAGCCAGCGCGCGGTCACCGTCGGGCGAGATCTGCACGCTGGAGGCGCCGCCGCCACCGCCGCCACCTCCCGGTCCGCCGCCACCAGTGACCCGGAGGTGCGATTTCACGTCGGTGCCATCCCAGCGCATGGAGACGAGCCCGCGCCCGCCGCCATAGGCATAGATGCGGGAGGTGTCGCGAGTGAAGTGCGGGCGCGACACGCCGCCCGACGGCGCGACCAGCACCGGCTCGCCGCCCGTGGCGGGCACCCAGACGATGTCCTGGCCGCCCCCGCCGCCCCCTTCGCGGAAGCTGCGGGCCGGGCCCCGCATCGCCACGATCCGCTGCCCGGTGGGTGAGAAGGCCGGCTGCTGGAAGAAGGCACCGCGACTCGTCAGGCGCTGCGGCTCGCCGCCGTCGACACGCACGCGGTAGAGATGCCCCCCGTCCTCGATGCTCCATGTGGCGTACGCGAGCCACTGCCCGTCGGGACTCCACGCTGGCTGGTACTCGCCGACATCCATGGTCGTGACGCGCCGGGGCGTGCCGCCGGGCCAGTCCATCACGTAGAGGCGATCGAGCGCCACGAAGGCCAGCGTCCGGCCGTCGGGGGAGGCCACCCCGTCCCGGATCTGCTTGACGATGAAGGCGGCCGAGTCGGTCACCGGGTAGTCGAAGCGCACGGCAGGGCCTAACGCCTGCACGACGTCCACTTCGATCGGGATCTCGACCGGCGCCCCGGCTTCGACGACCGGGACCTTCCAGAGCCTCCCGTTCCAGGTCGTGACGAGATGGCGCGAGTCCGGTGTGAAGCTCATCCCGGGATAGACGTCGAGCGTAGCGCGCGACTCCAGATCGTCCCGGTGCACGGGGTAGACCAGCCAGCGCTCCTCGCCCGTCTCCAGGTCGCGCAGGCGGAGGCGCGTTTCATTGATGTGGCGCGTACCGTAGACCAGCCACTTGCCGTCGGGAGAGAGCGTGGGGCGGAACGCCGAGCCCCAGCGGTTCTCGCGCTGGCTCGTCTCCCCCGACTCGCGGTCGTAGACCATGAGGTCATAGTCGCTCATGGGGGTGTTGTAGATCCACGAGCCGCGGCGCTGCGCGAACCAGATGTAGCGTGGATCGGCGCCGAAGGCGGGTCCCTGGTGGCGGATCACGTCCGGCTGCGCGCCGCCGGCGCGTCCCCCTGCCGGCGCCGCGGCCCGAACGAGCGCCTGTCCCGCCCCTCCCTCCACGTGGTACATCCAGAGCTTCGAGTCGCGCGCCACGACGATGTACCTGCCGTCCGGCGTGAACTCCGGCGACTCGTAGCGCGTCGTCTTGCCGCGCGTGAGCTGGACCGTGTCCTTCTTGTCCAGCGAGAGGAGCCAGAGATTCCACCCGCCGTCGCGGTCCGAGACGTAGACGATGCGCTTCCCGTCGGGGGAGAAGCGCGGCTGGTTGTCGGCCCCCATCCCGCGCGTGAGCGGCGTGGCCTTCCCGCCGGTGATCGGGACCGTGTAGATGTCGCCCAGATGATCGAAGGCGAGGGTCTGCCCGTCGGGGGAGACGTCGACCGACATCCAGTGACCGACGGTCGTCGTGAAGCTCACCGTGCGCGCGGGCTTGAGGGGGAGCCCCTCCTGCATGGGGTCGCGCGGGGGTTGGCTTCCGCGTCCGCTGCCTCGCTGGGCCTCAGCGGCGGCGGAGGCGAGAGCGAGGAGCGCGGCGAGGACGGTGAAGTTCAGGGCGCGTTTTTGCATTGGCGGGGCATGCGCGGGTCGGATGCTGCCATCCGGGCGATCAGCGGTGAACGCACCACGATGGCGGGAGTGGGACGGATGCGCCAGAGTCGTCCTCGATCGGGCGTGAGGTACAGAGGTGCGTACAGGGGGCTCTGAGGTTGAGCCATCACCGCGACGCGCAGCCGTTCGAACAGAGCGGCCGGGACATCCGTGGGCAGCGGGAGCGCCGTTGTCGACCTCGTGCCATCCGGCAGGTTCGCTCTCCGGTCGTCGTACCGGCGAACCATCCCGCACGCTCATCGCGGGAGGCAGCAGGCGGCGCGGGATCTTCCCTCGGTGGCCCGGTGACTGGCCACCGAGGGGTGAGCAGGTCCCTCCGCGCACCGCTCGTCGGGATGACGAAGCGCTAGAATCTGGGCCTCGTCCGCCGCGAACCGTCGCCGCAGTTCGCCGGCCAGTTCTCGGGCCACGTCCCCGGTGACCGCGTCCGGTCGATGAACACGGGATCCTCGGAGGCCAGATACACCAGCATCGCTGCGAGCGTCGCGTTGTGCTTCAGGTCATCGAACACGACCTTGTCGTACGTGTCGCGGTTGGTGTGCCACGTGTAGCTCCCGTAGTTCCAGTCCAGGGCCCCCAGCCCGAACGACGGCGTACCGTAGCACGCGAACACCGCGCCGTCGGTGCCGCCGGGGTTCCCGGTCGGCACGTCGTTGAACGACCACGACACGACGTTGGGGCTCAGGCTGTCCGTGTAGAAGCTCGGGAGCTTCGAGTACCAATCCCGAAGGCGCGGGCCGATGGCGGTGAGTCCCGACGACGAGATGGACTGCACGCGTCCCGTGCCGTTGTCCTGGTTGAAGAGCGCCTGCAGTCCGCGCAGCACCTCGGGATGATCGATTGCGAACGCGCGCGAGCCGTTGAGGCCCTGCTCCTCGCTCGACCAGTGACCGACCAGGATCGTCCGCTTCGGGCGCGGGTAGGCGAGACGGAGGATGCGCATCGCCTCCATCGCCATCAGCGTGCCGGTCCCGTTGTCGGTGGCGCCTGACGAGCCGTCCCACGAGTCGAAGTGCGCGGAGAGCATCACGTACTCGTCAGGCTTCTCCGTGCCCCGGACAGTCGCGATCGTGTTGAAGGCAGGCACCTCGCCCAGGAGCTGGGCGTCGAGATCGAGACGGACCATCGGCCGCTGGCGGTTCTCGGCGAGGCGATACACCAGGGCGTAATCCTCGCAGGAGAGCGTGACGGCTGGGGCCGCCGTGTTGTACGTCTCGAAGACCTCGATCGTCCCCCAGCCGCCGCTGCCTCGCCCCGACGGTGGTGCCGTGATGGACGCCGCCCTGCCGCCGCCCCTCATGCTCTGTGCGCCCGCTGCGCCGCCGCGTCCGCCGCCACCACGTCCGCGACCCCCACCCCGACCTCCGCGACCCCCCGCGGTCCCGAAGCCACCCAGCTTGTTGCGCGAGGTGATCATTCCCGCCACGCCCGCCTGCTCGAGGCGGACGCCGAGCGTGCCGGTGCCGAGCCCCATCGACCTCCCCGTGCCACGATAGAGCCTGGCACTGTCGGGATCGCTCCGCCACTCGTCCTGCATGCGCGCAACGGCCGAATCCATGCGCGCGCGCGACGCCGCCGTCGCGTACTCCCACCAGTCCTCCGACGCACGGCAGGTGGGCCACGCCGGCGAGAGCAACACGATCCGGCCGCGCGCCTGGGGAAGCCACCGGACGAACTCGGTGCTGTCGGCAAAGCGCGGCAGGATGATCGCTTCCGCGGTCACGGGCCGGCCGTTCGTTCCCGGACTCCACGCCAGCATCGTCCCCTCGAGCGACCGCACGCGTGGCTGCATGAGATCGATGTGCGATACCCCGCGGCGCCAGCCGCGCCAGGTGCCGTACTCCTCGCGCCTGGCCTCGATCCCCCACGCCCGGTACTGGCCGATCACCCAGTCGCTCGCCGCCGTCATCCCGGGGCTTCCCGTGAGGCGCGGCCCGATCGAATCGAGCAGCACCTGCGCGAGCCGTGTGGTGCGCGAGCTGTCCATGCCAAGCGTCCAGATGCGATTCAGGACCGGGTCGTCGGCGGGGAACGTGAGCGCGACCGGCGGGAGCTCGTTCGATGGCTGGGCGCTGGCGGGGGCGACGAGGGCGCAGAGGACGGCGGTGGCGATCAGCGTGGGTCGGCGCATTTCCAGTCGGGCTTCGGGGTCGGTGGTCCGGGGCCAATGGTCAACCGGAATCTACCGCGAGACAGCCTGAGCGATACGTCGACGCGCGGGCGTCGTCGCGCGGCGGGTGGACGCGACTCGCGGAAGCAGGTGCCGCGAGGACTGCGGGATGGAGTGCGGCGGAGTCCGCTGGACCCTTCGCGCCGGCACCGGTGGTATGGATCTCGTGGACACTCCGACCACGCCGGAGCCGTCGAGCACGTTCGCCCCTGACGCCGGGCGCGCTGCGGATGCCCGCGCCTGGCGACGGGGAGCCGCCCTCTCCCTCTCCCGCTCCGCCGTCATCGCGCTGGCGTTTGCCGCGGCTGGCGCCCTGGTCGTCTCCGCGCCGCCGCGGTCAGCCGATCACGGTGCGTCGAGCGCCGACTTCGTGGCGGCCGCCACCACCGAATCGGCATCGGCACCCCACCCGTCGCGCACGGACTCGCCCGCCCCGGCGGGCGCATCGCGCGGCACGCTGGCGCTCATGCGCAACGTGGACTTCCACGCCGACTCCACGATCGTTCTCCATGTCCGGCACCTTCGCGGGACGGTTCGCAGCACCAGCGGTGGCCCGATCGTCTTCGACGACAAGGATTCCTTTGCCTTCCGACTCGCGTGGGCCGAGGTCGCGGTGTCGGCCGCAGACCTCGGCGCGCTGCTCAATCGCTACGTCTTCGCCGTCGACGGGTCGCCGCTGCGCGACCTCGAGGTCCGCTTCGTGGGTGCCGAGATCGAGCAATCCGGAAAGCTCAAGAAGGGTCTCTGGTTTCCGTTCCGGATCCGTGCGACGGTGCACGCTACGCCGGACGGACGCCTGCGGCTGCATCCGACGCGCGTGCGCGTCCTGGGCCTTCCCGCCGAAGGGGTGATGCGCGCGTTAGGCATCGCGCTGGAGGACCTGGTATCGACGGAGCGCCTGCGCGGCATCGCCGTCGAGGGGAACGACCTCCTGCTGGATCCGGCGGCCCTGCTCCCCGCACCACGGATCGAGGGGCGTCTCACGAGCGCGCGCGTCGACGGGGACCGCCTCGTGCAGGTCTTCGGATCCGAGGAGAGCGCGGCGGCACTGGGTCCCCTGCACGTTCCCGTTGCCGCCGATGGCAATTACATGTTCTACCGGGGCGGCACGCTGCGCTTCG
>DATIGO010000015.1:0-6747 GCA_035454665.1 Gemmatimonadaceae bacterium | reverse complement strand
GTCGAGCGCTGTATCAGACGTGATCGCCATCGACCAGTTGCAGTGCTTGCCCGAGCCATTGATGCCGGCAAAGGGCTTCTCATGGATGATCGCCTGCAGGCCGTGGCGGAGGGCAACACGGCGCAGCACGGCCATCACGAGCTGGTTGTGGTCGACACCGAGGTCGGTCTCCTCGAAGAAGGGCGCCATCTCGAACTGCGACGGCGCGACCTCGTTATGCCGGGTGACGATGGGGACGCCGAGCTTGTAGAGCTCGTGCTCGACTTCGACGATGCAAACGTGGGTGCGCTCCGGGATGCCGCCGAAGTAGTGATCCTCGAGCTGCTGGCCGCGCGGGGGCGGCGCGCCGATGAGCGTGCGATTCGCCATGACGAGGTCGGGGCGCATCGCGAAGTGCTGCCGGTCGATCAGGAAGTACTCCTGCTCGGGACCGAGCGTCGTGAAGACGCGATAGACGCCCTTGTCACCGAGGAGCTCGAGGAGCTCGATGGCCTTGGCGGAGAGGACGTCGGAGCTGCGGAGGAGCGGCGTCATCTCGTCGAGGGCCTCACCGTTGTAGCCGATGAAGACCGAAGGGATGCAGAGGGTCTTCACGCCGCCCGATTCGAAGATGAAGACCGGGCTGGCGGGGTTCCACGCGGTGTAGCCGCGGGCTTCCCAGGTGGCGCGGAGGCCGCCCGAGGGGAAGCTCGAGGCATCGGGCTCGCTCTGAATCAGCTGCGAGGCGGAGAACTGCTCGAGGGGCTGATGATTCTCGTCGAAGGTCAGGAAAGCGTCGTGCTTCTCGGCGGTGAGGCCGGTCTGCGGGAGGAACCAGTGCGTGAAGTGCGTAGCACCGCGGCTGGTGGCGAACTCCTTGATGGCCTGCGCGACAGTGGGGGCGATGTCCTGGTCGAGCTTCTTCCCGTGGCGGATGGCGCTCACGAGCTTCTCGTACGCGTCGCGCGGGAGGCGGGCCCGCATCTGCCTAACGCCGAAGGTGTTGATGCCGAAGTACTCGGGGATGGAGGCGGAGGCAGGCGGCGCGACGCCATTGCCGGCGGCGGGCTTCGCCGTGCGAGAGGCAATGGCCTCGAGCACGGACTTTCGGGCGGAGGTGGTCGTGGGCATGTGCGTGGAGGCGGAGGGGCGGGGCGGAGAGGAAAAAGTCAGGGCTGGCGATCCTCTGAAGCTGTCGTCACTGCTCGGCCGGGTGATTCAAGAATCGTGCACAAAATGCACTCGACCGGAGACGGAAGATGGAAAATAAAGCTGAATCTGGCAGATTGCGCAACAAATCGTGCTGGCCGTGCACGAATCAGGGAACGGCTGTTCCTTGCTGCCAGGAGGCCGCGCGGGATTGGTGGGGCGGACCGGATGATCGCGTCCAGCCAAGCCCTCTCATTTGCTGCGACCAGTGTAAGTCTTGTATTATCAACCACTTCTATGCATGACTGAGATCATTTCCTTGACCAGTTTCGCGGCGACGGAGGCGGTGAGGTCGGCTGCGTCCCGGACTGGGTTGTACTCGACGATGTCCGCCCCGACGATGGGGACCTGGATGTTCTGGACCAGGGACAGCAGCTCACGCGTGGTCAGCCCGCCCGGCTCGCGGTGAGAGACCCCGGGCGCGAAGGCCGGATCGAGCGCATCGAGGTCGATCGAGACGTAGACGGGATGCTGCAAGGTGGGGCGCTGTCCCGCCGCAACGGCGCGCATGTCGATCGTCTCGACACCGAAGCGCGCTGCCTGCTCGGCCTGGTGACCGGTCATGGCGCGGATGCCGACCTGCACGAGCTGGTCGGCCAGTCGCCCTTCCATGATCCGGGCGAAGGGACAGGCGTGCGATCCGCGGTCTCCTTCGAACTCGTCGTACAGATCGGGGTGGGCATCGACGTGCAGGATCGAGAGGCGCCGGTGGCGAGGCCGCAGCGCGCGGACCACGGGCCAGGTGATCGCGTGGTCGCCCCCGAGAACCAGAGGGCGGCGTCCGGCCTCGAGCAGCGCGCCGATCTTCTCCTCGATGGCGGCGCGTGCCGCCTCCGCCGACTCGTCAGGCGCAAAGGCCAGATCCCCGGCGTCGTCGAACATCCCCGTGCCGGAGAGATCGCTCAGATCCTCGGTCCAGGCGTTTCCCGCGGCTGAGGCGAGCGCGGCGCGGATCCGCGGCGGCGCGAGGGCCGCACCGCGCTCGAACGAGGAGCTCGCGTCCCAGGGCACGCCCACGAGGGTGGGGATCACGGCCGCCTGACAAGCGCTCGCGGCCCGTCCACGCGCCCCGCACGGCTCATCGCGATTCGGCGCGCCAGACGAGGTACGAATAGACCAGCGTAGTCAACGCCGCGGCCGCCGTGGCGCCGATGGCGACGTACGAGAAGACGGTCGATCGCACGAACGCGGAGGCGATCAGCAGCAGCCCCGCCGCCACGATCAGATACCCGCCGACCCGGTGCGTCTTCATCCAGACCGTCTCGCTGGAGAGCGTCCAGGGAGTCCGGATCCCCATGAAGAAATTGGAGCGGAAGCGCGGGAGCAGGTTGCCGAGGATGACGAGCATCGCGCCCACCGCGAACGGAGCGAGTCGCGAGATCGCGATCGGCCAGCCGAGGGCCGCGCCGACCACGGCCCCGTGGAGCAACGTCAGCAGCCCGACGACGGCGATGATGAGGGTCTCGTAGGTGTCGCGAAACTTCTCGATGTTCGCCCGGCGGGGATCGATGTGGGGCACCGCGAGCAGCAGCAGCCAGATCCCGAGGGTGAAGACCGGCAGCATGAAGGCGCCCATGAAACGGGAGCTGTACCCATCGGGCTCACCTCTCACGTTCCAGTGGGTCACCATCTGTTCGGGCAGGCGCGGCCAGGCGACGAGCGAGAAAGCGAGCGCGGCCGCGATGAGCACGGCAGGGAGCCATTTACGCATGGGGTCTCCGCGGACGTCCGAGTTCGAGCAGGTGGTCGATCACGTCCTGGAAAACGGTGGTGTTGAGCTCGTAGTGGATGAACTGCCCGTCGCGATCGGCCCGAATGAGGCCGGCATCGCGCAGGATCGAGAGATGGCGCGACACGGTCGCCCAACTGGTCTCGAAATGCCCGGCGATGTCGCCGGAGCTCTTCGATCCTCCGCGCAGCAGACGGAGGATTTCGCGACGCGTGGGATCCGCGAGCGCCCGGAAAACCGCATTCGTGCCCATGGTGTCAGTGAGATACTTAGCCAAGTATCTAAATAAGATAGTGACGCCCCCGGCGAGGTCAACGGGAGCAGCGGCGGGGAGTGGCGACAAACAGGGCACCGAGTTGCGTTCCGGCCGTCGAACGGCGACGATTGCCGTCTGGCCGACCCATCGAGTGACGTGAGTGAGGAGATCTCCGTGACCGCAACGTTCCGTACCATGCGCCCGGCGTTACGTCGGGCGATCCGCGCCGCGGGCGCGCTCGCCGCGACGAGCGTGGCCAGCGCCCCGCTTCCCGCCCAGTCGATGCTTCGCCCTGACGTGATCGGTCGTGAGGCCGCGGTGGTCTCGGATCACGCGCTGGCTTCGGCGGCCGGTGCGGCCGTGCTGCGGCGCGGTGGCAACGCGGTAGATGCCGCGATCACGATGGCTGGCGTGCTGGCGGTGGCCCGGCCGCACATGAACGGCGTAGGCGGGGATGCCTTTCTCCTGATCCGGGAGGCGCGCACGGGGCGCGTGTACGCATTGAACGGCAGTGGCCGCGCGGGCACGCGCGCGACGCCGGCCTTCTTCGCGCAACGCAACCTCAGAACCATTCCGGGGAGCGGTATCCTGTCGGTATCGGTGCCGGGCGCGGTGCGGGCGTGGGAGGATGCGCTCGCGCGGTTCGGCACCATCACCCTGGCGGAGGCGCTGGGCCCGGCGATCGACTACGCCGATCGCGGCCTCCCGGTCTCCACGCGGCTCGCGCTCGACATCGCGGGCGAGCAGCGGAAAGTGGCCGGCGATTCAGCGCTGGCGCAGGTCTTCCTCGTGAACGGCAACGCCCCCGAGCCGGGGACACTGCTCCTGCAGCGCGATTTGGCCGGGAGCCTGCGCGCTATCGCCGCCGGTGGCGCGGATGTGCTGTACACGGGCGCGCTCGCGCAGCGGATCGCGGAGTTCATGCAGCGCGAGGACGGGCTCGTCGGCAGCGAAGACCTGGGCCGCCATCGATCGACGTGGCAGGAGCCGATCTCGACGACGTACCTGGGCCGGACGGTGCTGGCGTTCCCGCCCAATACCCAGGGCGCGACGTTCCTGCAGATGCTGAACATCGCCGAGGCGGTGGATCTGACGGGAATGGAGCGGAACAGCGCGGCGTACATCCACGCGCTGGCGGAGGCGTCGAAGCTTGCCTATGCGGACCGGGACCGCTACCTCGCCGATCCGGCGTTCGCGAGTGTGCCCCTGGACCGACTGCTGTCGAAGGAGTACGCACGCGAGCTGGCGCAGCGGATCCGGCGCGACACGGTGATCGCGTCCGAGGGGAGCGTGGAGGTACGCGACGGCAACGGCGATACGATCTTCCTGGCGGTGGTGGACAAGGACGGGAACGCGGTGTCGCTGATCCAGAGCCTGTTCGCGTCGTTCGGCAGCGGACGGATGGTGCCGGGGACCGGGATCGTGCTGCACAACCGGGGTGCCCTGTTCACGCTGGAGGCGGGACATCCGAACGTTGTGGCGCCGGGGAAGCGACCCTTCCACACGCTGAGCCCCGCGATGGCGCTCAACGCGGATCGCTCGCTGGCCGCGGTCTTCGGGACGCCGGGTGGCGACGGGCAGCCGCAGACGCTCGTTCAGATCCTCAACAACGTGCTGCGGTTCGGGATGACGCCACAGCAGGCGGTGGAAGCCGCGCGGTGGCGCGTCTTCGGTCGGGCGCGCCTGGGCGTCGAACCGGGAGTGGACGAGCCGGCACGCGGCGAGCTCGCGCGGCGCGGCCACCGGGTGACGGTCCAGGAACCGAGCGCGGACTTCGGTGGAGCGCAGATGATCGTGATCCACTCGTCAGGCGCCCGGATGTCCGGCGCCGATCCGCGACGCGAGGCTTACGCAATCGCCTGGTAGCGCCGGGTCGGCTGGCAGCGGGTTGTGATGCGGCCGTCGATCCGGAGGTAGGCGCGCTCGCGGCCGTCAGAGCAGTCCGCGGAGGCGGTCGAGATCCACGTTGCCGCCGCTGACGACGACGGCCACGGTTGCGCCGGCGTGAAGCGGGACGCGACCGGCGAGCAGGGGCGCGAGGGCGGCCGCGCCGGCGGGCTCCGCGAGCACCTTGATGCGCTGCATGAGCGTCTTCATGGCCGTGACGATCTCCGCATCCTCGACGACGAAGACGTCGTCGACCAGGGCCCGGGCGTGCGCGAAGGTCAGCGCGCCGATGAACGGCGCGGCGAGGCCATCGGCGATCGTATCCACGCGATCGAGCCTGACGGGAGCGCCACGATCGAGACTCTGCCGCATGCCGGGGGCGCCCGAGGGCTCGACCCCGTACACCTTCGCCGCGGGCCGGAGCGCTTTCACGACCGTGGCGACCCCGGCGAGCAATCCGCCGCCACCGCATCCCACGAGCACGGCGTCGACGGCGGGGACGTCCTCGAGCAGCTCGAGGGCGACGGTCCCCTGGCCGGCGATGATGTCGGGGTGGTCGAACGGATGCACGAGGGTGAGGCCGCGCCGCTTCTGGATTTCGAGGGTCGTGGCGAGGAGGTCGTCGTGCGTGAGGATGACCTCACCGCCGTACTCGCGTGTGGCCTCGACCTTGAAGCGCACGGCGTGCGCGGGCATGACCACGGTGCTGCGGATGCCCGATGCGGAGGCGGCCCATGCGACGGCCTGCGCGTGGTTACCGGCCGACAGCGTGATGACGCCCTTCCGGCGCTCCGCCTCGGGCAGCGCGTCGAGCGCGGTGAGGACGCCACGCGGCTTGAAGGATCCGGTCTTCTGGAAGAGCTCGAGCTTGAGCAAAACGTTGGCGCCCGCGACGTGCGAGAGGTGGCGCGACGGAACGGTCGGCGTCCGATGGAGGCGGCCGGCGAACGCCTGCGCGGCCTGCCTGACGCGATCGAGCGGAACGAGCGGGGAGACGTCCACGAGCGATAAGGTGGCGCCTGGCGCGCTTGAGGCGCGAGGGGGTTCGGGGTAGCTTGCACGGGCGCACGGCGCGGTAGCCAAGTGGTAAGGCAGGAGTCTGCAAAACTCCCATTCGCCGGTTCGATTCCGGCCCGCGCCTCTTCCGACCGCGAGCCGGCCGGTCCTCGAGTCCAGCAGAACGCCCCAGGCGGGTGCCCCCGCCCTGGGGCGTTCTGTATTCACGGAGCGCGGCGCCGGCCGCGTGGGAGGGCGTGTATGGCAGCGGCGGCGCCCGCGCCGCCGCTACGGGACGCGCGTGGTCCGGGACCCCGTGAGCAGGCGCCAGATGAAGACGACCGCGGCGATGACCAGGAGGAGGTGAATGGCGCCGGAGGCGACGTTGAAGACGAGGACTCCGAGCAGCCAGGCCACGAACAGAATGAGTGCGAGCGCCACCATGGGGGTCTCCTTGAGACGTGGAGGAACACCGTGGACTACCCCACCACCCCACGAGACGTGGCATGCTCGGCCGCAATCCGCCGCCAGGCACGGCCGCGGCGCTCTCGTCAGGCAGCGCCGGCCGCCGAACGATCACCGCCGGCACGGGTACCCCCCCCGACACACCCGTACGCCACATGCTCACTCCCCGGCACCTGCCGCGGCTCGCGGCGACGATCGGCCTGTTCACGCGCTATGGGTTGGCGGA
>DATIGO010000014.1:0-3331 GCA_035454665.1 Gemmatimonadaceae bacterium | reverse complement strand
CGGGGCGGTGCAGCATTGCGTTGCGGCGGGTGGGGCCGGCCTGTGCGGCCAGGGATCCGTGCCGGTCGAGAACGTGGGAGGCGCGGGGACGGCCGAAGTGCACTGGCGCGAGGCGGCCTTCGTCAACGAGCTCATGACCAGCCTCGCCGAAGAGGGGCCGATGCCCCTCTCGGCGATGACGCTCGCGTCGATCGAGGATCTGGGACTGGCCGTGAACTACCTGGCGGCGGATCCGTACAGCGTGCCGGTGCCGGCGGCCGTCGCGCTTCGCCCGCCCGCGGCGGCCGTTGCGCCCGCCTGGGAAATCGTGCTGGCCCCGCTGTTCGACGTGACGCCCTCGGGCTGGGTGCGGCCGCTCAAGACGCCGTAGCCGCGCCCGAGGCCCCCCGGGGAACGCCGCGCGGCGCCCCGCGGGGCGCCTCGGGCGACCCCTGGAAGCGATTAGCGAGCGCGCTGCGATTCGCGCGCTACCCGCTCGACCTCGCTCATCACGCGCAGCAGGTTGCCGCTCCAGAGCTTTCCGATCTGCTCCTCGGTGTAGCCGCGGCGCACCAGCTCGAGCGTCACGTTGAACGTCTCGCTGGCGTCGCTCCAACCTTCCACACCGCCACCGCCGTCGAAGTCGGAGCTGATGCCCACGTGGTCGATCCCGATCAGCTTCACCGCGTAGTCGACATGGTCGACGAACTCCTGCACCGTCGCGCGCGGAGGAACGGGATACATCCGATCGATCTCGGCCATGCGGCGATCGAACTCCGCGCGGCGCGCCGGGGGGAGCGAATCGATGGCCGCCTGCAGGGCGCCGCGGCCGCCGCCACGCCCACCCCGTCCCGCGCCAACGCCACCCGCGGCGGCGCGCCCGCCACCCGCGCCGGCACCGCCACCCCGCGCGCCGCGCCCGCCCGCCGGCAACCCGAACTCCTCGTAGAGCTGCTGCAGTGCGGGCTGCCGCTCGGCCGGCGCCGTCGCGCATTTCACGTACGAGGCGAACGCCACGGTCTGGATCACACCGCCGTTCCGCTTGAGCGCCTGCAGCTGCTCATCGTCCATGTTGCGCGAGTGATTGCAGAGCGCCCGCACGGCCGAGTGTGACGCGATGACCGGAGCCTTGCTCAGCTCGAACGTCTGCATCGAGGACGCCTTGGACGGGTGCGAGACGTCGATCATGATGCCCAGCCGGTTCATCTCCGCGATCGCCTGCCGCCCGATCGGCGACAGCCCGTTCCACTTCCATCCGTCGCGCTCGCCGGTGTTGGAGTCGGACCACTGCGAGTGCCCGTTGTGCGCGAGGGAGATGTACCGCCCGCCGCGGTCGTAGAACTCCCTGATCTTCCCGAGGTCCTCGCCTAACGGGTAGGCGTTCTCGACGCCGATGAGCGCGACCTTGCGCCCGGAGGCCGCGATCCGGCGCACGTCGTCGGCCGTGAGCGCGAGACCGATCCGGTCCGGGGCGATCTCCTTCGTCAGGCGATGGATCGCGTCGAACTTCTCGACCGCCGCCTCGTACGCCCTCTGGTACGCTTCCGGCGTGAAGTCCTGCTGCTGCCCCACATACACGATGAGGAAGGCCACGTCGAGCCCCCCCTCGTGCATCTTCGGCAGGTTGACCTGGTTCTCCAGCCGCTGCGTGTAGTTGCGCTCCGCCGTGAAGTTCGACGGGTTGATGTCGACGTGGGTGTCGAGCGTGATCACGCGATCATGGATCGCCCGCGCGCGCTGCACGAGCGCCGCATCCGCCGCCTGGGCGCTCAGGGCGGGAGGGACCGAGACGAATACCGCGAGAGCGCCCACCAGCAGACGGGCACGAGAGGGAAGGGACGGGCGGTTCACGATTCCTCCGGGGTGTCGGGCGGGCCTCGGGCGAAGCTATGGGCCCGCACGACACCTCTCAAGCGTGAGGGCAAAAGTGGGGGCAGGGGAGGACCGATGGGTCGCTCGCTGCCGCTCGCGACCCTCAGGGGTGAGACCCTCGCTCCCTACCCCCCACTCCCATCTCACTCATGCCTGATCGCGTCGATGGGGCTCAACCTCGCCGCCCGACGCGCGGGATACGTCCCGAACGTGAGTCCCACCACGATCGCCGCCACAGCCGCCACCGCGAGTGTGCTCCACGACACCGAGGCGGTCACGAACGGGGCGTCAGCGAACTTCCGGATCGCCGCGGTCACGCCGAAGGCCGCGCCGACGCCGAGCACCACTCCGATCGCGCTCCCGGCGCCGGAGATCGCCACGGACTCGGCCAGGAACTGTCGCTGAATGTCGCGCGGTCGTGCTCCCGCCGCCTTCCGGATCCCGATCTCGCGCGTCCGCTCCGTCACAGAGGCCAGCAGCACGTTCATGATCCCGATGCCGCCCACCACGAGCGAGATCCCCGTGATGGCGCCCATCAGGAGCTTGAAGATGAGGATCGCCTGGGCGGATTGCTCCGCGCGCCCGCGGTACGATCCCACCTCGACGCGCGGCACCGTGTCCCGTGCCCGCGCCGCGAAATGCGTCAGCACGGCCCGCTCCACCGTCGCGACGTCCTCCACCCGCGCCGCACGGAGGAGCAGCTGCGCGCGCGGGATGCCTGATTCCGGCGGCACGGCGACCAGTGGCACGATCGCTTCGAGCATCCGCGCCGAGGGATCGGTATCGAGCACGCCGACGATGCGGCGGCGCTCGCCACCCAGAACGATCTCGCGTCCGATGGCGGCGACCGCCACCGAGTCCACGGGCACGTCGGGCACCACGGCGCGAGCCAGGGCGCCGGACGCCACGACGACCATCGCGGTGGAGGCCAGGTCGGACGCCGTCAGGTAGCGCCCCGCCGCCAGGCGCGTGCGCGCGAGACTCTCCCAGGCGGGCACCGTGGCGTTCACGGCCACCATGCGGCGCGGCGCGTCGCCCGCCCGTACCAGCTCGGCAGAACGACGCACGTAGAGGGCGGCCCGCTCGACTCCTGGCAGCGCCGCCACGGCGGTCAGATCGTCGAACCCGAGATGCAGGGTATCGCCGAGAGGAAATCGCTCGCCGTCGACCGACTCGAAGGTGCGCGGTGAGACCGAAAGCGACAGGATGTCCGTGGTGCGCCCGAGCTGCTCGCGAGCGGTACGCTCCATGCCGTCGCCGAGCGAGAGCACGCCGACGAGAGCCGCCACGCCGATGATCACGCCGAGGGTGGAGAGCGCGGCGCGGAGCGGATTGGCACGCAGCGCATCGAGCCCGATGACGGCGGCGGCGTGCAGCGGGAGTGCCATGACGGGGGAGTACGAGAGTGTGCTGCGATCGGATTCACAGGGCTCGAACACGCCGCGCGGCCCGGGTACCGGGCGGTACCCGGGCCGCGCGG
>DATIGO010000013.1:0-13139 GCA_035454665.1 Gemmatimonadaceae bacterium | reverse complement strand
AAAACCGAGGAGTCCCGAACGGGCCGTGTTCGAGAGCAAGAGCCCGCCGATCGGCATCTTGGCCGCCATCGACGAGAGGAAGATCACGCGCCCCCAGCGCCGCTGGCGCATGCCGGGCACGCAGGCATGCGCGAGGCGGATCGACGCCATGAGATTCAGGTTCAGCGCCGCGAGGTACTGCTCGTCGGTCGTCGTCTCGAAGGTCGTGGACGGCGGCCCGCCCGCGTTGGCGACGAGGATGTCGACGGGGCCGAGGACTTCCTCCACGCTCGCGCAGATGCGCTGCGCCTCGCCGGCCGCGGTGACGTCACCCGGCACGGGGAGCACGCGATGCTTCGTGGCCGCGGAGATCTCGGCGGCTGCCTTGCGGAGCACCTCGTCTCGCCGGGCCACGACGGCCACCGCCGCTCCCTCCTGGCTCAGCTCCCGCGCAATCGCGAGGCCGAGTCCTGACGAGGCGCCGGTGACGAGGGCGACCTTGTTCGCGAGTCCGAGATCCATGTTGCGTGGGTGAGGACGGCCTCAACTCTACCACGCTCTCCATGGTGGCGCAAATCCCGGGTCTCGTTAGGAGTGCCGGTCGTGGCACGGCAACAGCGTTGCACGCGGAGGCGCGGAGACCGCGGAAAACGGACACAATGTTTCTCTCTGCGTGCAGTTCCCCGCGCCTCCGCGTCTCCGCGTGCAGCGCTGCTGATCCCGCGCGCCGATCGCGGTCTGAGCCTGGGGAGCTAGTTGGCCCGGAACGTGATCGTCGACGGGCTACTCTTGACCTGGATGTGATCCTCCTGCCCGCGCAGCACCGCGAGCACCGCACGGATGCTGTACGTGCCCGGCTCGAGCATCGAGGGCTCGGCCTGGGAGCCCTGCGCGATCACGCGGCCCGTGGTGAAGGCCTGAATCTGATAGGTCTCACCAGGCGAGAGCTCCACGGGTGCGAGCAGGGCGAGCGTGCAGTAAATCTGCTCCGCGGGATGAAAAACCGCGCCCGCGGCATTCGCGATCACGAAGTCATAGTTGCACCCGGCCGGGCCGATCCAGACGACCTCGTTGCTCACATTGACGAGGTCGATGACGACGCGCGCCGTGTCCCCCAGGCGCAGATCCGTGGGGTTCGTCGACGCGGTGACGGTAACGGGGGGCCGTTCCACCTCGCTGGCGGACGCACAGGCCACCACCAGGGCGGGGATCAGCAGAGCCAGATGACGCGAGGCAAGCATGTATGTGTGACTCCAACCAGGGCGAGATCGGGCGCGGGACGTTCCGCGCGGCCTGCACCTCAACGACACACCAGCGGCGCGGTACCCCTAAGCGATTCGTGCGCCGTCGGGGCGAGGGGTCAAACTCGTCCTCGGGGGGTCTGCTCTCCTTCCCTCGAATTCTCCGACGCTTGCCGCTTAGTCTCGGCCAGTGTACTGTGCGTGCGATTCTACAATCCTCCGGGAACCCGGCCGGCCCGTTGCCACGGAGAAGAGATGGGCGGCGGCAGGAGCGAGCAGAGGCATGTCGCGAGAGCGCGCAAGGGCATGCCGTCGCCCGCGGAGGCTCCCGGCGCGGCCGCGCGTGATCCCACTTGGGTCGAATTCGTCGAACGGTGGCGGCCGATGCTTCGGGCGTATGTGCGTTACCTCGCCTGCCTTCGCGCTGATCGCGACGAGTTAGTCATGGACGTCCTGGTGAGTGCATTGGAGTTGACCCGATGTCGTAGACACCTGGGTTAGCTGGCCTGCAGGACTTCTTCTTCGTATTGGACGGGACTGCGATAGCCTAACGAAGAATGACGCCGCCGGCGGTTGTACCAGATCTCAAGGAACTCAAAGATGGCTTGACTCGCCGCCGCCCGGGTCGCAAACACACCCTCGATCAGCAGCTCCTTGGCGAGCGTGGCGAAGAAGCTCTCCACCACCGCGTTGTCCCAACAGTCGCCGCGCCGACTCATGCTCGCTCGAAAGCCGGCGGCGCGCAACTGCGCCTGGTACGTCGCACTCGTGTATTGCCCGCCGCGATCCGAATGATGGAGACCGCCAGGCGGTGGATGCCGATGGTGGAGGGCCATCGACAGCGCGGCGCTGGCCAGCGACTGATCGAGTCGCGTCCGCAGCGCCCAGCCGACCACCACCCGCGACGCGAGATCGAGGATCACGGCGAGGTAGAGCCAGCCCGCGCGGGTCGGCAGATACGTGAGGTCGGCGACCCAGACCTGATCGGCACGTTGCGTCGGCGTGACCGCGAACCGGCGCGCCAGGAGGTTCGGGGCCACGGGGGCCGACGGCACCGACTGCGTGGTGACGCGAAAGCGCCGGGGACGCTTCGCTTGCAGGCCCTCGCTCCGCATCACGCGGCCGACGCGCTTGGGGCTGACCGCGAAGCCCAAGGCCTTGAGCTCCTGCTGCATGCGCGGCCGCCCGTAGCGGCCCTTGACCTCGGCCTGGATCCGGCGGATCCGGTCGGCCAGCACGCGATCCTCCTGCACGCGGGCACAGAGCGGGCGCGCACGCCAGGCATAATATCCGGCCCTCGACACCGCGAGCACCCGGCACATCGTCGTGACGTGCCAGCGGCGCTCGTGCGCGCGGATGAACACGAATCTCATCGTGCATCCTTGGCGAAGAAGGCCGTCGCTTTTTTTAGGATCTCCCGCTCCTCGAGCAGCCGCGCATTCTCCCGCCGCAACCGTCGATTCTCTTCCTCGAGGGAGGGCACCGTCCCGGCCGCGTCCCCGTCCCCGGTCCGCGCCGCGCGGGCTCTCCGACGCCAGCCGCGCAGGGTCTCGAGATGGACCCCCAGCTCCCGCGCGAGTTGCGCGAGCGGCTTCGTGCCGGACTCCGCCAGGCGCACGGCCTCGCGGCGAAAATCCTCACTATACGTAAATGGCCGTCCCGGCTTCTTCCTCATCACGCACCTCCTGCCTCGAATCTCGATCGAGGCGCTGGAGGTGTCCACTAAACCGGGGCAACTTCACATGTGGCATAAACGCTGGTCACTTCATCACCGTTGAAGAAATCGAGCGGCGCAATCCAGTGCGCATTACCCACATGCTGCAGGGAATCCCTTCGCTTCGCGTGATGCGCCAGAGGGGGGAACGCGGCTCGAACTGTCTGTCCCCGAATGATCCCCTCTGCTGGGTGCCCGTAGGTCTCGGCAATTGCCCGATGACAGTCTACCTCGATGGCCGACGGCTCAATGACTTGTCGAAGCCGCCGGAGCACGCGTTTGCCTTCGGCGTCGATGCGCTCGCGCTCCCAACTCACGTCGCGGGCATCGAGGTCTATACCACGGGGGGGCGAGCTCCACCCGAATACCAGTCTCTCCCAGGTCCCCGTAGCTGCGGCGTCATTCTCATCTGGACCAGGTAGGGTGCAGCCGCCTCTGGCATTCCGTTCATGATGGGTGGTCGCGATCAACAGCCACGCCCACTGCAAGGCTCGCGTCCGTCCGCCCTTCGCCGCGCGAATCCGCCGCGGACACCCGACTCACCGCCACCGCGCACACCTTGTACTCCGGGATGTGCGCGTACGGATCCAGCTCCGGATTCGTGAGCAGGTTCACCGCCGCCTCGCGGTAGTGCATCGGGATGAAGACCTGACGCCGCGCCACGCGGTCCGACAGGCGCACCGAGATCCGGATCTCGCCGCGCCGTGACGCCACCCGAACCTCGTCGCCGTCGTTCACGCCGAGCTCCCGCGCGTCCGCCGGGTTCAACTCCACGATCGGGCCCGGCTCGCGGGCGTCGAGCGCAAACGACCGCCGCGTCATCGTTCCGGTGTGCCAGTGGTACATCTGCCGGCCCGTGTTCAACATGAACGGGTACTCCTCGTTCGGCAGCTCGGCAGGCGGCAGGAACTCCACGGCCACGAACTTCGCCTTCCCGTCGCTCGTGGGGAACGACTCGTCGAACAGGAAGTCCGTGCCCGGATGGTTCGCATCGGGAACCGGGTACTGAAGTCCGCCACTCTCCTGCAGCCGCGGGTGCGACACCCCGCGCCATGACGGCGTCACCGTCGCGATCTCGTCCATCACCTCGGCCGCATTCGTGAACGGCGTCGGCAGTCCGATGCGATTCGACAGGTCGATGATGATCTCGAGGTCGCCCCGCGCGTCTCCCGGCGGCTCCACGGCCTTGTGCGCGAGCTGGATGCGCCGCTCGGTGTTCACGAACGTGCCGTCCTTCTCCGCGAACGATGCCCCGGGGAGCACGACGTCGGCGTAGCGCGCGGTCTCGGTGAGGAAGAGATCCTGCACCGCGAGGAACTCCAGGTCGCGGAACCAGTGCTCCGCGTGTGAGACCTCCGGATCCGACAGAATCGGGTTCTCGCCCATGATATACATCCCACGCACGCCGCTCTCTTCCTGCACGATCTGCGTGACCTTGAGGCCTACCTCGAGCGGGATGCGCTCGTCGGGCACGTTCCAGGTGGACGCGAACATGTGGCGGATCGCCGGATCGGTCACCGTCTGATAGTCGGTGTACACCATCGGGATCGCGCCCACGTCGCTCGCGCCCTGTACGTTGTTCTGCCCGCGGATCGGGATCATCGCCGCGCCCCAGCGCCCGATCATCCCCGTGGCCAGGATGAGATTGAGCAGGGCGGCCACGATGTCCGTGCCCGTGCGATGCTGCGTGAGTCCCATGGCCCAGAGCGTGGCCGAGCGCGGCCCGCGCGCGTAGATCTCCGCCGCGCGGCGGATGAGGCCGGCCGGGACGCCGCTGATCGTCTCCGCCCGCTCGGGCGTGTAGGGCTTCACGGCCTCGCGCACCTTGTCGAAGTCGTGCGTGCGCCGGGCGATGAACCCCTTGTCTTCGAGTCCCAGCTCCAGGATGTGGTGCAGCATGGCGTTCATCACCGCTACGTCGGAGCCGGGAATCGCCTGCAGGTGGATATCCGCGCGCGCGGCCAGCTCGATCCGGCGAGGATCGCAGACGATGAGCCTAGCCCCGCGCTTCACCGCGCGCTTGATGGCCGCACCGAAGACGGGATGCGACTCTGTGGTGTTCGCGCCCAGGATGAAGATCACGTCCGACTCGGTCTCGACCTCGCGCATCGACCCCGACGCCGCGCTCGTGTTCATCGCCCGCTGCATCGCGGCTACCGACGACGAATGGCAGAGACGCGTGCAGTGATCCACGTTGTTCGTTCCCAGACCGCCCCGGAACATCCGCTGCAGGAGGTAGTTCTCCTCGTTGGAGCACTTGGCCGACTGGAACACGGCGAGCGAGTTGGAGCCGTGCGTGTCGCGGAGCCGCACGAGCTCCTGCGCCGTGAGCTCCATCGCCTCCTCCCAGGTGGCTTCGCGGTAGGGCTCGTACCAGGCTGCTGGCGTGGCCACGCGATCGCGCGGATCGCCCAGTGAGCCCATGCCGGTGGGCGCCGTGTTCAGCGGGTTGCTCTGGGGGCGCTTCTTCTTCGTCTTCCCCTCGGTTTGCACGAGGTCCCACGGGCCTCCGCGTCGGCCCCAGCCATTGCCGGCATGCGAGGGATCGTAGACCCACGTCCCGTCGCGCTTCTCCCAGCCGCGCCGGATCAGCGGTTTCGTCAGTCGGTCGCGATGCTGCACGAAGTCGTAGCCAAAGCGCCCCTTCACGCAGGTCGAGCCCTGATTCGGTGTGTTCTCCTCGATCCAGGGACTGCGCACGTGCACGACCTGCTCATCCCGCACCTGGAGATCGATCTGGCAGCCCACGCCGCAGTAGGGGCACACGCTGCGCACGGTCCGGTCGGCCTCCGGCATGTCCTTCGACCGCATGCGCTCCACCATGCCACCGTTGGCGCGAACGGCCAGCGGCAGGATGTCGTGGATCGCACCGGTGGGGCAGACGCGCACGCACTCGCCGCACCAGGTGCACCCGGCATGCTCGGGGTTCCCGTCGGCCCCCACGATGATCTCGGCGTGGTCGCCGCGATACGCCACGTCCAGCACGCCCACCACCTGGATGTCCTCGCACGCGCGCACGCAGCGGGTGCAGAGGATGCAGGTGCTCATGTCATGCTGGATGATCGGATCGCCGTCGCGCTCGTCGCCGGTGCGGAGCGGCATTCCCGAGTGCCGCTCGGCGGGCACGTCGTAGCGGCGGACCAGCGCCTCGAATTCGTTCCGGTACCCCTTCTCGGGAATCTCCTCGACCGGGTACCGCTCGAGCAGCATGCTCAGCACACCCTGCCGGCTCTTCACCGCCGCCATGGACTCGGTGGTGACGACCATTCCGTCGGCGGCCTGTGTGGCGCACGCGGGGACGAGCTTCGGGTTCCCCTCGACCGAGACGAGGCAGATTCGGCAGTTCCCGACGATGGGGAGCGTCGGGTACCAGCACAGCGTCGGCACGTCGACGTTGATCGCGCGCGCGGCGTCGAGGATCGTGGCGCCGTCCTTTACCGCGACGGCCACTCCATCAATGGTCAGGTTCGGCATGGCGGCTCGTGACCAGCTGAAGTCGGTCGGGGAGCTGATCGGCTCGGCCTGGCCGCGCCGATCTCTATAGTCATTATCGGGCCTGACGCGGCCGGAGGCTACCTCCCCATGGGCGCGTGATGGAGCTCCGCCGGCTCCCGGGGAGCATAGGGTCAGAGCCGAATTTCGCGTAATGGGGGTCAGAGTCGGATTTCCTTGGGGAACGGGGTGCCGGGTCCGCGCGCCCCGGAATGAAGCCTCCCCCCTCCCAGCCGTGAGTGCGCCCTCGCCCTGACGGCGACGTGGCGCGCCCCCAGTGGCGCCCCCACCCGTGGCGCACACACGGATCGTGACGCACGGCTTCGCGCGCACGGCGGCGCGCACATGATCGTACGGTCATGACTTTTCCTTCGCAGCTTTCGTCTGCACACCGCCGCGCGAACCGTGGAACAGCCTTGAAGAGGATCGCGGTCGCAGGGCTGGCGCTCACTGTGGCGACGGCAGGCCGCGCGCAGGCGCAGGTGATCGTCCGAGTCCAGGCCGAAGGACAGCCGCTCGAAGGAGTGCACGGAGAACTCTGGTCGCCCACCCGCCGCCTGGCGTCGCGGATGTCCGATCGGAGCGGGAAGCTCCGCTTCGGCCGCGCGGAGGCGGCCGAGGCGGTGGCCATCGCGACGCGCCGGATCGGCTTCGCACCCACGCGCGTTCCGCTCGACTCGGGGAAGGCGGAGTACGTGGTGGAGCTCACGGCGCTGCCGGCTCCGCTGGCCGAATCGACCACGCTCACCGCCGTACAACTCTGCCCCAACGTCGACGGTGCCGAGGCGCGCCGGCTCTGGGAGGCGGCCACCCGGCGATACCTCGCGCCGCAGGCCGACACGATGACCCGCTTCACCGAGCTCACGCAGGTCGAGGGGAACGTGCGCGCCGAGAGCCTCGCGGTGATCGATCCATCGCACGAGACGCGGGGAGCTCATCTCGCGGTGAGCGACTGGATCATGGGCGGTCGCCGGCTCATCGAGTCGCAGGGCTACGTATGGCTCATGACCGCCGCGCTCGGGGAGGCGGACGTCGGCATCTGGCGCTACGCCTCGCTGCAATCATGGCACGCGAGCCACTTCGGCGCGGATCTGTTCGCGCAGCGGCACACGCTGAGTGTGCTTGGTGGCGATGAGCGCGAGATCACGCTCGCCTTCTGCCCGCGGTCTCGGAGCGAGACGGGGCTCCAGGGGACGCTGCGCCTCGCGCGCGACACGACCTTCATCGCCGCGCGATGGGCCTACTGGAACCCGCAGCGCAACGGCGAGACCGCCGGCGGTGAAGTCGTTTTTGCCCCTCCTGGCGTCTCCGCCACGGGAGAGCCCCTCCCGCTCCTGCCACTGAGCGGCTTGTTCTGGCGAAAGCTCCTGAATGGCCGCTACTGGCAGCGATGGGAAGAATACGACCGCTGGCTCCTTGCCCCAGGAGACGACCAGGCAGCCGGCGCAGCGTCCGCGTGGGGCGAGACGCGGCCTCCTCTCCCCAAGGAGTAAAGGCCGGATCGCCCCAGGGTCGAGTCGCGTCTCGCTCGCGGCCCGACGCGCGTCGCCCGTGACCGTCACCTGCTCGCCCGGCCCCTCCGCCACGCTCGTTAGGCACCCCGGGAGAACGGCGGAGCCAGCCACCGACGCCGAATTGGGGGCATTGCGCGCCAATTTCCCTGTTCCTATATTCGGCCAACGCCTTCGCGCATGCGCGGGGACATCGCTTGAGTTCATCGCGACGACAATTCCTCAGGAACGCATCGGTCGCCGCCGCCTCCCTCGGCGTAGCCGGCCACCTCGATGCCCAGGCGCTCCAACGAGCCTTCGCCCTCAACGGCTCACGCGGCGCCGATCTCTTCGACCCCTCTGATCCCGCCCTCCGCGAACTCGCCATGGTCGCGCTCGACGCGGCCAGAGCCGCCGGCGCGCAGTACGCCGACGTCCGCTTCAGCCGCAATCGCTCGCAGAGCGTCACCACCCGTGAGCGCCGCGTCCAGGGCATCAACGAGAACGACACCTTCGGCTTCGGCGTCCGCACCCTCGTGAACGGATCGTGGGGCTTCGCCTGCAGCAATGACGTCACCCGCGACGAGATCGCGCGCGTGGCGCGCCAGGCTGCCCTCCAGGCGCGCTCCAACCGGGCCGCGCAGATCCGACCCGTCACCCTCGCGCCGGCGGATCCCACGCCCAACGGCGTCTGGAAAAGCCCGGTCCGCACCGACCCCTTCGACGTCGCCCTCGAGGACAAGGTCGCACTCCTCCTCGCCGCCAACCAAGCGGCGCTCAAGGTACGCGGCTCGCGCTTCGCCAGCTCCTCGATGTTCTTCCTGCGCGAAGAGAAGACCTACGCCAACACCGACGGCACCTTTACGGGGCAGACGATCTATCGCACGTCCCCGTCGATGTCGATCACGGCGGTCTCCGCCGACAACTCCGACTTCCAGAACCTCCAGTCCACCGACATCCAGCCCATGGGGCTCGGGTACGAGCACGTCGAGGGCGCGAAGCTCGTCGAAAACGCGCCCCGCTGGGCGGAGCTCGCCATCCAGAAGCTCTCGGCCAGGCCGGTGGAGGTCGGACGGTACGATCTGATCCTCCACCCCACCCACCTGGGACTCACGATCCACGAGTCGATCGCGCACCCCACGGAGCTCGATCGGGCCTACGGCTACGAGGCCAACTACGCCGGGACCAGCTTCGTCGCCCCACCCGAGAAGGTCCTCGGCCAGCTCCGCTACGGCCCCGACTTCATGAACATCGTCGGCGACCGCGAGCAGCCGGGCTCCCTCTCCGCCGTCGGCTGGGACGACGAAGGCGTCAGGCCCGAACGCTTCGACATCGTGAAGAACGGGATCTTCGTGGACTACCAGACCACCCGCGAGCAGGCCATGTGGCTCGACTGGTGGTACAAGCAGCGCAGCATGCCGTCGCGCTCGCACGGCTGCTCCTATGCGCAGTCGTGGCAGGACGTGCAGTTCCAGCGCATGCCCAACGTGTCGCTCCTGCCGGGTGAGCGCGATCTCTCCTGGGACGACATGATCGCCGCCACCGACCGCGGGATCGCCATCGTGGGCGACGGCTCCTTCTCGATCGACCAGCAGCGCTACAACGCGCAGTTCGGCGGGCAGCTCTTCTACGAGGTCCGCGGCGGGAAGATCACCGGTATGCTCAAGGACGTGGCTTACCAGATCCGCACGCCGGAGTTCTGGAACTCGCTCGACATGATCGGCGGGCGCAGCAGCTACATGCTCTGGGGGGCCTTCGGCGACGCGAAGGGTCAGCCCTCGCAGTCCAATGCCATCTCGCACGGCTGCCCGCCCACGCGGCACCGCCAGGTCAACATCATCAACACGGGGCGGACGGCGTGAGCTCGCTCCGCTCCCTGGCCGCGGCCGCCCGCTACCTCTCGCGCGAAGAGGCGGAGGCACTGGCAAAGCGCGTCCTCTCCTTCGCTGCGGCCGAGTCCACGCGGGTGGTCGTCAACAGTGGCAGCGAGTCGAACACGCGCTTCGCCGTGAACCAGATCTCCACCGCCGGCGACGGCTACAACGCCAGCGTCTCGATCATCAGCATGTTCGGCAAGCGCCGCGGGTCCGTGAACACGAACCGTCTCGACGACCAGGGCCTCCGGGAAGCCGTGGCTGCGTCCGAGCGGCTCGCGCGGCTGTCGCCCGAAGACCCCGAAGCCATGCCGGAGCTGGAACCACAGCAGTACCAGTCTCCGCCGGCTTGGAGCGAGGCGACAGCCGCTCTGGAACCCGACAGCCGCGCCCGCGCCGTGCGCGCGATCAGCGAACCGGCGCGCGCCGCGGGGCTCGTCTCCACGGGATTCCTCGAGGCCAACGGCGGCGCCACCGCCATCGCGAACTCGAAGGGTCTCTTCGCCTACGGGCGCGCGACCGAGCTCGCGCTCACCACCACCGTCCGCACCGAAGACGGCACCGGGTCTGGGTGGGCGGGGATCGCGCACCACGACTGGACCAGGGTCGATCCCGCCGCGCTCGCGCGCCGGGCCATCGACAAGGCGCGGCGCTCGGCGAATCCGTCGGCGATCGAGCCCGGCCGCTACACGGTCATCCTCGAGCCAACCGCGGTCGGCAACCTGCTGCTCCGGCTCCAGAACGCCTTTTCGGCGCGCAACGCCGACGAGGGACGCTCGTTCTTCTCCAAGCCGGGTGGCGGCGTCAAGATCGGCATGAAGGTCGTCGACGAGCGCGTGACCCTCTGGAGCGATCCCTTCGACCCCGAAGCGCCGTCATCGGGCTTCTCCGGCGAGGGACTCCCGCTCAAGAAGATCACCTGGATCGAGAACGGCGTGGTGAAGAACCTGGCGTACGACCGGTACTGGGCACAGCGCCAGGAGGTGGAGCCGTCGCCGTTCCCGGGCACGCTGCGCATGAGTGGCGGCACGCAGTCGCTGGACGAGCTCATCGCCTCGACCCAGCGCGGCATTCTGGTCACGCGGTTCTGGTACATCCGGAGTGTGGACCCGCGGACCATCCTGCACACGGGACTCACGCGCGACGGCACCTTCCTCATCGAGCAGGGCAGGGTGACGCGGGCGGTGAAGAATCTCCGCTTCAACGAATCACCCATTTTCATGTTGAACAACGTGGAGGCACTCGGCCGGCCGGAGCGCGTGAACGCGAGTGAATCACTCGGTCCGGGAACGCCGATCATCGTGCCGCCGCTCAAGGTGCGCGACTTCAACTTTACGAGTTTGAGCGACGCGATATAGATTGCAGTCAGCTTGGAAGGTGCACGCCCGCTCGCGCAGCGAGCTGCTCGTAGTGGGAGTGACCGTGCGCCGGAGCAGTATCTGCGAAGTGACCTGAGTCGTCAGTTCGCAAAGGCGGAAGCAAGACGGTCAGTTGTTTGACAACGTTGCTGGTTGCAGGGGGCCACGACAGGCGGTCGCAGTTAGCGCTGCAGTCCGGCGCGCGGAACCAATCGGATGTTCGCACATCCGATTGCTGCCGACCAATCCACCGGGGGATTGGACCGGCGTTCAACCCACCTCTCTATGGAGAGACCAATGGCTGCGAAGAAGAAGAAGGCCGCGAAGAAGGGCGGCAAGAAGAAGAAGTAAGGGTTCTGTCGGCCCAACAAAAAAGCCGGCGCTTGGCGCCGGCTTTTTTGTTTTCGTCAGGGACGAGCGATCGGGTGCTACGCGGCCTTGATCTCCGAGGGCGTATCCGCCGCCGGCTCCTCGACCGCGGCATGGATGTACGCCGACAGCCGCGGCGGCGTTGGCACGCTCCGCCGGCCCGAGATGACGATGCCAATCGGCTCCTGCTCCTGCGCTTCCTGACCCGGGATATCCACAACCACGCTCCAGCGTTGCGATGCCGACGAGGGTTACACTTGTTCACTTCCTCGAAGAACGGCCGCAGCCAGCGAGAACGGTTCGCCGGATGCGGCCGGGTCGATTCGCGCGACCGCTGGCGCCCCTAGCAGCATTGGTGCCGCGAGCTGGGCAGACGCTAACCCACGTATTTTCCGGGCGATACGAGAATCGAACGCGCAACCCTGTCCCGCGCCTGTCGCGAAAGGACACGTTCGCGAGGGTCGTACGAGTATCAGTTCGTTACGCTTCTCAGCGGCGATGCTCCGCGGCGCTACGCGACGAGCTTGCGCGCGAGGAACGTGTGCTGCGATCGCCCGCTGCGCACGACGCTCACGTCCCAACCGCGGTACCGCGACCGAAGCTCGTCGACGCCGAGCACTGACTCGCCGGCCATGAGGGTCTCGACGAGGTGGACGCCGCCGTCGAGCGTCGCCCCCTGGAGCAACTCGATCGCGCGGGTGCGCTGCTCCGCGGTCAGCCGAGTGAGAGCCGCCGGCGCGACCACGACCGCGTTGAGCGGAGCGTCGGGCGACCAGGCGTCGAGCCCCGCCGTCAGGCCGTTCACGCGCGACGTGAGCCCCGCGGCTCCCGCCGCCGTCACCACGCGATCGACCGCGTCTTCGTTCTCCTGCAGCGCCGTGACCTGGCATCCGCGCGCGGCGAGATAGAGCACCATTCCCTCCTCCTCCACGCCGGCCACCAGTACCCGCGTCTCCGCATCCGGCACGATCTCGCGGACGAGCGGCGTATCGTGGGTGAGCCCCCAGTGTTCGGGACGGCGGTACTTCTCGATGAGGCGGAGCCGCTTGCGCCGCCAGGTGGCGTAGCTCGGAAGCCGCAGCCGGCGGCGGATGATCTGGTCCACCTCGGCCCAGATGACCAGTTCATTGAACTCCGGCTGCTCCTGCTCCCGCAGGAAGGCCACGGCTTCGTCACCGATGCGGAGGATCATCGCCCTCGGGAGAGAGAACTTGTAGTTCTCGATCTCCTGCTCGACATACTGCTCGTATTCGTGCCGGAGGGAGACGTGCGTTCGCGGCGTCATGAGCTCCGTCGATGCGGGACGCAGACAAACTAGACACTCTCGTCAGGCGCGCAAGTCCGAATTGTGCTGAGCGTGTGCCGCGCGAGACGTGATTCGTGACTCGAGACAACTTCAGACGGATCCCGCATGACCTCAACGTGCCTCGAGGATCGCGCCCTTGAGGTACCCCGTCTCCGGAATCGTGACGACCTCCGGGTGGTCGAGGGGTTGCCCCAGCACCTGCCGCAACTGCAGCCGGCGCCCGCTGTCCCCGGCGGCCCGCTCGATCATCTCCAGAAAAAGCGCCTTCGCGAGGTGATAGCTGCAGCTCGCCGTGTACAGCAGACCACCCGGCGCC
>DATIGO010000012.1:0-7133 GCA_035454665.1 Gemmatimonadaceae bacterium | reverse complement strand
GACCCACGACCGGCTGCTCCCGGCGCCGGGCTGCGAGCCGCACGCCGCGGAAGAGAAGGCGACCGACCCGCCCGCGCAGCATCCTGGACCAGACGCTCGGACCGGTCGCGAGCTCCTTGATGATCGCCCGGAGGGTGATCGGGGGAATGAGCACCGCGCCCATCGCGGCCGGAAAGGCGAGCCACGCGTGATTGTCGAGCGTGGCCACCCAGAGCGCGAGCGCCGTCTTCGCCGCGCCCGTCAGGCCATACAGCCAGGCCCGTCGCCGTCGCGCCGCGAGCGGCATCGATGCCAGGTCGGCCGCCTGCTCGGCTTCAGCCTGCTCGAGCGCGAGCGACGCCGCCGCGTGATCGTAGCCCTGCTCCACCAGGTCCCGCGTCGCCATCGCCGTGGACCCGAATCGCACGATCGACAACCCGCCGAACAGCGCCACGGTGGCGACCATGGTGACGCCGATCAGCAGGTCCGTGATCCCCGCCGCGAGCCCGGTGCCGCCCTCCAGCCAACTGAGGATCGTGAGCACCGAGACGGAGCTCACCGCGCCGGCGAGTCCCAGGCTCACGTCGTTGCCCGCGGGAACGACCTCGCGCACCCAGGCGCGGACGGCGGGTGCCGTCTCGCCGTCACGCGCGCGGATCCGGTCGATCTCCCGCGCGAGCGCCTCCGCCGAGCGCCAGCGTTCACCCGGCTCGCGTTGCAGGCAGCGGTCCACCACCGCGGCGACGCGCGCCGGCACCCCCGGCGCGAGGGACTCCAGCGCCGGCGGCGACTCGGTGGCCTGCCTGACGAGTAACGCCGCCAGGGTGTCGGCCTCGAACGGATGGCGCCCCGTGAGCGCGAAGCAGGCCGTGACGCCGAGCGCGTAGAGATCGGATCTCGCGTCTGCCGCTTCGCCGCGCGCGGCTTCGGGGCTCAGGTAGTGCGGCGTCCCCGCCGGCACGCCCGACGCGGGGGTCTGCCCGCTGGCGCGCGCGATCCCGAAATCCGTGACGAGGGCCCGGCCGCCATCGCGCTCGAGCAGGATGTTGTCGGGCTTGATGTCGCGGTGCACGATGCCCCGCGCATGCGCATGCGAGAGCGCGTACGCCACCTCCTGCACCACCCGCATGACTTCGACCGCGGGCAGCGGGCCGCGACGCCGTACCCGCTCGCCCAGCGACTCGCCGTCCACGAAGGCCATGACGAAGTACACGAGGTCGTGGGCCTCATCCACGGCGTGGATGGGAACGATGTTGGGATGGGCGAGCGACGCGGCCGTGCGTGCCTCGCGCAGGAACCGCTCGCGGAACGCGGCCTCCGCGGAGAGCGCCAGCGGCAGCAGCTTGATGGCGACGGGCCGGTCGAGCGCGACGTCGCGCGCCAGGAAGACGATGCCCATCCCGCCCCGGCCCAGCTCCCGGACGAGCGAGTACCGGCCGGCCACCGCGCGCTGCAGCGCCAGGAATTCCGGGGAGAGAAACGTATCCGTCATGAGGGGCGGGGCGTCGGGCCTGTCCACCGTACGGCCGGCGGCGGCCGGAGGATTCCGCGGCGAGGCCGGCAGCACGGACGATACCGCGGCGCCCGCCCTTGCGCGACCGCGCGCGGCCACGCATGTCAATCGCCCGCGTCATCGTCCACGGCCGCCGATTCCGTCACCGATCCGGGTTTCCGATGCTCACCCCCGCCGTCACCGCCGCGCTCGCCGACATATCGCTCGACGCGCCGTGGTCGCTCATCGAGCGCTTCACCACGCTCCGCCGCGAGCACCCTGACGATGTCCGCAGCGCCGCCGGGGAGATCGTCGGGCGGCTGCGGGCGGAGGGCGTACCCGTCGAGGTGCACGACCCCGAGCTCTTCCTGAGCCTCCCGGGGAAGGCCAGCGTGACGGCCAGTGGGGCCACCTTTCGCGCCAAGCCCATGGCCATGAGCGTGGCGCACCCCGAGGGGCGCACGGCGCCCCTGGCCTACGTTCCCGCTCGTTATGCACGCGGCGCCGACGAGCTCTTCGCGCGCAACCTCCTCGGTGGCGAGGACATCGATCTGCACGGCAGGTTCGTCGTCACCGAAGGCTTCGGCATGCCGGGCAAGGTGTCGCACTTCGAGTCGCGCGGCGCCCTGGGGATGATCGCGGTCAATCCGGGGCGCAACGCGCACTGGGGGATCTGCACGACCGTGTGGGGGACGCCCGATCTGCGCGACCTCCCGCGCAAGCCGAAGATCGCCGTCGTGGCGGTGAACAACCCCGACGGGCAGCAGCTCATCGAGCTGGCGCGCGCCGGTTGCCTCGCCACGCTGGCCTGCGAGGTGACCGAAGGATGGTTCCGCTCGCCGATTCCCGTGGTGACGATCCCCGGGCGATCGGAGCCCGAGGCCTTCGTGCTCCTGCACGGGCACTACGACTCCTGGGACTACGGCATCGGCGACAACGCCGTGGGCGACGCGACGCTCCTCGAGGTGGCGCGCGTGCTCTGGAAGCATCGCGACCGGCTGGAGCGCTCCGTGCGGATCGCCTGGTGGCCGGGACACTCCACGGGTCGTTATGCGGGGAGTACGTGGTTTGCCGACCGCTTCGCCATCGATCTCTACGAGCACTGCATCGCGCAGATCAACTGCGACTCGCCCGGGTGCCGCTGGGCCACGGAGTACAAGGACATCTCGTGGATGGAGGAGAGCGCGCCGTTCGCGCAGGCGGTCATCCGCGATGTGACGGGCCAGGAGTCGCGCGGCGAGCGCCCGCACCAGGCGGGGGATTACTCGTTCAACAACATCGGCATCTCGAGCTTCTTCATGCTCCTCTCGACCATGCCCGACGCCGAGCGCGAGCGGCTGGGCTACTATGGCGTGGGCGGGTGCGGCGCGAACATCGAGTGGCACACCGAGGAGGACCTGATCCACATCGCCGATCGCGACATCCTCCTCAAGGACATGAAGATCTACCTCGCGGCAGCGATGGGCGCGGCGAATGCCGTCATCGCGCCGTTCGAATTCGCCCGCACGCTCGGGGGATTCGAGACCACGCTCGCGCGGTATGCCGAGGCCGCGGGGGCGCACGCCGACTTCACCCCGGCGCGAGAGGCGATCGCGGATCTGCACGCGGCGCTCGGCGACTTCGCGCGCCACGCGCGTGATCTCGCGGATTCGCCAGTCACGAGCGCGCCGGTGCGCCGCGCCAACCGGGCGATCCGGCGCCTGGCGCGCCTCCTGGTCCCGGTGAACTACACGCGCGGCCCGGAGTTCTTCCACGATCCGGCGGAATCGATCCCGCCACTCCCGGACCTGAGCGTGGCCCTGGAGATCCCGTCGATGCCCGCCGAGCGGATCGGTTTCGCGCGGACGCACCTGATGCGCGGCCAGAACCGGCTCGTGGCCGCGCTGCGCGACGCGCGCCGCGAGCTGCTGGACGCGATGTCGTGAGGAACGGGCCGCGCGGCCGTCGCTTCATGCAGCGTGGGACCGCCGGGCCACCCGATGCCGAGGCTGGCATCGGGGCGGCCCGGACCCACCGCGCGGGTCTCTCGCCCGGCTCCGATGCCAGTATTGGCCTCGGGGCCCGGATACGAGGCCGCGGGCGTCGCGCGCTCGGGGGTCTCGCGGGGATCCTCGTGTGCGCGTGCGCCGCCCCCGAGGGCGCTCCCACCGCCGTCACCATCAGCATCCCCCTCATCAACGACCCGATCCTCAATCCGGTGCTCGCGCCGGATATCGGATCAGTGCTCATCAACAAGGTCGTCTTTCCGGGGCTCGTCCGGCCGGACGAGCAGCTCCGCCCCACCCCCGATCTCGCCACCGGCTGGACCACCTCGCCCGATGGGCGTGAATACACCTTCACGCTGCGCCCCGGCGTGAAGTGGCACGACGGGCATCCCTTCACCGCGCACGACGTCGCGTTCACGTTCGACCAGATCATCGACGTGAGCTCGGGCTCGCGGCTCCGATCCGACTTTGCCGCCGTGGCGGGCGTGGACGTGATCGACTCGCTCACGGTTCGCTTCCGACTGCACGCGCCCTTCGCACCGTTCCTGGCCCTGCTGGGCTACAACGCCGGCATTCTGCCGGCGCACGCCTTCGCGGGACGCCGCCTCACCGAGGCCACCGAGTTCAGCCGCACCAGGCCCATCGGCACCGGGCCGTTCCGCGTGATCGAGTCGATCCCGGGGAGCGCGATCGTGCTCGAGCGCAATCCCGACTACTACGGCGCGCCGCCGAAGGCCGATCGGCTGGTCTTCCGCATCGTCCCCGACGTGAACGCGCAGGTCGCGCAGCTCCGCGCCGGGGAGCTGGACATCGTGCCGATCGAACCGGCGAATCTGCCGGGCGTCGAGGGCGCGCCCGACGTCACCGTGGTCGAGAACGCGGTGCCGCAGCACTTTTACGTTGGATTCAACCAATCTCTCCCGCTCTTCGCGCGGCCCGTCGTGCGGCGCGCGCTGGAATACGCGGTGAACCGGCGTGCGATCATCGACGGCGTGCTGAAGGGTACGGCGGATCCGCCGCGCGGCACGATCCCCGTCGTGCTGCGCGACTACCATGACGCCTCCGTACCGGCACGCCCCTTCGCCCCCGACAGCGCGCGTGCCCTGCTGGCGCAGGCGGGCTGGCGCGCGGGAGAGGACGGCGTACTGCACGATCGCGGCGGACGCCCGTTCCGCTTCACCCTGCTGGTGGACAAGGGGAACCCCACGCGCGAGCAGGCCGCGCTGGCCGTGCAGCAGGACCTCCGCCGGATTGGCGTGGACGCCAGCCTGCAGACCATGGAGTTCGCCACCCTCGTGCGCGATCGCGTGCTCCCCGGCAATTTCGAGGCGGTGCTCATCTGGTGGACCACCCCGCCCGACCCCGATCAGTACGCGTACTATGCCACTGGCCAGGACAACAATCACGTGCGCTACAGCAATCGGGTGGCCGACAGCCTGCTGGCCGCGGGGCGCGCCACGGCCGACACGGCGCGCCGGCGGGAGCTCTACTCGGCGTTTCAGCGCACGGAGCACGAGGATCCGCCCGTCCTGGTGCTGTATTATCCGCGCGAGATCCTCGCGGTCTCGAGCCGGGTGCGGGGCCTTCCGCGCCTCGGCCTTCGCGACGCGTTGCGCCACAGCGAGGCGCTCACGCGCGATCCCCGTTAGGCACCGCGTTCCGGTGCGGCGACTCCGCGACGGAGCGTCGCGGTGACGCGGTTCCTGCTCCGGCGGCTGGGCCACGCCGTCACCGTGATCCTCGTGGTGTGCACCGTCACCTTCGGGATCATGCACCTGGCGCCCGGCGGCCCCGCCGTGCTGGCCGATCCCAAGCTGAGCGCGGAAGAGCAGCGCGCGATCGAGCAGCGCCTCGGGCTGGATCGCCCCGTCGTGGTGCAGTACGGCCGCTGGCTCGCCGCCGCCGCCCGCGGCGATCTGGGGGAGAGCTTCCTGTACCAGGCCCCCAACCTGCGCACCGTCCTGGCCCGCGTGCCCAACACGGCCCTGCTCGCCGGCACGGCCCTCCTGCTCAGCGTCCTTCTCGCGGTGCCCCTCGGCGTCTGGTGCGCCGCGCGCCCCCGCGGCCTCCTCGATCGCGGGGTGGGTGGCCTCGCCTTCGTGGCGATGGCGGTGCCCACGTTCTGGCTCGCCATCGGCGCGATCTTCGTCTTCGCGGTCGTGCTCGACGTGCTTCCGGCGGGCGGTGCCGCCACGGCCGGCGCGGACTTCGCCATCGCCGACCGCGCGCGACATCTCGTCCTCCCCGCACTCGTCCTCGCCGCGGTCACCACGGCGGAGCTGCTGCGCTACATGCGCTCCTCGGCGCGCACGGCCTTCGCACAGCCCTTCGTACGCGTCGTCCGGGCCAAGGGGGTTCCCAGTGGCGCGGTGCAGTGGCGCCACGTCTTCCGCACCGCGCTGATCCCCGTGGTCACGGCGCTCGGCATCCAGTTGCCCAGGCTCCTGAGCGGGGCCGCGATCACCGAGAGCGTATTCGCCTGGCCCGGCATGGGCCGGCTGGGCGTGCAGGCCGCGCTGGGGCGGGACTATCCCCTGGTCATGGCGATCACGCTGTTCGTCTCGGCGGCGGTGGTCCTGGTGAATATTCTGGTCGACCTGTTCTATGTCTGGGCCGACCCCCGCATCCGACTGGAGTGACGCCAGGTGCCTGACGAGTCGCGGCACGCGGCCCCGGACGCGCCGGCAAGGCAGGCGGGACGCGCCGGCCTCGCACGACGGCTCGCGCGCGACTGGCGCGCCGTGGCCGCGCTCGTCGTGCTCGGGCTCCTGGTGCTGGCGTCGCTCCTGGGCCCGTTCGTGTGGCGCGCCGATCCCGACACCCTCGACCTCGCGCGCGCCGCGTCGCCCCCCGGTGCCGGACACCCGCTCGGCACCGACGAGAGCGGACGCGACATCCTGAGCCGCCTGCTCGTGGGGGGACGCGTCTCCCTCGCGGTGGGCGCCGCAGCCGTGCTCTTCGCCGCCCTGGTCGGCGTCTCGTTAGGCGCGCTGGCCGGCCTGGGCGGGCGCCGCGCCGACGCCGTGGTCATGCGGTTCACCGACGCCATGCTCTCGATCCCCGCGCTCTTCCTCGTCATCGCCGCGCTCACCTTCTTCGGCACCACGATCGGCGGGCTCGTGATCGCCATCGGCGCCACGTCATGGATGGGGCTCGCGCGCCTCGTGCGCGGCGAGCTCCTCGCGATCCGCGAGCAGACCTACGTGGAGGCAGCGCGCGCCCTCGGTGCCCCCCCGCTCCGCGTCCTCGCCCGCCACGCGCTCCCTCATCTGCTCCCGACCGCAGTCGTGAGCACCACCTTCGGCATCGGCACCGCGATCCTCACCGAGTCGGCCCTCTCGTTCCTCGGATTCGGCGTGCAACCGCCCACGGCGAGCTGGGGGAACATGCTCACGAATGCGCAGAGCTACCTCCACGCCGCCCCCTGGCTCGCCGTCTACCCCGGGGTCCTGATTCTCCTGACCGTCGTGGCGGTGAACGTCCTCGGTGATGCCCTGCGGGACGCCACGGACCCCCAGCGCGCCGACGCCCCCGATTGACGCTCCGCCGCCCCCGTTGCATTTCAGAGGCCGCGCTCGTGCCCACCGGAGGGAAACGCCCATGTCGCTGCGAACGTCTGCGCTCTGCTTCGCCCTGAGCGCCTCACTGCTGCCGGGGCTGCCGGGCGCCGGCGGACC
>DATIGO010000011.1:0-2681 GCA_035454665.1 Gemmatimonadaceae bacterium | reverse complement strand
TGACCTGCTCGCCGAGCAGCCAGCCACTCTGCAGCACGTCCCGGTCCACGAACGTCGCGACGGTCTCCACCTACTCGTTGCACGCCGTCAGCACGATCTCGTAGACCTGGTTGTTCGCGAGAAACGTCGCCAGCCCCTCGTCAGGCATCCCGTACGCGACCGGATGCGAAGTCTCGAATCGGACGCGCAGCGTGGAGCCAGGGCTCCAGAACGTCTTCGACGGGAGGCCCGCCACGAGGTTGCGGACCGGCAGCCCGAAGCGCTCGATCGGCAGATTGCCTGCCTCCGCGAACGTGACCAGTGTCCCGCCGTTCTGGACGAACGTGCGGAGGGCCGTGACGCCCTGCTCGCCGAATCCGCTGCGGAACTCCGGCGGCACGGGAACGCCGCCGCCGCCACCACCGCCGCGTCCCCCCCGGCCGCCGCCCTCCGTCGCGCCGACCATGGCACCGACGTTGTCGGCCGGCAGGATGATGGCGTCGTACTTCGCCTCGAGGTTCCCGGCACGGAGCTCCGCGTCCATCAGCGAGGTGAACGTGTAGTTCCACTGCTCCAGCATCCAGCGCGTCCATCCCTCGTCCATGTTGCCGCCGCCGTACCGCTGGTACATGGCGATGCGCGGCCTGCGCACCTCGGTGGTCGTCGTGGGGATGCTGCCGCGGAATGCGCCGAAGTCGACGCCCGTCTGGCGCGCGATCGCGGCGGCGTCGGCCGCCGGGGCGCCGGTGACCACGAAGTCGCCCACGCGCATGCCGTTGCCGGCCCGGTGCACGCGCCGGATCGTGGCGCCCTTGTCGAGCAGCAGATTCACCGCGCGGTAGCTGTCGTTGAGGCGCCCATCGAGCACGTAGCCGGCCCCGCCTGACGAGACGCGTCCCGTGAGGGCGACGTCGGCGTCGAGCCGCGTGAGTTCGCCTGCCACGGCTGTCGCGGCCGGCTCCACGCGCACGCCCATGAACTCCGCCATCACGTCGCCCGACATGTCGTACGGGCGGATCGGGTTCCCCTCGTCGTCGCGCGTGTACGAGTTGTCAGGATAGATCGTGCGGCCGAGAAGCCAGCGGATCACGCCCATCTTCGGCTGCGCCATCGAGACGACGTACGTGCCGGCTCCATAGACCTTCCCCTCGTGGGTGAAGTCACGCGCGGCACGATGAATCTCGATGCCCTGGGCGCGCAGCTTGTTGATCAGCTTGTGCGCCGTGAGCGGATCGTGCTGCGCCGCCGGGATCAGGTAGGCGACCGTCTCACCCGCCGCGCCGCGCTCGGTCTGGCGCTTGGCCTTGAGATACGCGTTCCACAGTACCGTCTCACGGTTGCGGGCCGCGAGGTCGACCGCGGCCCACGCCGCCACCTTCTGGCGCTCCACGATGTCGCGGACCCGCCACCAGCCGCCCGGCCAGGGGTTGGGGAAGGTGGTCTGCGCCTCGTAGCGCGGCAGCTGGCGCGTGTTCCCCTGGAGCTGATCGGGGTGCAGGAAAAGCGGCGTCGCGAGGCGCGCGCTCGCGGACTCCGTGAGCATGCCCGCGATGTTGTGGAAGGGCGTGATCCAGTGGAACCCGAAGTGTCCCCACCCGGAGTAGATCGCGGCGTTCACCACACCGGAAAGCCCCGCCTCTTCTTCCTTGTAGGCGATGTGCGCGCCCCACCAGCTCATCTCCCGCCAGGCGAGGGGATCGGCGAACGGACGGATGGGTTCCGCGTACGGCGGCACGTAAATCCGCGCGCCGTACGCGCCCATCTGGTGATGGTCGATGTACGCCTGCGGGACCCAGTCACGGAACATCAGCTTCGCCGCGTACTGCGACTCGACCATGTTGGTCATGAACGCGTCGCGGTTGTTGTCGTGACCGATGTACTTGTGATACAGCACCGGCAGTCCCGCGCCCTCGTATTCCGTCCCGACGTACTTGTTGTACCAATCGGTCACGAGGATCTCGCCGTCGGGATTGAAGCACGGGATCATGATCGAGATCACGTTCTCGAGGATGCGCTGGGCCTCCTCGTCCGTTCGCGTGAGCATGTCGTAGACGAGCTCGACCGCGGTTTGCGACGCGGCCACTTCCGACGAGTGCAGACCGAAGGACTGCACCACCACGGCTCTCCCCGACGCGGTGAGCCGCCGAGCCTCCGCCTCTGCGAGGCCGCGCGGGTCACTCAGGCGCGCGTTGCTCTGCCGGAGCTCCTCGAGACGGGCCAGGTTCGCCGGCGAGGAGATGTACAGCACCAGGAACGGGTTCCCCATGGTGGTGGGACCCATGTCCACGACCTTGAGCTTCCCGCTCCCGCGCTCGAGGGCGCGGTAGTACTCCACCATCCGGTCCCACCGCGCGAGCTTGCGATCGGCGCCCATCTGATGGCCGAAGAACCGCTCGGGCGAGGGGAGCTGCTGCGCCCCTGCCTGACGACCGGCCGCGGGCAGGACGGTAAGGGAGGCGAGGGCGAGCGCCACGGCCAGGCGGCGCGACGCGACGGCGGAACGGCGAAGGAGAGCGGCGCTCATCGAAGGACTCCGGTGCTCCGAACGGGATGGCTGGGCCGACCGACGCGACGATACGCCCGGCGTCGTGAAGCAGCAAGCCGGATAGAGCCCGGGAATCGAGCAAGCAGGCGACGAAGCCGAGGAAGGCGAGGGAGGGAAGGGAGGGAAGGGAGGGAGGGGCGCCGCGCGCGGCCGGCCC
>DATIGO010000010.1:0-9188 GCA_035454665.1 Gemmatimonadaceae bacterium | reverse complement strand
CACATCCTCGCGCGTAGCGGTGTGCGCGAAGTTGGTCGTCTTGGAGATAGCCGAGTCGGTGTAATCCTGGAAAGCAGCCTGCATGCGGATGTGATCGGCGGCCGCGATCTCGTTGGCCGTACGGAACACACGCTGCCACTTCTCCGGGACTTCCTTATGACGGATGGAGCCGGTCTTGGCGATCCGCTCCATCAGCTCATCGGTGTACCAGCCTTCAGCCTTCGCGACAGCGACGAAGTCTTCGTTCACGTCAGGCATCATCACGCCGGCCTGGTTGCGCATGAACGCAACGGCAAAAATCGGCTCGAGGCCTGATGAGCAGCCGGAGATGATCGAGATCGTGCCGGTCGGCGCAACGGTGGTGACGTTGCAGTTGCGCAGGAGCTGCTGCGGCCGGATGCGCTCGCCCTGCGCGTCGCGGGCGGCCGTCTTGTCGGGACCCCAGATGCTGCGAGCCCACTCCGGGAACGAACCCCGCTCCTCGGCCAGGCGCTGCGATTCCTTCTTGCCCTCGACGTCCACGAACTGCATGATCTTCCGCCCGAACTCCACCCCCTCGGGGGAGTCGTAGGGGATGCCGAGCCTGACGAGCGCGTCGGCGAAGCCCATCACGCCCAGACCGATGCGGCGGATCCGCTTCGCGAGCAGGTCGATTTCGGTGAGCGGATACTTGTTGACGTCGATGATGTTGTCGAGGAAATGCGTGGAGAGATGGATGTCGCGCCGGAGCGCGTCCCAGTCCATCTTGCCGTCCTTCACGTGGATCCCGACGTTGATCGAGCCCAGGTTGCAGACGTCGTAGGGCAGGAGCGGCTGCTCGCCGCAGGGATTCGTGGCCTCGTAGGCGCCGAGATGCGGGACGGGATTGTAGCGGTTGGCCTCGTCGATGAAGAAGACGCCCGGTTCGCCGGTTCTCCACGCGCCCTCGATCATCCGGTCCCAGACCGTCCGCGCATCGAGCTGGCCGGTCACCCGCCCGTCCGTTGGATCGATGAGATCGTACGAGGTGCCCGCCTTCAGGGCCGCCATGAAGGTGTCCGTCACCGCAACGGAGATATTGAAGTTCGTGACCTGCGTGAGGTCTTCCTTGCAGGTGATGAACTCCATGATGTCGGGGTGATCGACGCGGAGGATGCCCATGTTCGCGCCGCGGCGCGTCCCCCCCTGCTTGACCGCATCGGTCGACGCGTCGTAGAGCTTCATGAACGACACGGGCCCGCTCGCCACGCCCGTGGTGGAGCGCACCATGGAGCCCTTGGGACGCAGCCGTGAGAAGCCGAAGCCCGTGCCGCCGCCGCTCTGGTGGATCAGGGCCATCGAGCGGAGCGTGTCGTAGATGCCGTCCTGCCCATTGGAGAGCGCGTCGGCCACCGGGAGGACGAAGCACGCCGAGAGCTGGCCTAACGGGCGGCCGGCGTTCATGAGGGTGGGGCTGTTGGGGAGGAAGCGCCGCTCCGTCATCAGGCGGTAGAACGCCGCCGCCACCTCGGCCACCGCCCCCTCGCTCGCCCCGTAGCGGCGGTCCGCATCCGCCACCACGGTCGCCACGCGCCAGAAGAGCTGCTCCGGTGTCTCGGTGGGCTTTCCTGTCGCGTCCCGCACGAGGTAGCGCTTCTCGAGAACGGTGCGCGCGTTCTGCGACAGACTGACCGGACCGGCGGGCGGCTTGGCGGGCAATGGCATCTCCGGAACTCCCCCTGGCAAACGATGACACGGCGGGGAGAGGCTCGCGAGCACGGCGGCGCGCGGGTCCCTCGGGAACGGCGCGCGCTGAGCCGACGTCGGGTCGGATCAGCGCGGGGGCGCATCATAGCCCCACTCGTGTGTCCACACCAGAGTATAGCGAAACCAGTGTACGACAACAATTTACATCATCGCGATCACGAATGTCAGGGCGCCTGTGGATATCCACCGAAAGCCCTACGGATGACACCGGCTCGTCCCACAGATCGGTCCGCCCAACACCACGACCCAAACGTCCCCGCGGCAACGACACACGGAAATCATTACCCATCAACCGGTTACGCTCCCAGAGCCCCGAAGGCGCCACTCCCCGCGATCGTCTAAGTCACACGCTCACAAGAGCTTGCCGCGCCGGCCGCGAAGCGGCTTCCGCATCCAACGCCCGGACCACTTGCTTGCACCCACAACCCCTCTCCTCACTCCGCGGCGCGCCTGACGAACTCCCCCCTCCGGTGCCGCCCCGACAACTCCAGATACGCCGCCACCGTCCCCTGGATACGCTCCAGCTCCGCCGCCGTCGTCTCCCGCACCACCCGCGCCGGCACGCCCACCACCAGCGAACGCGGCGGAATGCGCATCCCCTCCCGGCACACCGCACCGGCGGCCACGATCGATCCACTCCCGACCCGCACCCCGTTCAGCAGCATCGCCCCCATCCCGATCAGCGACCCCTCCTCGACCATCGCGCCGTGCACGATCGCCCGATGCCCCACCCCCACGCGTGGGCCGATCACCGCCGGCATCCCGCGGTCGGCGTGCACGACCGTCCCGTCCTGGATGTTCGAGTCCTCACCCACCTCGATCCGCTCCGTGTCTCCCCGCAGCACCGCGAACGGCCAGACCGAGACCCGCGCGCCTAACGTGACGTCCCCGCAGACGAACGCGAGATCGTGCACGAACGCTTCCGGATGTATGGGCATGGCTGGATCCTGGCTGGTGACGGGCGACGAGTGACGTGGCACGACCCCGGGGCGGACGCCAGCCGCGCCATCCGGTGCGGCATCGGATGGCTCACCCACGCGCGAGCGACCGGAAGTACTCCTCCACTCCGTCCGCCACCCCGCGCGCGTAGGCATCCTGGAATTCGGGAGTGCGCAGCGCCGCCTCCTGTTCAGGAATGATGACGAAGGCCCCCTCGCACAGCACGCTCGGCATCCACGTCGCGCGCAGCACGGCGAGATTGTCGTAGTACACGCCCAGGTCGCGCAGACGCATCCGCCGCACCATCCCGTGCTGTACGGCGCGCGCGAGCGGCTCCGAATAGGCGTGGAAGTAGTAGCTCCCGGTCCCGTGCCGCTCGAACGGGTTCACCCCGTCCGGCAGCGCATTCAGGTGGATCGACACGAAGGCGTGCGCATTGGCCCGCCGCGCCACGGTCGGGCGATCGTACAGCCCCACCGCCCCCGGCGCCGAGCGCGTCATCACCACGGTGGCGCCACGCTGCTCCAGGTAGGTGCGGAGCCGCTCCGCGATGCCGAGCGTGGCCACGGCCTCATACAGCCCCGTGGGACCCGTGGAGCCCCCCGGCGGGTGCCCCGCATCGACCGCGATCACGAGCCCCTGGAGCGGCCGTCCGGCGCTTACGCGCGGCGCGCGCCGCACGCGCAGCACCAGCGCGTTCCGCTCCGGCAGCACGAGATAGCCGAACGGCGCGTCCACCAGCTCCACGCGGTATTCCGCCCGATCGCTGTTGACCTGGCGCCAGGTGACCCGGCGAATCACGGAATCGGCCGACGCGAAGTTGATGATGTCCGTGTTCGCGATCGTCCCGTACAGCGTGAGCACGAGCGCGTTCGATTCGACGTCGACCGAATACGGTGGAAGCTGCGCGATCGGGATCCGAAGATCGGACCACTCGCTGCGCGAGTCGGGCACGACCACTGCATTCCCCGCCACGCGGCGCGGCGCCGGGCTCCCAGGCGGCAGGAACGCGAGCTCCATCGGATCCACGAACACCTGCAGTCCCGAATCGAGCCGCACTCGCGCCGCACCGGGGAACTGCCCGGTTACCTCCACCACGGTGCCGGGAAGGAGAAACCACTTGTACGTTCCGCCGGCCACGGGTCGCGCCACGATGACCCGATCGGTGTCGGGAAGCGTGCTGGCAACGGCCCCGATGCGCGCGTAGCGACGTCCGGCGGAATCGGCGAGCGCGACGCGCGGCAGCGGCAGTCGGACCGAGTCCCGTCCCCTGACGACCAGGACCCAGGCCTGGCTGTTGAGCTGCGCCGCGGGCGCGTCCGTGGCAAACAGGTTGGGATCGTCGCCGCCGTCCGCAGCACTCGGTTCACCCTCGGCGATCGGGCCGGCCCGCACCAGGGGGAGGCGTGCCCCGCTCGCCGTCTGCAACTCTACCGCCGCATCGCGCGCGGCCCGGATACTCACGCGCACCGGCTCCCAGCGCTCCAGCGCGTAGCGCCCAGCGGGGGAAAGGCTCGCGGTGTCCACCGGCCAAGCCCCGGGCGTATCCAGGGGTGGCCGTGGGGGAAGAGTGCGCACGCTGTGCATGAACCGAACCGTGTCGGCCCCCTGCACCGCGACGAGCTGGTAGGTCGCCGCCGGCCCGGCAGGAACGGGGAGAAAGGCGAGAAAGCTTCCGTTCGGATGGACCGTGACGGGATAGCCGTTGATCGCCAGCGTCGCCCCGCCACTCCCAACCGAGCCGAAGATGAAGTTCGAGTCGCGCGAGGCGACCAGCGCTCCCTCGGGTGGGTAAACGACACGAACGGCAACGGGCCCGACGACGCGCGGTATGGGCGGCAGCGCTGGTGCCTCGAGCACCGAATCGCGCGTTTCGGTGACGAGATGCGGCGGAGTCGGCTCCGGCGGCAGAGGTGACGCGACCGGGCCCGGCATGCACCCGGCCGCCCCGCCGCAGAGCAGCGCCGCCAGGACCAACACCGGAAGTCGCGGTGGCCGTGTCCGCATTCGCGCAAGGTAGTCGCGGCGAACAGTTTGCGGCATCCCGCGAATCCGCCTCGGTGGTTGCCACGTACGGCCCTCTGTGGCAGTTTCGCCAGTCGCTCCGCGAAGGTATTTCCAGATCAGGCTGCCAGATGTTGTTTATAGCCGTTCGCACGGCCATCACCTTCAAACTCTCGTTATCCCCCTGTGGCTCGCTGCGCGAAGTGCGGTCGGGTGAGTGACCCTGGCCCCTCACACGCCTTCTGTCCGTTCTGTGGTTGGCGGCTGCGCGCCGAGGAGGCGCTCGACGCGGTTCCGCTCGGTGCACCGGGCGACGCTGAGGACCAGGAGGTCCCGCGCGTGATCAGGGCCGACGGCGACCCTTCGAAGATTGTGGGCTCGCCGTCGTGGCGCGCACCCCGCTCCGTCTGGACACCGCGCACTGCTCCGTGCCCACACTGCGGCCGCGCGACGGACCGCGCGCTGCACTTCTGCCCCCAGTGCGGGCTCAAGACCGGCTTCCGGTTCAGCGCTCCGCGCTTCTCACGCTGTTGTGGCACCCGCATCGAGCGGGAGGACGCCTCGTTCTGCGCCGCGTGCGGCGCGGCCCTCGCCGGCGGGCAGGACGAGACGGACACCGCTTCGCGCACCCGCCCGAGGGGCGTGGCGCCCATTGGCTATGCGGAGATGCCGATCCCGCGTCTGCAGCTCCTGAATGAAGAGGGAGGTGTGGTTCGGGAGATCCCGATCGAGGGAGAGCAGCTCGTCGTGGGGCGTACCGCGGGCGACGTGACCTTCGACGACGACGATGCGCTCTCGCCCGAGCACGCCCTGCTCACGTGGCGCGAGAACGCGCTCACCGTGCGGGATCTGGGGTCGGCCAACGGGAGCTGGCTGTTCATCACGACAACGCAGACTCTGGCCGACGGCGATGTGCTCCTGATCGGCTCGCAGGTCGTGCGATTCCGGCGTCTCCCCGCTCCCGCGACTGGAAACACCGGGGATCATCGCCCTGCCGCGCCCGCGCGGCTCCCCGTCGTCGACGACGCGATGCTCGAGCAGCTCCGCCCGGATGGAACCATTCGGAACGTGCTGTACCTCTCACCGGGGCGGACCTTCCTGATCGGCCGCGAGCACGGCAACTGGGTCTTTCCGTACGACCCCACCATGAGTGCGCGTCACGCGGAGATCCTATCGCACCCCGAAGACGACACGTACGCGGTGCGCGACCTCGGGAGCCGGAACGGCGTCGCGGTGCAGGTGCGGGGTGAGCGAGGCGTGCGTGGCGGTGAGCGGCTTCTGCTCGGGCGGAAGATGCTGCGGGTCGACCTGGCGTGAAGAACGCGGGGGTCGGCCCGGGGCACGGGGGGGCAGGCGGGCCGGCAGTGGCGCGAAGCAGAGCCAGAGCGGATCTTCCCCGCTGATGGCTACCACGTCCGGGGAGTACGTGATTCCGAGGTCCGCGCGCGGTGATGACGCCGGTCGTGAGGCGCCGATCATCGTTCAGGTATATGGCCAGACCGACGTCGGCCTGACGCGGGAGCACAATGAGGACGCGTTCCTCGTCGCCAATCTGAGCACCGGGGCGCACCTCGAGTTCAGCCGGACCGTCGAGCAGCCCGCGGATGAGATGGGCACGCTGTTCATGGTAGCCGATGGTATGGGTGGCGCCGCGGCCGGGGAGATCGCGAGCGCCACGGCGGTCGATGTGGTCCTGCGGCATCTGCGCGAGGGCCTGTCGCAGGTGCCCGAAGTCACTCCGGCGATCCTGGTGGCACAGCTCAACGAAGCCGCCGAGGTCGCGAACTGGTCGATCTTCCGGTACGCGGCCAGTCATCCGGAGCTGCGAGGCATGGGGACCACCGCGACGATTGCTGCCCTGCTCGGCGATACCCTGTACCTGGCTCAGGTGGGAGACAGCCGCGCGTACCTGGTGCGCGACGGGCTGGCGATTCAGCTCACGAAGGACCAGTCCCTCATGCAGAAGCTGATCGAGGCGGGTGAGCTGACCGAGGAGGAGGCGGCGCAGAGCGAGCGCCGCAACATCATCCTTCAGGCGCTGGGACCCGAGCCGGTCGTGAAGCTCGACCTGACGCACCAGCGCGTCCGGCGTGGTGACGTTCTCATCCTTTGTAGCGACGGCCTCACGGGGCTCGTGAAGCCGGAGGAGATTGCCGCGGTGGTCAGCGAGGAGCTCGACCTCTCCGCGGCATGTGACCGGCTGATCCGGCTCGCGAACGATCAGGGGGGCCCGGACAACGTCACCGTGATCGCCGCGCGGTTCGAGGGGTCGGGACTCGAGGAGGCGCAGGGCTCCGACATCGTGGGCCACCGCGTCTTCCCGCAGGGAGAGGCGAGCACCGAGGAGCTCGCCCTCGCGACGACGGCTCCGATGCCAGCGGTTCCGCGTGGACCCGCGCCGCCGGTCGAGCTCCCGGCCGATGCCGCGGAACCGGATGCGGCGCGACGGCAGCGAGCGGAATTGTACAAGCGCCTCATCGCTGCGGCCGGAGCGGTGCTACTGGTGCTGCTCGTCTGGCGGATGCTGACCTGACAATCCCGCGGGTGCCGTGGGAGTGACTGCGTTGAGCCCGGCGAGCTCAGCGCGGAGGCGCTGGCCGGAGCGCCGGGCACCACTTCCCCAGCACGCGCGGGCCGCGCCCGCCGGTCACCCGCGGCACGTTCCCCGGCTGCTGCGTCAGGTGCAGAAACCCGAGCAGGGCAAAGGCGACGGCTTCCTTCGCTTCGCCATCGAAGAAGACGTCGGAGAAGCGTCGCACGAGGCGCGGCGCGAGGGCGTGGGCGATTGCGTCGACGAGGGCGGGATTGCTGGCGCCACCCCCCGAGAGGAGGAGCTCGTCGACGGGTTCGGGAACGAAGCGGCCAAAGGCGTCGGCGACGCTGGCCGCGGTGAGCGCCACAGCGGTCGCCACGACGTCGTGTGTCGATGCGTCCGGCCGCGCCGCGCGGCAGTCGGCCACGAAGCGCTCGATGTACGCGGCGGTGAAGAGCTCACGGCCGGTCGACTTCGGCGGCGGCGCCGCGAAGTAGTCGGCCTCGAGGGCGCGCTGCACGACACTTTCGATGGGGCGTCCGCGCCGCGCCAGCGCGCCGTCCACGTCGTACGGCAGGCCGGGGGCGAGGAGACGGGTCACGCCATCGATGACGACCACCCCTGGCCCCGTATCGAACGCGCGTACGCCGTTCACGCCGCCGCCCGGAGGCACGATCGTGACGTTGCCGATCCCTCCCAGGTTCTGCAGGGCACGCCAGCTGCCGGCCTGCGCGAAGAGGAGGGCGTCGGCGATGGGCACGAGTGGCGCCCCCTGCCCTCCCGCCGCGACGTCGGCCACCCGGAAGTCCGCGATCACGTCGATGCCGGTGCGCTCGGCGATCACCGCCGCTTCCCCGAACTGCCAGGTGGAGTGCCCCGGCACGTGCCAGACCGTCTGTCCGTGCGAGGCAATCGCGGCGATGTCGTTGCGCGCCACCCCCGCGTCGGCGATCACCGCGGTGGCCGCGTCGGCGAGCCAGTGCCCGAGGTCGAAGTTCAGCCGGCAGTACTCGTCAGGCGTCGTGCCCGTGAGCGCGCGCGCGAGCCGCTCGCGCTGCGCCACGGTGTACGGGATCTGGCGGAACGCCAGGAGCTGTGCGGCGTGCGTCCCTCGCGGGTCCCGCGTGATTCGCGCAACCGCCGCGGAGATGCCGTCGAGCGACGTGCCGGACATGAGGCCGACGAGCACGCGTGACTCGGCGGTGAAAGGCGGTGACGAGTCACGGGTAACGGGCGACGAGTCCGCCGCGCCTCCAGCCCCCGGCTTCTGTCCTGCGGCGCCGGTCACGGCTTCTCCGGGACGATGCCACGGATCCGGCCCTCGGCGTCGGTGAGCCGGCGCTCGGCTGCTGCGCGATCGACGCCGAGCTTGCGCATCACGATCGCCGTCTTCACACGACCACCGGCCGCGGCGAGGAGCGTGCGGGCATCGTCGCGCGAGATGCCGCACACTTCAACGAGGATTCGCTCGCTCCGGTCCTTCAGCTTCAGGTTCGTTGCCTGGAGGTCCACCATGAGGTTCCCCCAGGCCTTGCCCCAGCGGATCATCGCGCCCGTCGTGAGCATGTTCAGGATCATCTTTGTGGCCGTACCGGCCTTGAGTCGCGTGGACCCGGTCAGGACCTCGGGGCCCGTGATGGCCACGATGGCGAGGTCGCAGCTGGCAGTGAGATCCTCATCGATCGGCGTGCACGCGATGACGATCGTGCGCGCGCCGAGCACGACGGCGCGTCGGAGGGCGCCACGGACGAACGGCGTCGTTCCCGACGCCGCAATGCCAACCACCACGTCCGCCGCCCCAACCCCGTGTTCGGTCATCGCCTGCTCGCCGTGCTCGGGAACGTCCTCGGCGCCTTCCTGTGACCGGAAGACCGCGGGACGGCCACCCGCGATGATGCCCTGAACCAGGTCGGGATCCGTCCCGAACGTCGGCGGGCACTCGCTCGCGTCGAGGATGCCGAGCCGGCCGGAGGTGCCGGCGCCGAAG
>DATIGO010000009.1:0-8717 GCA_035454665.1 Gemmatimonadaceae bacterium | reverse complement strand
AGATCACCGAGGGGCGCTGCATCGCCTGGAGCTGCTGTGCCACCCGCGGCAGCAGGGAGTTCGAGATCCCGAGGACCGCGCACATCGAGCCGCAGAATTCCAGGAAGTCGCGGCGCGAGATGCCGCGTTCCTCCAGGTGCTGGCCCAGCGTCTGGCCGTCGATCCACGGGTGGGTGCCCGGCGAGATCATCCGCACGCCCTCCGATCGGGGTTGAGCCGCTCGGATGGGAGGATTCCGCGCACGCATCCGGCGGCGGTACCGCGCGTTCGATGGCCTACGATCGGCCGCGACTTGTCGCCGGACCATAGGGATTCGGGACCCGGCGTGCGGGGGAAATCCCTACGGGGGAGGGACGAACGACGAGTGCGCCGCCCTGCCCCTCTGACCACGGCGCGCTCACCGAAGCAGGAGCGCGACGTGCGCCGTCCTGGTGGTCACATGAGCAGCAGAGCGACGTACGTCACGTAACCCGCGAACAGAAGGCCTCCCTCGAGGCGCGTGATGCTCCGGCCTACCCGCATGAGCGGGAAGAGCACGAGCGCCACGCCCATCATCCACCAGGCATCGCTGCGCACGAGCTCCAGCGCGACCGGAATCGGTGTCACGAGCGCCGTCGCGCCGAGGATGCCCAGGATGTTGAAGATGTTCGATCCGAGCAGATTCGCGACCGCGATGTCGCTGTGGCCCTTTCGCGCGGCTGCCACCGATGCGGCCATCTCGGGAGCGCTGGTACCGGCCGCCACGATCGTGAGACCGATGACGCGTTCCGTCACGCCGGCAAGACGCGCGAGCTGCACGGCACCATCCACGAGCAGCCGGCCACCGATCACGAGCGCGATCAGGCCGCCCGCAACCAGCAGCAAGGACGTCCCGACTTCCTGCCAGCCGGTCGGCGGCGAGTGTGCGGCCACGGATTGCGCCAGATCCTGCGCCTCGGCGCCCATCACTTCGCGGCGCGCCAGCCAGACCGAGAAGGACACGAAGCCGATCAGTCCCATCACGAAGAAGGCCCCCTCGAAGCGATCGATCGCGCCGTCCCGCATCACGAGGAGGCCCAGCGCGCTCACGAGCACCATGATCGGCCAGTCGACCTTCACGGCGGCGCCGTGAATCGGCACGGGCCGTATGACCGCGGTCACACCGAGGATGGCGGCGATGTTGAAGATGTTGGAGCCGACGACGTTGCCCACGGCGATGTCGGGCTGCCCGCGCGACGCCGCCAGCAGCGAGACGACCAGCTCCGGCAGCGACGTGCCAAGCGCCACCACGGTCAGTCCAATGACCGCCGTCGTGAGCCCGGCGAGGCGCGCGATCGACACGGCGCCGCGGATGAGGATGTCCCCACCCCCGGCGAGTAGTGCCAGTCCGGCCAGGACGAGCAGCAGGGCGAGCAGGATGGTCATGTCGGAGAGCGGGCGAGGTCGGCGTGCGCCGCCGATCCGGGACGAGGGCCGGACGGAAGCGCCGGAGAGTACGCCGGGGCAACAGGTTAGGCAACTGGAGCGATCCCGGGCGCTGACATGCGCGGCGGCTGGGGACGTGAGAGCGGCAATTCGGTCCCCCTTCGCCGCGTCGCGAACGCGCCGCATATTGTGCCGCTCGGGCGCGGCGTGGCTGCCGTACGAAGAGCCGTGCGCCCGGCGCCGTTGCCATCCCCTGCGCCCCACCCCCCTTCGGACCCCACTTTGGCCTCATCAGGTGAGACGCCGCTGGTCGGCGTGATCATGGGCAGCAAGAGCGACTACGAGTTCATGCAGCACGCGTGCGCCACGCTCGACGAGCTGGGGGTGTCGTACGAGGCACGCGTGGTCTCGGCGCATCGCACACCGGACCGGATGTTCGAGTACGCCGCGTCGGCGGAGTCGCGCGGGTTGCAGGTCATCATTGCGGCGGCCGGCGGCGCAGCGCATCTCCCGGGCATGACCGCGGCCAAGACGCTGCTGCCGGTGCTCGGTGTACCCATGCCGGTGACGGCGCTCGCGGGGCAGGACGCGCTGCTGTCGATCGTGCAGATGCCGGCCGGTGTGCCGGTCGGCACGCTCGCCATCGGGAAACCGGGAGCCATCAACGCCGCGGTGCTCGCGGCGGAGATCGTGGCCTTGCGGCGTCCCGAGGTGCGCGAGCGCCTGCGCGCCTGGCGCGATGCACGGCGCGACGAGGTACTGCGGCAGTCGCCGTCGTGAGCGGCATGGCGGTCAGGATGGTCCGGGCCGCGTTCCGGTGGACTCCGTGAGCTCGATCCTGCCGGGTGCCACGATCGGCCTGCTGGGTGGCGGGCAACTCGGCCGCATGACCGGCTATGCGGCGCGGTCGTTAGGCTTCGAGCTCCACGTGCTCGATCCCGACCCCGACTGCCCGGCCCGGGCCGTGGCGAGCCGCGTGATCACCGCCCGCTTCGACGATGCCGACGCGGCGGCCGATCTCGCGTCGCGATGTGACATCGTCACGCTGGAGATCGAGCAGATCGCGCCGGCCGCCCTCGCCGCGGTGGAAGCCCGCGCACCGCTACGTCCGGGTGCGAACGTGGTGACGGTGGTGCAGAACCGGCTGCACCAGCGCGAATGGCTCGACCGGCACGGCTTCCCCGTGGGGCCGTGGCGGGGCGTGGACAGCGCCGAGGCCTGCGTCGCCGCCTTCGAGACGCTCGGCCCCACGGTCTTCAAGGCCCCCGTGGGGGGATACGACGGGCGAGGGCAGGTCCGCGCCACCACGCGCGACCAGGCCCGCGACGCCTGGTCAGCGTTAGGCGGCCGCCCCCTCCTGGCCGAGCAGTTCCTGAAGATCGACCTGGAGCTCTCGGTGCTCGTGGCCCGCCGGCCCGACGGATCCGCCGCCATCTACCCGCCCGCGATCAATCATCACGAGCGGGGCGTCCTGGACTGGTCCGTCTTCCCCGGCACGCTCCCCCCAGCCGTCGTGCGGGAGGCCATGGAGCTGGGCGAGTCGCTCGCCCGCTCCCTCGGCGTGGTCGGCCTCCTGGCCGCGGAGCTCTTTCTCGTGGACGGGCGTCGCCTGCTGGTGAACGAGCTGGCCCCGCGCCCGCACAACTCCTATCACCACAGCGAGCGCGCTTGCTCCACGAGCCAGTTCGAGCAGTTCGTGCGCGCCGTCTGCGACCTCCCGCTCGGCTCGGTGACCGTGGTGCGTCCCGCCGCGATCGCGAACCTCCTGGGCGACCTGTGGCGCGGCGGCAGTCCCCCGCCCTGGCCCGACGCGCTCGCGATCCCCGACGTGCGCCTGCACCTGTACGGCAAGACCGCGGCGCGCCCGGGACGCAAGATGGGACACCTCTCCGCGATCGGCGAAACCGTGGACCTGGCGCGCGCGAAGGTCCTCTCGGCGCGCTCGACGCTCTCCCGGACCTGATTCCCGACGGCGTGCCCGGGTCGATCACGAGGGGAGCCTGGCTCGACGTCCCCACGGCGGCGGCTCCACGGGCCGCTATGTCGAAGGCTTCGCTCGCGAGACGAGCGCCCGCAACGATACCCGACGATCGGCGCGTCGCTCGGCCGCCACATCGACGACGAAGGCGGCCGTCCGTACGGTACCGGACACGCGGACCTGAACCCACACCCCATACCGCCCCGGCCGCGGGAACGCGAACGGGAAGTCCAGGTCCGAGGTCACGGCGTGTGCGCCGTGATCCGACTCCACCGGCGCGTCCGTCACGGCATCGAGGCGCGGCCGCGGCGCGTACGGCCGGCGCGATGCCAGCGTGTCACCGCGCTCGAGCGCCTCGAGCACCGCGATCGCCGCGGCCGAGACCGTACCCATGGCGTGCAGATGCACGAACACCTCGCCATCCTCGCGCGCGATCATCGCGTGCCCCGGCATGCCGAGGTAGGGCTCCAGGAGCACCGGCGCGCCGGCGGCGTCGCGCACTCGGAAGCGGAGCCGCGCCTCCTCCCCCGCCACGAGCCGCGCGGGTCGCTCCCACACGACGCGCACGCCATCCCCGAGTCCGGTGGAATCGCCGGAGGCGGGCGTGCCGGCCAGCACGGCATCGTCCGGGTCGGGGAGCCGCGCGCTCCCCTCCCCGTCCGGCAACGTCACGCTTCCCGTCATCGTCTGCGCGAAGCCGCTCTCGTGCACGATGTCCGCGTAGTACCGGTACGCCCCGGCGGGAAGCGCGGGCACCGCCGTCTCGAACAGGAACGAGTCGACACGCGCCGGATGCAGATGCGCGAAGGCCTCCATCCCCGGAAGCCTGACGAGGAAGAGATGCATCAGCTTCCCGTGATCGGGCACGAGGGGCGCGCCGACGCCGTTGGACCACTCCGATCCATCCATCGTCAGGCGCAGGACCGGCACTCCGGAATCCACGCGCACCGTGGCCTGTGACGGGAGCGGCCGAAAGAGCCCGCTCCGGTACGCGGCGTCCACGCGATTCCACCACGCCCGTCCGCCCAGGAGTCCCAGCACGATCACGGCCGCCCCGACCGCCGTCGCCACGCGGCCGCGGCGCCGCGCCGACCGGTCGAGCGGCGCACCCGCGGGGAGAATCGCGTCGCGGGCGGACGCGCCAACGATCGACGCGAGCCCCGCCACGAGGAAGAGGCCCAGGCCCGCCAGAATCCAGGAGAGCGCGCCCCTCATCTCAAGCTGTCGCGTCGCGACCGAGTTGTACGGGACCGTCACCCGCCCCGAGCCCGCGGGGCCTTCCACCGCGACGTGGATCGCGTGCGCGCCGGACGTCATGAGCCAGAGCTCCGAGGCCCACAGAGCGGAGTCTCCGGGCACGCGCACGGCCTCGTCAGGCCTCGGCGCGCCGCGCGTGCCGAGGTTCCAGCGAGCCGCCTGCGTGGTCACCCGGCGGACGCCGGGGTCCGGCACGCGCACCGTGATCTGCGCGAGCCCGGGAACGACCCCGGGGGCGCGCACCGTCACCTGCACCCGGTACGGCCCGGCCTCACCCACGAAGAACGAGTCGAACGTCCCGACGTGCGCGCTGCTCAGCATCGCGATCACCGCGAGCCCGAGCAGACGCGCGAGCGTGCGCCTGGCGCGGCCCATCGCGGCCGTGGCACCACGGCGCGGGATGCGCGACGCGCTCATCGCCGGACCCGCTGGTACCAGCGCGACCACGCGACGCCCACCAGCGCCGACCCCACGGCGAACGCCGCCGCCTTCAGCAGTCCCACCCGCAACGCGGCGTCGCTCGCCTCGAGTGGCACGAAGACGTGCCTGACGAGAGACGACGTGCTCGGCACGCTGTAGGGAAAGTAGTGCGTCCCGAAGAGCGCGTTGCGGGACCACTCCGAGAGGAGGAACTCGGCGAAGTACCACTGCGTGAGCAGGAAGGCCGCGAAGAAGCCCAGCCCCTGTGTGACGCCGAGCAGGATCGTCCGGCCCGGGCGCACTCGCTGTCGCGCCAGGTCCATCACGAACGCCGGCACGACCAGGAGGAGCGGGAACTCCATCGGGATCATGTGCGTCACCGGCTGGTATATCGGTCCCAGTCCCGGCTCGGCGGGAAAGCGCGGCAGGATCCAGAGCATCGCGAGCCGGATCGCCATGTAGGCGGCCGCGATCGCGGTGGCACCCCAGCGCAGCCGCGACGCATTCCCCGCGGCGGCGAGGAAGAACGGATAGACCAGGCACGCCGTCCAGTAGAACGCCGATCCGTGCTGCAGCACACGCCAGGACCAGTCGGTGAGCATGACGGCGAGAAACGACAGCACGCACCCGGCCGCCCAGGAGTACATCCAGGCGAAACGCGGGGCATCGGCCGCGCTCGCGCGATTCTGGTGCGCCAGGAGAACCAGCATCGCGCCGACCGCCAGCGCCACCATCCCCAGCGCCAGCACCACGTGCGGCGGGCTCAGGATCTCCACGTCGAGACCATAGGCGTTGTGCCACCAGTCGTCGAACGGGGCCGAGGTGATCATCGCGAAGGCCCCCCAGATGGAGACCCACGCGCCTAACGGGCCGCGGAAACCCCAGAAGCGTACGGCGTGCGCGCCCCGAGCGGGGTCGCGCGCGAAGGTGGTCTGGAGCACGAGGACCCCGCTCGCGACCCCACCCACGATCCCGCCCAGGTAGATCGCCAGGTGCGCCGGCGTCCAGAACGTGTCGCGGCCGATGGTCATGTGCCAGGAAATGTCCCAGATCACGCCGACCACGACCGATGTCGCCGCGAAGAGCACGGCCGCCACGTGCCAGAGGGCTGGCCGGCCCGTGTCCGTCGGCGCGGCCTCCGGCGGCACGGCCGCCGCCGGGAGCGGCAGCTCCAGCGTTCCCTCGGGATGCGTGAGCGGCGGTGATGCCATGCCCTAATGGTAAGAAGGGTCAGAGTCGATTGCATCGAGTCCGACCCTCACCGCGCTCCTCTGCCAGCAGGAACCGCACACGGGGTCAGACTCGATCGCCCCGAGTCCGACCCCGTGCCGCACCCTTCGGCTTCAGCCGACCTTGGTGGTCACTCCGCCATAGCGCCGCTCGCGGATCCCGAACTCCTGGATGGCAGCGTCGAGGTCCGCAGCGGTGAATTCGGGCCACAGGCGCCGCGAGAAGACGAGCTCGGCGTAGGCCGACTCCCAGAGCAGAAAATCGCTCAGCCGCTGCTCGCCACCCGTCCGGATCAGGAGGTCCACGTCAGGCACGTCACCCGAATCGTGCGCCGCCGCCGCGAGCGCCGCCGCGAAGCGCTCGCGCGTCGCCTCGTGCGTCGTCGCGAGCTGCGACGCGGCACGGACGATCAGATCGCGCGACGAGTAGTCGATCGCCACGCGCAAGCGCAGCGCGGTCCCCTGACGCGTGGCCTGCTCCGCCGCGTCGATGGCGCGCCGGAGGTCCGGCGCGAGCCGGTCCCGCCGGCCGATCACGCGCAACCGGATGCCATGCTCGATGCAGCGCGGTACCTCCGCCGCCAGGTAGCGCCGGAAGAGCGACATCAGCGCGCCAACCTCCTCGACCGGCCGCTCCCAGTTGTCCGACGAGAAGGCGTACAGCGTGAGCACCTCGAGGCCGCGGCGCCGAGCCTGCTCCACGACCTGCCGCACCGACCGCGCCCCCGCGAGATGCCCCGCCGAGCGGGGCCGACCCCGCTGCGCGGCCCAGCGACCGTTCCCATCCATGATGATGGCCACGTGGCGCGGGAACGGAGCGCCGAGGGACAACCCACTCGCCTCCGACCTCTGGCCTCTCCCCTGCTCGGTCATCGTCTCGTGGCCTTGATGATCGCTTCCATATGATCGAGATACCGCTCGAGGGCGCGGCGGCCGGACGCGGTCAGGGTGTACACGGTCCTGGGGACTCGGGCCTCGAAAGACTTCGTGCAGTGGACGTAACCGGCATCCTCGAGCTTCCGGGCGTGCACGCTCAGGTTGCCGTCCGTCGTCTGCATCAGGTCCTTCAGTTCGTTGAAGGTGAGCGACTCGTTCACGGCCAGCGCGCTGACAATGCCCAGTCGCATACGCTCGTGAATCAGACGATCCAGTGCGACGGGCGTAGCGTCAGGGGCGCGTCCGCGGACACCGCGCAGCCCGGCCTCCTCTCCCCTTCCCCCTCCCCCCGCTCCGCCACGGGGCATTGCACCCCCGTCGGAGTCGCGTCCGCCCGACGCGCCACGGCGCCGATCATCGGCCAGGGCGTTTCTCTTAGCCACCGTACCTCCGGGCAATAGCGATTCCAAAAGCGATGTGGAGGCCGCCGAACCCCGCGAGCATGAACCAGTTGGCCCACGCCGCGGGGGCGGCGAGCGCGAAGGCGCCGAGTCCCAGGAACGACAGGCCAAGCACCGGGACGATCGGGACCGACAGGGCGCCCCCCGCCGCCACGCCGGCGCCGTAGAGCAGGAGCCACATGCCGGCGAGCAGGTTGGCCTGCCCCGTGGGAAGCAGCGCGAGCGTGAGCAGCGCGCCCGCCACGAGCGCCGGGGTAAAGGCGAGCACCGCCTTGCGCCCGGGCCCCGAGATGAGCGGGAGCCCCAGCGCGCGGGACTTGCGCGCGGTGAGCGCGGCGGCTTCCACGAGAGCGAGCAGAGCTGCGACGACCCAGATCCAGACCCAGGTGGTGAGCACCGGCTGTCGGGCGGAGACGGCGGTGGCCAGCACGGCGATGGCGCCGGCCCCGACGATGCCGGCCCCGGAGACGGCGGTGAAGGACCCCGCGCGCTCCATGGTCTCGCGGATGAAGCGGAGGTTGTCGAAGGCGCGGTCGTGCAGCGCCGGCGCCTCCGGCGGTCCCGCCCCATCGCGGGACAGCGGTCGGTCGGTGTGCTTGAGCTGGGCCACGCCGGAAGATCGGGCGGCGGGCGCCGTTGTGTCAAGTACTTTGGATCACAAAGTTCGGAGGGACCGCGCCCGGGGCCGCCATGGCGCCGTCGCGCGCGAGCTGCCCGCTACCGACTTCCGCCGATCACGCCCTCCGCCTCACGCTTCACCGCGTCCAGCTCCGAGCGCAGCTGCCGGTATCGCTCAACCGCGTCGCGCCCGATCTTCTGCTGCGCCCCCGTGGTGAGCGTGTACAGGTACTGGATGTGCGCCTGCAGCTCCGGTTTCGAGTACCGCACCGGCGGCGTCACGAGCTTCGCGCGCACGGCATTCGCCCGCGCCAGCGTGTCGGCGGCCGCGCCCTGGGGGTCGCTCCCGAGCCGCCTCCGGACGCTCTCGATCCGCACCACGAGCTCGTTCACCTCGCTCACCATGTCCCGGACCCGGAGGTTGTGCTCGAGCTGTTCGCGCAGGTCCGCGAGCGTCACGCCGTCCCTAGATCG
>DATIGO010000008.1:0-2875 GCA_035454665.1 Gemmatimonadaceae bacterium | reverse complement strand
CGGAGGAACCAGGCGCGCGAGGAGGCAGCCGACGCCCAAGGCGCCGGGACCCAGGGCGCCGGGACGCCAGGGCGCTGACGCGCCCGCGACGCCCGCGGTATCATCCGAGAGGCAGCGCGAGGCGCTCAACGGACGGTGACGACATGCAGGTGATGCGGGCGATCGGGACCACGCGGTCAACATCCGCGCTGGCGGGCCTCGGGCGGTGCGCCGCTGTGATTGGATTGATCACGGCGCTCGCCCTCGCGGCGTGCGCGCGGGGGCCCGAGGCGGAGGGCGCGGAACAGCCGGAGCTGCGCCCTCAGGGTGTCACTGCGCGCGTGCGGCTGGGCATCGAGGTGCTCCTGTCCGATTCGCTGCATCTGGTGCGCGGAAAGCGCGTGGGACTGATCACCAATCACACCGGCACCACACCGGACGGCAGCAGCACGATCGACCTCCTGCACCGCGCCCCGGGGGTGACGCTGGCCGCGCTCTTCGCTCCGGAGCACGGGCTCCGCGGAGTAGCGGCCGCGGGCGAGCGCATCGCCTCGGGTGTCGATTCCGCGACCGGCGTGCCCATCCACTCCCTCTACGGAGAGACGCGAGTGCCCACGCCGGAGATGCTGCAGGACATCGACGTGCTGGTGTACGACATCCAGGACGTCGGGGCGCGCGTGTACACGTACCAGTGGACGATGGCCCTGTCGGCCGAAGCGGCCGCGAAGGCCGGGCGCCGGTTTCTGGTGCTGGACCGGCCGAATCCGGTGCGCGGGGATCGGGTCGAAGGCGGTGTGCTCGACACGGCGTATCGATCGTTCGTCGGCCAGTATCCCGTGGCGCTGCGGTACGGCCTCACGGCGGGCGAGCTCCTCCGATACCTGGTGGCTGCACGCCTGATCGACGCCGATGTGACCGTGGTACCGATGACCGGCTGGCGTCGCGACCTGTGGTGGGAGGAGACGGGACTGCCGTGGCACAACCCATCGCCCAACATCCGGTCGCCGGATGCCGCGCTGTTGTACACCGGGACGGTGTTCTTCGAGGGGACGAACCTGAGTGAGGGGCGCGGCACGCCGCGTCCCTTCCAGCTGGTCGGGGCGGGATGGCTCACCGATGCGGGCGCGATCGCGCGGGCGCTGAACGCCAGGGGAATCCCCGGCGTGGTGTTCGACTCGACGCTGGTGGCGGTGGAACGCGGGCAGAAGTGGGGCGGCGAGCGGATCCCGATGATCAGCGTGGAGGTCTCGGACCGGGAGGCGGTGGTGCCGGTGCGCGTGGGGCTCGAGCTGTTGCGGGAGATCTACGTGCGGCATCCGAACGACTTCCAATGGCGTCAGGCGCACATGGACCGGCTGGCCGGATCGGCTCGCTTCCGGAACGCCGTCGAGCGCGAGGGCGGGATCGAGGCGCTGCTGCCGGTCCTGTCGGCGGAGGCAGCGCGCTTCCGCGACGTCGCGGAGGCGAGCCGCCTGTACCGATAGGCCCCGGTCGCGAATGTCCCCCGCGTGTGCGGCACCTAACGCGCCTGCCGGCGTCCGGGCGGCCGCCTGGCCGTCGTCAGCGCGTCCGGCGTGCTCGGCGGGCCGCGCGAGCCCGTCTTGCGGGGCGCGGCCGGCTACCGAGGGTCCGGCCGTGGGCGCCGGGAGTGCTGCCGCGGGCCGCACGGCGTCCGGATTCCCCTGATGCCGCGGTTTTTCCGAAACGGCCCGCTCGCCGGTGCCGTAGTAGTCCCCGTATGCGTATCCACGAAGCCATCCGCCTTGCCCTGGCGACGATCCGCGTCCAGAAGCTGAAGAGCTTCTTCACGCTGCTGGGCGTGACGATCGGGGTCATGTTCCTGATCGCGGTCGTCTCGATCGTGGAGGGCATGGGTCGCTACATGGAAGAGGATCTCGTCGGCAAGATCATCGCCAAGGGGAGCTTCGAGGTCCGGTCGCGCCCGAACATCCAGATCGGCGACGTGGATGAGGCCGAGTGGCGGTCGTGGCGGAACCGCCCGCGGATCACGGAGGACGACGTGTCTCCGATCGTGGGGGTGCTGTCGACGGACACGCGCTGGGCAATTCTGGGGTACGGTCAGCTCACGCTGGAATCGCGGTATGCGCGGCCGCGGCCGGCCGAAGTGAACGCCGTGTCGGAGCAGTGGTTCGCGATCAAGAACATGGGGCTCCAGTCGGGCCGGCTGCCGACGCTACAGGAGTACGCGCTCGGGACCCCGGTCGTGGTGATCGCCGAAGACGTGCGGACGCACTTCTTCCCGGGGCTGGATCCGGTCGGGCGCGAGCTCAGGATCGGCGGGCTTCCGTACGAAGTGATCGGTGTGGCCGAGAAGCAAGGGAGCTTCTTCGGGATCTCCGCGGACAAGTTCGTGGTGGTGCCGTACGAGGCACCGGCGCACCGGCTCGTGAACCGCTTCAAGGTGATCGACGCGCTCATCGTGCAGTCGCCGAACGAGGCGGCGATGACGGCGAACATGGAGGCGGTCCGTGAGGTGATGCGCGCCCGGCACGAGTTGCGCCCGACGCAACGGGACGACTTCACGCTGCAGACGTCCGAGTCGGCGCTGGCCTTCTGGAAGCGGGTCCAGGGTTTCCTGGTGGTGGCGGGCATCGCGCTGCCGGCGATCGGCCTCGTCGTGGGCGCGATCGTGATCATGAACATCATGCTGGTGGCGGTGGCCGAGCGGACGCATGAAATCGGCATCCGCAAGGCGATTGGAGCCAGACAGAAAGACATCCGCCGGCAATTCCTCGTCGAAGCCGCCACGTTGAGCGTGATCGGGGCGATCATCGGGATTTCGTTAGGCATCGGACTGGCGAAGCTGGTCGCGGCGTTCACGCCGTTGCCCGCGTCCGTGGCGCCCTGGTCGATCGCAGCCGCCGTGATCATGGGC
>DATIGO010000007.1:0-9780 GCA_035454665.1 Gemmatimonadaceae bacterium | reverse complement strand
TTTTCGATCGTGGAACAGGTTCTCTCCCGTCAGCAGGCCGAGCTGGTGGCCCTGGAGCGACGACTCGTGCTCCAGGCGCGCGACGCGCTCGCGCGCGTCGAGGGTTCGCGCGCCGACGTCGATCGGCTGGCGAAGCTCCTCGACGAGATGGACGAGCTCTTCCTCCTGGTCGTGGCCGGCGAGTACAACACGGGGAAGAGCACGTTCATCAACGCGCTCCTGGGCGACGAGGTCTTCGCGATGGGGGACCTCCCGACCACGCGGCTCATCTCCATCCTGCGCTACGGCGAGCCGGGCCCCCCGCAGCCCGTGGGCGATCACACGCTGATTCACCACTACCCGCTCGAGATGCTGCGGGATCTGGAGATCGTGGACACGCCGGGCACGAACTCGATCGAGCGCATGGAGGAGGAGATCACGCGCGGCTTCGTGCCGCGCGCGGATCTCGTGCTCTTCGTCACGAGCCTGCTGCAGCCGCTCACGGCGAGCGAGCTGGGTTTCCTCACGCTGATCCGGGACTGGGGAAAGAAGGTCGTCTTCGTGGTGAACGGCGTGGACCGGCGCAACTCCGACGAGCAGATCGATCGGGTGCGAGAGTACCTCGCGCGGGAGATCCCGCAGCGGTTGGGGGGCCCGCCGCCGGTGTCGTACTGCGTGAGCGCCCTCCAGGCGCTGCGCCGCAAGCGCGCCGCGGCCGGCGTCCTGACCGATGGCGGCGGCATCCCGACGCCGCCGACCACCGATCCGCGCGACGAGTTTCCGGCGCTCGAGCGCTACCTGCTGGAGACCCTGCGACAGCACGAGCGCGTCCGCCTCAAGCTGCTCTCGCCGTTAGGCGTCCTGCGCCACGTGCTGGAGCGGAACGTCGACGGCCTCGATGCGCGGCTCGACGCCGTGCACTCGGACGCGACGGTGCTGCGATCCGTGCGCGGCCAGCTCGAGAGCTACGGCGCCGAGATGCGGACCGACTCGGAACGGTACCTGCTCGAGGTGCGCCAGGTGCTCACCGAGGTGGAGCGGCGCGGGCGCGCCTGGCTCGAGCGGACCATCCGCATCGCCAACTTCGGCCTCCTGCGGAACCGGGACGCCGTGGAGAACCGCTTCCGCGCCGAGGTCGTGGCCGACGCGCCACGGCAGATCGAGGACGTGGTGAACCGCATGGTCGACTGGACGGTGAAGCGGAACCTGAAGCTCTGGACCGCCGTCTTCCAGGAGCTCGACGCGCACACCGAGCGGTTGCGCGCTTCGGGAGCCCTGGCCGCGCACGCGAACACGGAGTTCCAGTACAACCGTGAGGAACTCTTCCTGCGCCTGCGCCAGCCCGTGGAACGGCGCCTCGAGGAGTTCAACGCCGAGGTCGAGGCGCGCCAGGTCGTGGATTCGGTGAAGGAGGCGCTGACGCAGGCCTTCGGCGTGAACGTGCTGGCGGTGGGGCTGGGCGCGGTGCTGGTGACGGTCTTCACCACCGCCGCGCTGGACGTGACGGGCGTGCTCACCGCCACGCTCTTCGCGCTGGCGGGGTGGCTCATCGTGCCGGCGCGCCGGCGGCGGCTCATCCGCGAGCTGGAGGAGAAGCTGGAGCGGCTGGCTCAGGACCTGTCGGCGCTCCTGTCGCAGAAGTTCCAGGAGCAGGTCGCGCGCTACGAGACGGAGCTCCTGGACGTGATCCAGCCGTACGAGCGCTTCCTCCTGGCCGAGCGGGAGAAGCTGGAGCGCGGGGTCACGGAGCTGCGCGCGGCGCGCGACGAGGCGCACCGCATCGAGCAGCGGATCGACGCCGCCTTTCCGGAGGCCGGTGCGGTCGCCGGGGAGCGCGTCACGTGAGCGGGGCGGGCGGTGGGGAGGCGGGATCGCCGACGACGTCCCCCGCGCGACCCATCGCCCTCGTCACCGGGGCCAGCGCGGGCATCGGGCGCGAGTTCGCCACGCAGCTCGCGCGCGGCGGCTACGACCTCGTGCTCGTGGCGCGCGACGAAGGCCGGCTCCGCGCGCTCGCGGGGGAGCTCCGTGAGCGCTTCGGCGCCGCGTCGGAGGTATTGACCGCGGACCTGAGCCGTGACGACGACACCGCGCGCGTGGTGGCGCGGATCGACGCGGCACCGGTCGATCTCGTGGTGAACAACGCGGGCTTCGGGACGCGCGGCACGCTGGCCAGCACGCCGCGTGAGCCGCAGGAGGCGATGCTGCGCGTGCACGTGCTGGCGGTGCACCGGCTGGCGCAGGCGGCGGTGCAGCAGATGGTACCGCGCGGGCGCGGCGCGATCATCAACGTGTCGTCGGTCGCGTCGTTCATCACGAGCCCCGGCAACGTGAACTACTGCGCCACGAAGGCGTGGCAGCGCATCTACTCGGAGGCGCTCTCGCAGGAGCTCGCGGGGCGCGGCGTGTATGTGCAGGCGCTCTGCCCCGGCTTCACGCACTCGGAGTTCCACGCGCGCGGCCGGATGGACAAGACGCGCTACCCCGGGTGGTGGTGGATGCCGGCGGAGCGCGTCGTGGCCGTGTCGCTCGCGGCGCTCGCGCGCCGCGCCCCGGTGGTCGTGATTCCCGGGACCGGGTACCGGCTCGCGGCGTTCCTGCTCCGGCACCTTCCGCTCGGGCTGCGCCTGCGTCTGGCGGGGCGGTACCGGCGCGATCGTCCGGCCGGTCCGCCCCGCGAACCCGCGCCCGTGACCTCAGGGCACGACGGTGACCGCGGTGCTCAGTGAGCTGTACGTGTGCCGCCGCGGCCCCGTTAGGTACTCCTGGCCGCGCGTTACGACGCGATAGGCGAGCGACAGCCCGAAGAAGCGGACGCCGGCTCCGTACTCGACCTCCTGCACGCCGGGAATGCGCACCACGCGCCGGCCGGGATTCACGAGTGTGCCATCGAGCGACATGTCGCGCGCGACGTACTCGAGCTTCCCCCCCGCCTGCACCCAGAGCTCCAGCGGGCGGCGGTCGGTCCAGTTCCGGGGGTCCCAGGGGTGCGTGAGATTGAGGCCCACGCGCGCCAGCCCGCCGACGTCGGCGCCGGTCTGGACGTTTCCCAGCGACACGCCGGCAGACGGCATCACCTGCACCATGGCGGCGCGGCGCGAGCCGAGATGCAGCGCCATCACGGTGTGGCGGTACGAGGCGATCACGCCGGGCTCGAACCCCACCTGTGTTTCCCATCCCGAAACGGTGCGCGCGAAGCGCCGGTTCACGAGATGTGCGGCGGCGTGCAGCACCTGCGCGCCCGAGGGCGGGCCCGTGACACCGAGCGTGAGGCCGAAGGTGCGCAGAGCGCGGCGCGTCACCACGTGGCCTTCGCCGGCCAGGTACAGCCATCCGAAATACGGGCGCTCGCGCTCCCAGTCGGGGGTGCTGAAGGGGACGCGCGCGAGGTGCGGCGTGTACATCTCCTGCGCGAGCGTCAGAGTCGTCGTCAGGCACGCGCCCGTGTCGTCGGCGTCGGCGGCGCAGTCCGGCCGGTCCTTGCCGAAGCGGCGGCCCCACCAGGGCGCGCCATACGCGTCCATCGCGATGCGCAGCCCGTTGGTGTACTCCTCATCGGGACGGTGCGCCGGATGGATCCAGAAGTTGAACCCGTCGTTCTCCCACTGCAGGCGCGGCAGCCACCGCGACTGCGCGTCCGCCGGCGCCACCGCCGCGCCCAGTGCGAGCCCCGCGGCCAACCCCGCGGCGTGCCGTCCCCACCCCGTCCGTGTCCCCACCACCGCCTCCCCGCCCGTGGCCCCTGCCACTCCGGGCGCTCCCCTGGTTGCCGCTAGGTGAACGCGCTCAGACCGGTGATCGCCTGGCCCAGCACGAGCGAGTGGATGTCGTGCGTCCCCTCGTACGTGTACACGCTCTCGAGATTCGCCATGTGGCGCATGGCGGAGTACTCCGCCAGCACCCCCACGGCGCCTAACAAGCGCCGCGCCTCCCGCGCCACGTCGGTCGCCATGCCCACGTTGTTCCGCTTGGCGAGCGATACCTGCTGCGGCGTGAACCGGCCGGCGTCCTTGAGCCGGCCCAGGTGGAGCGCCACGAGCTGTCCCTTCACGATCTCCGTGAGCATGTCAGCCAGCCGCTGCTGCTGGATCTGGAACCCGGCGATCGGCCGGTCGAACATCGTCCGCTGCTTCGCGTACGCCACTGCCTCCTCGTAGCAGGCAATCGCCGCGCCAAGGGAGCCCCAGGCGATGCCGTACCGGGCCTGCGTCAGGCACATCAGCGGCGACTTGAGGCTGCCCGAGCCCGGCAGGATCGCGTCGGCCGGGAGCCGCACGTCACTGAACACGAGCTCACTCGTATCCGACGCCCGCAGCGACAGTTTCCCCTTCTGGTCGCGTGCCGTGAAGCCGGGCGCGTCGGTCGGCACGAGGAAGCCGCGGATCGACCGCTGGTCGGGATCGCCATTGGTCTTCGCCCACACCACGGCCACCTGAGCCGTGGAGCCGTTCGTGATCCACATCTTTGCACCATTCAGCAGCCAGCTACCGTCGGGCTGCTGCTGCGCCATGGTGAGCATTCCGGCGGGATTGGAGCCGAAGTCGGGCTCGGTCAGACCGAAGCAGCCGATGATCTCGCCCTTTGCCATGCGCGGCAGCCAGTGGCGTTTCTGCTCCTCACTCCCGAAGGCGTAGATCGGATACATCACGAGCGCCCCCTGCACCGACGCGAAGGAGCGCACCCCGGAATCGCCGCGCTCCAGCTCCTGCATGATGAGCCCGTACGCCACGTTGTTGAGCCCCGCGCACCCGTACTCCTCCGGGAGATTCGCGCCGAAGACGCCGAGTTCCGCCATCTCGGGGATGAGCTGCTTCGGAAAGCGCCCCTGTACGTAGCAGTCGCCGATGATCGGGAGCACGCGCTCGTCGACCCAGCGGCGCACGCTGTCGCGTACGGCGCGCTCCTCTTCCGAGAGCGCGCTGTCGATATCGAAGAAGTCAGTCATGTTCGTTGTCTTGCGTCGCCGATCGGGGCAGGAGAGAAGTTCCGGGAACAGACAGGGCATGCAACGCAGGAACGCCGACTACGCAGAGGAGAAGCCGCAAGGAACGGCGCGCTGCCATCCTGCCGTCCCGAGCGCGATGAAGGACCCGGTGAGGGCCCGCCTCGGCGCCCGTGTGGATCCCTCGCTCCGCTCGGGATGACACCGGCGGACGAGCGGATTCCTCGCTGCGCCCGGGATGACACGGCGGTCGGTCAGGTCAGCTCTTTCGCAGCTCTCTGCCGCGGTTCCTCTGCGCCCCGGCGTCTCTGCGTTGCATGCGCTTTCAGTCTAACGCCGCGTGACGCTACGCCACGCTCGGCCAGAAGATATCGTCGGCGCGGCGGGGTTGCAGCGGACTCCGCGCCGGACGCGTCGCCGAGGGGGCCGTTCCGACCTCGAGCGCCTTGCGACGGAAGGCCGGGCCGTGATCCACGGGCAGCCCGCTCTCATGCTGCCACTGGTGCACCATCTCGTGGAGCAGCGTGTCGAGCGCCTCGTGCCACCCGTGCCGCTCGATGTGTCGCCGGGCGATCACGATCTCGGACCGCTCGCCCGCGCAGGTGGAGATCCGGTACTGCCCCAGCCGCGCCGTCATCCGGCGCGAGATGCGCAGCGGAATGCGCGAGAGCCGGCCATCGAAGTGCCGGATGTTGTAACGCTCGTGCCATTCGCGCAGCTCCTCCACGAGGCCGGCGTCGGCGGGATGGCCGCGCTCGCGCCGCGCCGGCGTGCCGGAGCGATCGACCGGATGATGCAGGATGACCTGCCGGGCGCGCCGCTGCAGCGCGCCGCGCCGGGTCACGAACAGCACGATCGCCTCGAGCACCGGCTCCGGCGCGCGCAGGAACGACCGATGCACCCGGAGCTCGCGACGCCGGAACGAGACCATCACCGTACGGTTGCTCGTCACGCAGCACCGATCGATGCCGGTGAGCCCGCGCCGGCGCAGCTCCTCGAGGAAACGCGCGGCCGTGGTGTCGGCCGTCATCGGTCGAAGGCCTGCGCGGGCCCGTCGACGAAGGTCCGCGTGGCGGCCGACCAGACCAGCGTCTTCACCTCGATGCGCGAGGACCGGATGGTGATGACGTTGGTCGAGGAGGGTCGCCCCCCGCGCGAGCGGTTCGAGATCGTGCCGGCGGTGGAGATCACCGTGCCCTTCCTCGTGTGCTCCACATAGTGAATCGCTTCCTGATGATCATGACCGCAGAGCACGAGGTCGACCCCGATCTGTGCGAACGCCCCGAGGACCCGGCGGGTGTTCTTGAGGCCGTGGCGGCGTGAGAGCTCGCCCGGCATGGGATTGTGATGCATCACGATGACGCGCGCGTCCCCATCGGGACTCTCGAGGAACTGCCGTCGCGCCCACTCGATCTGGGAGCGCCGCAGGTCCCCGATGATCGAGACGTCGCGCAGGTTCCACGTGAGGGTACGGGTGCTCACGCCCTGCGCCGTGTTGAGGCCGACGAACGTGGCGCCGGGTGCCCGGAGGACCGGCTCCAGATCGGCCGAGATGTAGGTACGGTAGGGTTCATAGATCGTTGCTGCCCCGCGCGCGTGCAGCGGGGAGCGCCACCACGCGACATCGTGATTCCCCGGGACGACGATGACGCGGCTGACCCGTGCCGCGTCACGGAGAAAGACGGCCGCCCGCTGGAACTCCCCGGCCCGGGCGCGCTGAGAGAGATCCCCGCTCACCGCAACCACGTCGTACCGGTCCACGGCGATGTGGGCCTCGATCGCCTCGACGATGTCCGGCGCCACCGGGCGTCCGAAGTGCAGGTCGGAGACGTGAAAGACCCGCAGCGGCGGGGCCGGCTTGGCGGATGGCGCCGCCCGGTCGGGGGAAGACGGCGGAGGCGCCGTCACGCCAGGCGCGCGATGATCGCGTCGGCGAATTCCGCCGTGGACGCGCTGCCGCCCAGGTCCCGCGTGAGGGGGCGCCCCTCGCGGATGATGCCCTCCACCGCCGCCCGGACCCGCTGCGCGCGCGGGCGCTCCCCCACGTGGTCGAGCATGAGGCACGCGGCGAGGATGAGCGCCCCCGGGTTCGCGATCCCCTTCCCGGCGATGTCGGGGGCGGTGCCGTGCACGGCCTCGAAGATGGCCGCGTCGCGGCCGATGTTCGCCCCGGGAGCGAGCCCCAGTCCCCCGACGAGGCCCGAGATCAGATCCGACATGATGTCGCCGAAGAGGTTCGTCGTGACAATCACGTCGAAGCTCTCGGGTCGCATCACGACCTGCATCGCCGCGGCGTCGATGATGCGCTCGTCGTAGGCCACGCGCCCCTCGTACTCGCGAGCCACCCGCTGCCCCACCGCGCGGAAGAGCCCCTGCGAGTACTTGAGGATGTTCGCCTTGTGCAGCAGGGTCACCTTCTTCCGGCCGTGCTGCACGGCATACTCGAAGGCGTATCGCACGATCCGCTCGGAACCCACGCGGGTGATCAGCGCGATGGACTCGGCTGCCGCCTGCGGGTCGTCGCCTACCTTGATGTAGTGCTCGAGCCCGGCGTAGAGTCCCTCCGTGTTCTCCCGGATGAGGACGATGTCGACGTTCTCGAAGCGCCCGCCGGGAATGATGTCCCTCGCCGGACGCACGTTCGCGAAGAGATCGAAGGTCTGCCGCAGGGCGACGTTCACCGACCGGAAGCCCTCCCCCACGGGCGTCTCCAGGGGCCCCTTGAGGGCGAGGCGCGTCCGCCGGATCGAGTCCAGCGTCTCGTCAGGCAACGGGGTGCCGTGCTCCCGCACCGCGGCCATGCCCGCGAGGCGCAGATCCCAGTGGAATACGGCGCCGGACGCCTCGAGGACGCGGCGCGCGGCCTCGCTGATATCGGGACCGATCCCGTCCCCCGGGATCAGCGTGCAGGGGATGCCCATATGGCTCAGACCGCTACCGCGCGACGATGAGATCCGCGAAGCGGGTCGCCAGCTCCTTCACGACGCCGTCGCTGAATTCCGTCGAATTGTCGCCGACGACGTCGCCCGTGAACACCAGGCGCGACGTCCGCACGTCGAGCACGGCGATGCGCAGCACGCCATGGCCCCCAGTGCCCCCCGGCGCCGGCTCGAAGCGGATCTCCACCGGCACGAGGGCGTGACGCGTGTCGTGGAAGGCGGCGAGGGTGCGAATCTGCGTCGCCACGGGCTCGGGGATCTCCGATCCGCGGCGCCGTTCCATCACGCGGACCGCGTCACCCGCGCGGATCACGGCGGGCGAGACGGCGTGCATGGGGTTGCGCTGCGCCGTGCGGGCCAGATCGGAGGGGAAGGCCCATTGCGTCTCGAGGCCCCGCTCGCGGAGCGCCGCCTCGAGCGCGGAGTCGGCCCGTGCGAGGAATGCCTTCGTCTCGCCGAGCCGGGCGCTCCACCCCATGGGATCGCCGCTCCGGACCATCTGCACGGGGAGGGCGATCATCCGGACGGCGGCGAAGGCGGAGAGGGGCGCTTCGGGAACCGGCGCCTCGAGGACGGGATCAGACCGTCCCATCGCGCACGCCGGCATCACGGCCAGGAGCCCAGCGAGGGTCAGCAGACGAGGATACACGGCGGGACTGGGCTCGACGAAACGGGATGGAACAGGAACCGGGACGGCGCTGGCCGGGCCAAAGACGGCGAAAGGTAAGCGCCTCGTTGACCGTCCTGCACCCGGGGGCCAATTTGGCGGGTTGAAACACCCCGTCTTCCCGACTCCTCACGAGGAAGCAGGCAACCGGCAGATCGCAGCAGGCGCTCGCACGCAGCACCGCACCCGGCACTCGGCATCGGAGCAACCGGCCCCATTCACCCAACCTCCGGCGCAACCACCAGACCCAGACCCAGCTCCAGCCACCCATCCGCCACCCGCCACCCGAAGCCGTTAATGCCCCGCCCTCTCTCGATCCTGATCTGGGTACTCGTTTCCGTGGCCGGCGCCGTCGCCTTCGGGGTGCTCGCGCTCTCCCGCGGCGAGTCCATCAGCGCGGCCTGGCTCGTGACCGCCGCGGTATGCACGTACGCGGTGGCGTACCGCTTCTACAGCAAGATCATCGCGGCCAAGGTCTTCGCCCTCGACGCCAACCGGCGCACGCCGGCCGAGCGGCTGAACGACGGGCGCGACTACGTGCCGACGAACCGGTGGATCGTCTTCGGCCACCACTTCGCGGCGATCGCGGGCCCGGGCCCGCTGGTGGGTCCCACGTTGGCGGCGCAGTTCGGCTATCTCCCGGGGGTCATCTGGATCATCGTGGGCGTGGCGCTGGGCGGCGCCGTGCAGGATTTCGTCATCCTCTGCTCCTCGGTCCGGCGGAACGGAAAGTCGCTGGGCCAGATGGCGAAGGAGGAGATCGGCACGGTAGCGGGCTTCACGGCCCTGATCGCGGTGCTGGGCATCATGATCGTGCTGATCGCCGTCCTGGCGCTGGTAGTCGTGAACGCGCTTGGCGAGAGCCCCTGGGGCGTGGTGACGGTGGGTCTCACGATTCCGATCGCGCTGCTCATGGGCGGGTACATGCGCTGGCTGCGCCCGCACCGGGTGCTCGAGGCCACGGTGATCGGGCTCGTGCTGCTCGTGGTGGCGCTGTACGTGGGGCGCTGGGTGTCGGAGAATCCGGCGCTCGCGCCGATGTTCACGCTGAGCCGGCCGGCGCTCGCCTGGTGGATCATGATCTACGGCTTCGCGGCGTCGGTGCTGCCGGTGTGGCTCCTGCTGGCGCCGCGCGACTACCTGTCGGCCTTCGTCAAGATCGGCACCGTGGCGCTCCTGGCGCTGGGACTGCTCTGGGTGCGGCCCGACGTCCAGCTCCCGGCGCTGACCCGCTTCGTCGACGGCAGCGGCCC
>DATIGO010000006.1:0-13625 GCA_035454665.1 Gemmatimonadaceae bacterium | reverse complement strand
GCTCGTCTTCATCGCTTACGTCGAATCGGTCGGTGATCTCGGAACGGGCGCCGCGCTCGTGCGCTGGCCCGACCGATGGCGCGAGGTCGCGCAAATCACCCTCGCCATCAACCTGGCCATGGCGGTCGTGTGGTTCCTGCTCACCCTGGCGGTCGCGCCGGCGGTGGCGGCGTTCTTCGGCAGTCCGGACGGCGTGCCGGTGCTTCGGGTGCTCGCCTGGACCTTTCTCCTGAAGGCACTGGGGAACACGCACGACGCGCTGCTGCAGCGCGATCTGCGATTCCGGGCGAGAGCGATTCCCGAGCTCGGGCTCCTGCTGGTGAAGGCGGCGGTCGCGATCCCGCTAGCCGCCGCGGGCTTCGGCGTCTGGAGTCTCGTCTGGGGACAACTGGTCGGACAGGCGCTGTGGACGGTGCTGCTCTGGGTGATCGTGCCCTGGCGGCCGGGCCGGGAGATCCCGCGCGAGCTCATCCGGCCGGTGTTCGGCTATGGTCGTGGCATCGTTGCCGTGAACGTCCTCGCGGTGGTGGTCCATCACGTGGACGTGGTCATGGTCGGGCGCCTGTTCGGGCCGGCGGTGCTGGGCTTCTACCAGATGGCCGAGAAGCTCCCCGACATCGCGGTCACGCTGCTCGTTCGCGCAACGAGCAAGGTACTGTTCCCGGCGTTCTCTCGGCTGCACGCCGGTGGCGAGGCGCTGCGGGACATGTACGCGAGCTCGCTGCGCTACCTCTCGCTGCTCACGACGCCGGCCGCGGTTGGCCTCGTCATGCTGGCGGAGCCGATCGTCCTCACCGTGTTCGGTGCGCAGTGGCTGCCCTCGGTGCCGATCCTGCGCGCGCTGGCTGTCTATGCAGGCATCCGCGCCCTGAGCGCCACGGCCGGCGACGTGTTGAAGGCAATCGGTCGTCCGGGTGTGCTGGCGGGTCTGGGGGTGGTGCGGGCGATCGTGCTGATCCCGGCCCTGTACCTCGCGAGCGCCGGCGGTCCCGCGGCCCTCGCCGCGATGCTCGCCGCGGTGATGGCGCTCAGCACGGTGATGACCCTGTGGGTCGTCTGCCGCCTGGCGCACATCTCCGCGTGGGCGGTGATCGATGCCCTGCGCCCGGGCGTCATGGCATCGGCACTCCTGGCCGGGGCGCTCGCGCTCGTGAGGCCGCTGATGCAGGACCTTCCGCACGCGGCGCAGCTCGGGCTCGGCGCCCTGTCGGGGATCGCGCTCTACGTGGCCCTCGTGAGGGTGATCAGCCCCGCCACGTGGTGCGAGGTGCGGGAAGCGCTGGCGCGTCGCCGCTCTCCGCTCCCCTCCGCCGAGCCCGTTCTCGCCGAGGCGAGCGTCCGCTGATGTCACGCAACGGCAGGCTCCGGCCGCTGGTTCTCATCAGCAGCCTCGCCCCGGGCGGCGCGGAGCGCGTCACGGTGTCGTGCCTCCGCCGGATGGCGCAGGCGGGACATCCCGTGCCGTTATGCACGGTTTCGTCGCGCGGCGACGGCGCGCTCGCGTGGGAGCTGGATCGGGCGGGTGTCGCGCGCCACGATCTCGGTGCCAGGCGGCTGGCGGATCCGCGGGCCCTGATGGGTCTGATCCGCCTGCTCCGGCGCGAGCGGTACGATCTCGTGCACGCGCACGGACAGGATGCGGCCGTGCTGGCCGCGCTGGCCTGCCGCCTGCTTGGCATCCCGCTCGTGATCACGAGGCACGTGATCGAGGAGCCGCGGGACGGGTGGCGCCGGCGTCTTCGCGCAACCGCCACGACCGCCGCGCTGCGGAGAGCCGACGCGCTGGTCGCCGTGTCCAGCGCCACCGCAAAGGCGCTGCAGCGGACCATGGGGATCCCACCCGGACGCGTGCGCGTGATCCTGAACGGCATCGAGCTCGAACGATTCGCCGCGGCGGCGAGCCACACCGACCGAAATCGGGCTCGAGCCGCGCTGGGCCTCGGGCGCGCCGATCGCGTCGTGCTGGTGCCTGCCGTGTTGCGGGAGGGGAAGGGCCACGATGTGCTCCTGAGCGCGATGGATCGGATTCGCGCCCACGTTCCGCGGGTCCGCGTCCTGTTCGCCGGGACCGGTCCGCTGGCGGTCGAGCTGCAGGAGCGGGCGCGGGCGCATGGCGAGGCCGTGAGGTTCCTCGGTCACCGCGACGACGTGCCCGCTCTCATGCGAGCGGCCGATCTGATCGTGCTGCCGTCGCTCGGCGAAGCGCTGCCCACCGCGCTGATCGAGGCGGCGGCGGCCGGGCGCGCCGTAGTGAGCACGCGGGTTGGCGGCGTGGAAGAGGTGGTCACGCACGGCTGCACCGGGCTGCTGGTTCCGCCGGGTGATCCCGACGCGCTGGCCGCGGCGGTCGAGGAGCTGCTGCAGGACCACGAGCGCGCGCGCGCGTTCGGCGCCGCCGCTCGCGCGATGGCGAACGAGCGCTTCGGCATCGACGCGCAGATTGCGCGCACCTGGGCGCTCTGGGAAAGCGCCGTCGCCCGGGGGCCGCAATGAAGATCACCTGGAGCGTTCCCGTGCCGGGAGAAGCGCTGGACTCCGGACGCGGCGATCTCGTGCGTGCCGCGCGGCTGATCGCCGCCGTACGCGACGCAGGCCACGAGGTCGAGGTGGTGCACGCCGGCAGCCGTCCGCGTACCGCGGCCGCCGTGTCCGTGTACCGCGGCATGGTGCAGCACGCGCTGCCACGATCTGTGGCGCACGCGCTCCGCGACATGGGCAGGGTCGTACACTTCCGCGCGCACGCGCGGCGCGTCGCGCTCGCGGCGCAACGCCAGGGGGCCGATCTCATCGTCGAGTCCCAGGTGCATCTGTCCGACTCCGGCGCGTGCGCCGCGCGCGCCTGCGGGCTGCCCCTCGTGCTCGATGACTGCTCACCCGTCGGTGAGGAAGCGGCCCTGGGGTCGGGCATCGCGACGCTCGCGCGCGCGATGTTCGCACGGCAGACGCAGGCGGCCTCGCTGCTCACCGTGTCGTCTACCGTGCTGCGCGAGCGCCTCGTGCGCGACGGGATCGCAGCGGAGAAGATCTCTGTCATTCCGAACGGGGTGGACCTCGCCGCGCATCGCACGACGACGAGCGCGACGGCGCGCCAGCGGTTCAACCTCGACGGAGGCCCCGTGCTGGGCTTCGCCGGCTCCTTCCAGCCGTGGCATCGTCTCGACCTTCTTCTGGACGCCATGCGCCTCCTCGAGACCACGCGAGTCGTCGCCGGCGACGAGGCACCGCTGCTGCTCCTCGCGGGTGATGGTCCCGCCCTCAGGCCGGCCCTGGAGATCGCTCGCGAGTTCGGCATGGGCGATCAGGTCGTTCATCTCGGGCCCCTGCCGCCTGACGAGATCCCTGTCGTCCTCGCGGCCTGCGACATCGGTGTGCTTGCAGGCAGCAACGACTACGGCCAGCCGATGAAGCTCCTGGAGTACGCGGCGGCGGGTCTGCCGGCGGTCGCACCGGATCTGCTGCCCGTGCGCGCCGTCGTCGAACACGAGCAGACAGGTCTTCTCTTTCCCCCCGGTGATGCCGGCGCGCTCGCGATGTCGCTGAACCGTCTTCTGCGTGATCCGGCGTTGCGGCACCAACTCGGTGCCGCTGGCCGCCGCCGGATGGCCGAGGGCGCGGAATGGACCACGCGCGCGCACGACCTCGTCACGACGGCCGCCCGCGTGCTCGGAGGGGGCCAGCCGTGTTGATCGCATCGTGGATCTTCGGTGTCTCGTTCGCCGCGTGCCTCTACGTGTACGCCGGATACCCGGCGCTGCTGTTGCTGCTCGCGCGGCTGCGGCCCAGGCCGGTCCGACGAGCCTCCGTGCAGCCCACGCTCTCCGTTGTGATTCCAGCGTTCAACGAGCAGGACGTGATCCGTGAGAAGATCGAGGCAACATTCGCGAACGGGTATCCTGTGGAGCGGCTCGAGGTGATCGTCGCGTCCGACGGCTCCACTGACGATACGAACGAGATCGTTCGCCGCCTCGAGGGTGAACGGGTGCGCCTGCTCGCGCTGCCCCGCTCCGGCAAGGTCGCGGCACTGAACGCCGCCGCCTCGGTTGCCAGGGGCGAGATCCTGGTCTTCACCGACGCCGACGTCTCCCTCGACCCGGGCGCGCTCAGCCGGCTCGTGAGCAACTTCGCCGACCCAGCCGTCGGTGGAGTGACGGGTCGCAAGGCCCAGGGGGCGGATGCCGGCGGCGGCGCGATCGGGCGTGGAGAAGGACTCTACACACGCTTCGACGAGTGGCAGAAGCGACTCGAGAGCCTGATCGGTAGCACCATCTCCGCGCACGGCGCACTGCATGGGATTCGCCGGGAGCTGTACCGGCCCGTGGCGGACGGATCGGGGGCGGACGACATGGCGATCTCGATGCGCGTCGTCCTGCAGGAGCGGCGGCTGGTCTACGAGCCGGATGCGGTGGCGCGCGTCGAAACGCCCGCCGGCGCGCGCGCGGAGTTCCGTCGCAAGGTCAGAGTCGCCAACCAGGCGATGCGCGCACTCGCGGGCATTGGTCCGGCGCTCTGGACCTCCGGCTTCTATTCGCTGGAGCTGATCTCGCACAAGCTCCTGCGATACGTCGTTCCGGTGTTCCTGATGGCGATGCTGGTGACGAATGCCCTGCTGGCACTGGATGGGCGCACGGCCTGGCAACTGATGCTGCGGCTGCAGCTGGCGTTCTATGGCGCCGCCGCCCTCGGACTGCTGCTCGATGGGCGGGGTCGGAGTCGCTTCCGGCGCCTGCTGACCGTGCCGTGCTACTTCTGTACGGTGAACGCCGCGGCCCTGGTGGCGTTGCTCTCGCTGATCGTCGGGCGGCGCGCCGGGACCTGGACGCCCGGAGGTGGCTTTCACGGGGCCGGGGCGACGGCTCGCGCGCGTTACGCCGTGACGCCGTTGAGCGTGGAGAAGGTGTCATGAGCCGCGAGCGTCGACTTGTCCTGGCCCTGCTGCTGTTCGCCGCCCCGCTCCACGCACAGGAGTCGGATACGCTCGTGCTGGCGGGCGACACCGTCCTGAAGGCCGGAGCGAATCACGTGCAGGGTTTCGCGGCGTACCCGGTCACGCTGCTGCGGGCCCTCGGTGGCGACTTCACGAACAACGCGGGACGTCTTCAGGTGACCGTGCTCGGCTCCGTCCTCTGGTTTCGACCGGGGCAGGGCACCTTCACCGTCAATGGGATGATGGTCTCCCTCCACGAGCTCGCGTTCGCGCTCGAGGGCGAACTGTACTTGCCGCGCCAGTTCTTCGCCGAGTGGCTGCCGAAGCGGTTCTCGAGGCAAGTGCGCTACGACGCGGCAACGGCAACCCTCTCGACCCTGGAGCGCCTCACGCGCGCGACGGAGGAACAACCGCCGCCGGCCCGGGACGTCGCTGTCGCGAGCGTGGCGGAGCCCACGAGCGTCGCCACGGAGGAGCTCACGCCTGCCCGGGTGGAACCGGCCACGCCGGTGCGGCGCGACGTCGTGGGCGGACGCGCGGGGGTGGAGATGCACGTGCGGGTGAGCGGCTCGTACTCGGACAACTTCTTCCAGGCCCCAACCGATGGCACGCCGGTGGAGCTCGTGGCCTCGACGGGCGAGGCTCGACTGGTCGTGCGGACTGGCCGCCCGGGGTTGAACCTTCATGCCCGCGTGAACCGGACGCTGTTCGACGGCTTCGATCCGAGCGAGACCGCGTCCGGCGGTCTCGACTGGACGGCGGGACGTCATCACGCGGAAGTCGTCGCGGGTCGCCAGACCCACAGCCCACGCCTCATGGCCGGCGATCGCGCCGGATTCGCCGACATCGATCACGCATCCGGCGGTTATGGCGTGCGGCTCCCCGGCGCGGTCGAGGTCAGCGTGCTCGGCCAGTACTACGACATCTACCTGGAGGCCCGGGACACCGAGAGCCGCTACTACGGAACCGGAGGCTCGTTGCGGTATCGCGGCTTCGGCTACCGCTTCTCACCAGAGGTCGGTGGGATGCGCTCCCGGTGGGATGGGCCGATCGCGACCGAGAATTACCAGGAGCAGACGCAGTGGCTCGCGCTGCGAATGGTTCCCGCGGCCCCGCTGTACCTGTTTGCGCGGTACCGGTACGAATCGCGGTCGTACACGATCGAGGACCCCGCGGCAGGGAACTACCTTCGGGAGGACAGGCGCCGGCACTTGACGTTGTCGCTGGACGCGCGGATCACCGGGCGGCTCGTCTGGGGGATCTATTACACGCGTGAGGACGTGGTTTCCACGAGGACCGACCGCGGCTTCACCAGCCAGGCGCTCGCGTCGGGGTTGTCGTATCGCGTCTGGTGAGCGGGAGGTCGCGGCGATTCGCAGGTTGCCGCAATAGCCGTCGCGCTTGCGATCGCCTCCGGCGAAGGCGAGAATGACCGTATCGGTGCGCGGTCCACGAGTGCGCCGAACAGTCGGGGCGCGCGGCGTGACCTGCCCTCTCCAGCACCCGGAGGTACGATGATCGGGAACCGGGGCGTGTCCGGACCCGCCGTTGCGATCGGGATCGGCATGGCGTGGCTGGCCTTTGGCCCTGCGGCGCGGGCATACGGGCAGGCGGTGCGCGACAGCGCGGGTGTTCGCATCGTCGAGAATGCGCGGCCGTTGCTCCCAGCGGCGCGTTCCTGGCGCGTGGACCCACGCCCCGAGGTCGACATCGGCGGGAACGAGGCGACCGCGGGCGACACGCTGTACGAGTTTGTGCGCGTGAACGGGGCCGTGCGGCTCAGCGATGGCCGCATCGTCGTGGCCGTGGACGGATCGCTGACCCTGCGCTTCTACGACGCGCGGGGCCGCTTCGTGCGCTCGGCGGGTCGCGATGGCGATGGTCCTGGCGAGTTCCGCCAGCTGATGGGTCTTCATGCGCTGCGCGGGGATACGCTCTTCGTGACGGATCTGGGTGAGGTGGAGTACTACACGGGCGACGGGCGGTTCGCGCGGCGTGGCGCGAGCCGCGCCACGAACGACCAGGGCTACGTGTGGCCGGCCGCCGTCTTCGACGACGGGTACTATGTGGGACTGGACTGGAACGACACTCGCGCCGTGCCCGCGGGGCGGCAGGTACGGAGCCTGCCGCTCGTGCGCGTTTCTGCGGATGGCCAGCGGCATGACACGATCGCCACGCTGCCGGCCATGGAGCAGGTCTTCGATGGCCGCGGTCCGTTCGGCCGCCAGGTCGTCTTCGCGCCGGCGGCATCGGTGGCCGCCGGGCGCGACCGGTTCTACCACGGCTTTCCCATCCGATACGAGATCACCGTCTTCGATCGCAACGGCAGCGTGTTGAGTGTGATCCGTCGCGCCGCGACCCGGCAGCGCGTGACCGAAGCCGAGCGCGAGGCATACCGGAGTCACACCCTCCAGGCCGCGCTCTCGGATCCCTACCATCCGACGACCCGGGAGCGCGCGGAGCGCAGCATCGCCCAGACGGTGTTCGCGGAGGAGTACCCCTTCTTTGCCGACCTTCTCGCGGACCGCACCGGCCATCTGTGGGTGAAGCACTACGACTACCGCGATCGCTTCATGATCCCGGGGCGTTCGAGCACGCGCACGATCGCCGTGCCCACGCGTTGGGACGTGTTCGACCCACGCGGTGCCTGGCTCTGCACGGTCGAACTGCCGGCGCGCTTCACGCCGTTCGAGATCGGCGCGGACTACGTTGTGGGTCTCGCCCGTGACACCGACGACATCGAGCAGGTTCACCTGTATCGCCTGCTCAAGCCGTGACGAGTGATGCTCGCCGGGTGACGAACGCGTGGTCCGTCACCGCCGTCGGTCCGGCGGTCGGCGGGTCACTGGCGTGCCTGCCGGATTAGGGACGGTTCAGGAGTGACGTCCCGTCCGTAACGGACGTCCCCTGTGGACGGCCTGCGTCTCCGCACCGAGCAACCGGTTCCCGGGGCGTCGTGACAGGCGGGCCCCTGCTGCCGCGACAATCGACGCTGTGAACGCACCGCACCTGTCCGTCGGTGACATCACCGGCCGCCTGCATGGGTATCTCGCCGGCGCGGCCACAGCCCTGCGCCGGTTGCTCCCGTCGGTCGCGCGCCCCGGGGCACGGCTCGGCGACGTCTTCGAGCATTCGCTCATCGGTATCGCCGTGCTCGACGAGTCAGCCATGGTGCTCGACACCAATGCGGCGTTCGGCGGCTTCCTCGGAGTTCCCGGTGGCGAGCTTCCCGGACGCAGCCTCACCGACTTCGCGCCGCCGGAGCACGCGCACGTCATCGCGACGATACTGCAGGAGGTCGCCGGCGGCACGCGCGCGAACGCGGGACGGGAGGTGCGATTCGTGCGCGCGGACGGGACCATGGCATGGGGGTCGCTCACGGTGTGGCGCGTGGTATCGCGGCGGCGCGTCCGGCTCCTGGCGATGGTCCACGACGTGACCGAGCGCAAGTCACTCGAGGCGGAGCTCTTCCACAAGGCCTTTCACGACGCGCTGACGGGACTGCCGAATCGGGCGCTCTTCCGCCAGAACATCGAGCACGCCCTGAGACGTACCTCCCGCCAGCCGAACTCGATCGCGGTGATCCTCGTCGACCTGGACAACCTCAAGGCGATCAACGACACGCAGGGGAACTCCGCGGGGGATCGCCTGCTCAAGCTCGTGGCGGCGCGGCTGCTCAACGCCACGCGCGGATGCGACACCGTGGCGCGCATCGGCGGCGACGAGTTCGCGGTGCTGCTCGAGTCGGGCGGGACGGACGACGGCGCGGACACCGTGGCATCGCGCGTGGTCAAGGCGCTGCAACGACCCTTCGAGTTCGAGGATTGCCCCGCGACCACGTTGAGCGCGAGTATGGGAATCGCGACGTTCCAGGGGAGCGAAGGGATCGACGAGCTGCTGCGCAACGCGGGCGTCGCGCTGGACTCGGCGAAGCGGCAGGCCCGCGGACGGTGGCTGCGCTATGACCCCGCGATGCACGCAGCCATTGTGGATCGCGTGACACTCGAGGCGGACCTGCACCGGGCGATCGAGCACGGTGAGCTCCGCGTCGTATACCAGCCGATCGTGGATCTCGAGACGAAGCGCCTGGCTGGCGTCGAAGCGCTGGCGCGCTGGTCGCACCCCGGTCGGGGCCCGGTCGGCCCCACGACGTTCATCCCCGTGGCCGAGGAGAGCGGCTTCATTCACACGTTAGGCCCCTGGGTGTTGCGCGAGGCGTGTCGACAGGGAGCGCTGTGGAACGGGCGTCGGCGCGGCCGCCCCCTCACGGTCACGGTGAACCTGTCGGGCCTGCAGCTCGTTCACGACGCGCTGCCCTCCCAGGTCGAGGCCGCCCTGCGGGAGTCTCAGCTGGCGCCGGAGTCGCTCGTCCTCGAGATCACGGAATCGGCGATCATGCGCACCATGGAGCCGACGCTGAAGCGGCTGAACCGGCTCAAGCGACTCGGCGTGCGGCTGGCGATCGACGACTTCGGGACGGGGTACTCGTCCCTCTCGTACCTGCAGCAGTTTCCGGTGGACATCCTGAAGATCGATCGCTCGTTCATCGAGGGCCTCATGCGGGGCCCGAACGAGCTGGCACTGGTCCGGACCATCGTGAGCCTCGCGCGGATTCTTGGCCTGCGGACCGTGGCCGAAGGGGTGGAGGACGAGCGCCAGCAGAAGCAACTCGCCGCCCTCGGCTGCGACGCTGCGCAGGGCTTCCTGTTCGGGCGTCCGATGTCCGCCCGAGAGATCGAGCCGCTGATCGAGGCCGGCGTGGCGCCGCTGCGGCGGCGCACGAAGGGAGCCAGGGGCCCGGCGCCGAGCCTCGTGCGCCGTTGAGCCCGGCCCGCCGAACCGCGGGGCCTGACCCGGTCGGTTCCGTTTGCCGCCTTACGGGTTCTCCTTCCAGTAGAGCCTCGGCGCCGGCGTGGGATGGTTGCCGGCCTGCGCCATCGTCTCCGCTTCGAACAGCCGCCCGTTGATCATCACATAACGAATCGCGGTGCTGTTCCGGATGTTCTGGAGCGGGTTCCGGTCCAGCACGATCAGATCTGCCAGCTTCCCCGGCGCGATCGAGCCGAGGTCCTGATCGAGCCCCAGATACTCGGCGCCCCGGAGGGTCGCCGCGCGAAGGGCCTCGTGCGGCGACATCCCGCCCTGCTGCAGCATCCAGAGCTCCCAGTGCGCGCCCAGTCCATGCAGCTGGCCGTGCGCACCCAACTGCACTTTGCCGCCTCGATTCGCGAACGCCGTGACCGAGCGCGACACATCCATGTACTGATAGTCGTTCTCCGCCGCCATGTTGCGGCGGCGCGACCGGGCGTCGAGCACGGCATCGGGCGTGAAGCGGCGCAGACGCGTGTTCTTCCACACGTCGTCGTGCTGGTACCAGTAATACTCGCCGCTCATCCCGCCGTAGTTCACGATCAGCGTGGGTGTGTAGCCGCTCCGGCTGGCGGCCAGGAGGGCCAGCACGTCCTCGTACAGCGGCGCCACGGGAATGTTGTGCTCGAGCCCCGTGTGCCCGTCGAGGACATGGGTGATGTTGTAGGCGAGATTGCTGCCGCCCTCGGGCACGACCATCATCCTGAGCTCGCGGGCTGCCTCGACGATCTGCTGCCGCGCATCGCGCCGTGGCTGGTTGTAGCTCTTGACGCTGAAGGCGCCCACGGCCTGCATGCGCCGCAGGTGGCTCAGCGCATCCTCGAACGACGTGGTAATCGCCTTCGCGGGCGACTCCGCGCCATAGAGGATCGTTCCGGTCGAGAAGAGGCGCGGCCCCAGCATCTCGCCGGACTTGATCATCTCCGAGGCGCTGAAGACCATCTCGGTGGCGCTCGACGGATCGTGCATCGTCGTGACACCGAACGCGAGGTTCGCGAGGAACCCCCAGTTGTGCCGTGGGGTGATCCCGCTCGAGCCTGTCCCCACGTGGGCGTGTGCGTCGATGAGGCCGGGCATGAGATACCGGCCACGGACGTTCACGCGGCGCGCGTCTGCCGGGATCGCCACGCGCCCCGACGGCCCCACCGCCGTGATGCGGTTACCATCCACCACGACCGTCGCGTTGCCGATCACCTCGTTGCCGTTCATCGTGATCACGGTGCCGCCCACCAGCGCGAGCTTGCCTGAGGGGCGGCCGAATCCGGCCCGGAGGCCGACGGGCGTGCCGCGCTGCTCGGGGTCGCGTCGGAGCGTCGTGGTGTCCTCGGTCTCGAACGCGAACGTGGCGGAGAGATCGCGCTGGAAGAGCTCCGGCCCCAGCGCCCAGTACACGCGCCGCGAGTCCGGCGCCCAGTGCAGGTACAGGCCCGCATCCCGCGAGATCCGCCGGACGGGATAGTCGCCGGTCGACGGGCTCACATCCACCGCGCCGCCCGTCAGGGGAAGCGTGGCGACGTACGCGTTGAAGCGCTCCACCCAGGCCACCCACCGCTCGTCAGGCGACACGGCCCACTGCGTGGCGTTGTCGGCGGTGACGTGCACCCGACGATCGCCGCCCGTGAGGTTCACGCTGAGCAGCGCCTGCTTGTTAGGCGCCTGGACGCCCGACAGGAAGATCCGCGTACCGTCGTGGTTGAAGGAGGGCGCCGAGCCCTCCTCGGTCACGAGGCGCGGCTCGCCGCCCGCAGCCGGCACGACGTAGATCCCCGCGTTCCGCCCGTAGAGCGATCCGCGCAGAAAGTCACCCCCGATGCGCTGGTACACGACCTGGCGCCCGTCGGGCGAGACGCGCGGCTGCGTGTAGTGCCCGGGCGCGGCCGTCAGCCGGCGCATCGTGCGCCCGTCGAGCGAGACGGTCCGGATGGCGCCGAGCGAGTCGTCGTCCCACGTGGAGTACACGAGCGTACTCCCGTCCGGCGACCAGGCCGGCGTCAGCTCGAAGCTCCTCGCATCGTTCGTGACGCGTCGAGGGGTCCCGCCCGGGAGCTCCTTGATCCACAGCTTGCCCAGCGCGGTGTAGACGACCCGCCGCTGGTCCGGCGACACCGCGACCCAGCGCAGCATCTTCACGTCGAACGAATCCGGCGCCACCTGCTGCGGGAAGCGGACCGCGTCGGTGATCGTCTGCCTGACCTGCGCGCTGAAGGGGATCGGCGTCGCGCGCCCCTCGGCCACGTCGATCCCCCAGATCCTTCCCTGGGCCCAGATCACGATGCGCTCGCCGTCGGGCGTCCAGTCGAAGCCGGGGTACGTGCCGAAGATCGCCCATGCCTCCTGCTGGTCCCGATCGAGGCCGTCCCACAGCGGGCGCTCGCGTCCGCTCTCCATGTCGTGAAGGAAGAGGACCGACTTCGTGTCCACCCGGCGCACGAAGGCCATCGTCTTTCCATCGGGCGAGAGCTGCGGGCGCAGCGATCCGCCGGCGCCGCTCAGCCAGGTGCGGCGCTGTCCCGTCTGCCGGTCGAGCCGCTGCACGACGTAGATCACGCCGTATGGATCGCGATTGTACTGGAACCCGCCGCCGGGGGAGACGTCTTCGCTGAAAAAGACGTAGCGCCCATCGGGCGAGACCGTGGGCTCTGTGGCGTTCTGTTCCCAGTTACGCCGATCGGTGAGCTTGACGCCGCTTCCACCGCCGATGTGGTACAACCACATCTCCCCCGCGCCCATCGACCGCGTATTGCGGAAGTGCTTGCGGCCGACGATGTACTGCCCGTCGGGAGTCCACGCCGGGTTCGAGACCTCGCGCTCGCGCTCACGAGAGACCTGGCGCAGATCGCTCCCGCGCACGTCCATGGTCCACAGGTTGGGCAGCCCGTCGCGGTCCGAGGCGAAGGCAATTCGCCGGCCATCGGGAGAGAAGCGTGGCTGCATCTCGTACGCCGCCCCGCCCAGGACGAGAGTAGCCGCCCCGCCCGTGATCGGCATGGTGTAGATGTCGCCCAGGAGGTCGAAGACGATCGTCTGGCCGTCAGGAGAGACATCGACCGACATCCACGTACCCGTGGTCGTCATGAATTCCACGTCGCGCGCCGCGGCGCGGCGAGCGTTCACGTCCCACCGTGCGGGGACCGTGGGAGTGGCCGTGGCGGGCTGCTGGGCGCCGGAGGGCACGGCGATCAGCGCCGCGAGGACGGGCGCGAGGGGAAGCGCTAGGCGCATGATGAAAACCTGCTGGAGTACGCGAGGACGGAGGCCGCCGGCGACAGGCCGAGGCATGTCTACGGTGAGGTCGCTCCTGCAACCGGAGAGTTGGCGTGCCGGAGGGCGACCGGGAAGGATATCCTCTCCGGCGAACGCGCGGGATCGGGTGAGGGACGAACGCGCGAGCCAGGCGCCCGGATGGGGTCGCAGTTGGGACGAGACGATGACCCGCCACAAGCCACCCCACCCAGGCCATCAGGCTCGATCCGCCTCTCACGGGACACCGCGGAAACGAATAGCGTATCGGAAACTTCGCGCGTCCGGGTTACGTCTGGCCGGACGCCGGCACAACTCCTCCAACCCCGAGGATCCAATGAAGGCGTATCCGTCTCTCTGGCGGAGGTGGACCCCACTTCTCGTCCTGACGCTCGCTGTCACCGCCGCCTCCCAGGGCAGCTCCTTTCCTCTCGGCACCTTCAGCGCGAACGATCCCGAGGGGAACACGATCGCGCTCACCTTCGACAGCGCCGGCGGGCTGTGGGCGTATGCGAATGGCGAGGCGTACGGCAGCTCGTCCTACAAGGCCACCGGCGACGAGGTGGAATTCCGGGAGGTGAGCGCGCCGAAC
>DATIGO010000005.1:0-4447 GCA_035454665.1 Gemmatimonadaceae bacterium | reverse complement strand
GCACGCCTTCCGCGTCGGCAGGGAGCGGATCCTGCGCGGGTGGCTAAGCTATGACGCGCCGGAATCGCGCGCCCGCCTGGAGGCCGATCTCGCGCCCCTCGACGTGACCTGGTTCTACGAGCGCGTGGACGGTCGCACGCGCGTGACGGTCACGCATCCGGCTCCGCCCGCGGTGCCGCCCGAATGGCCGTGGAACCTGGCCGCGTTCGTCGCGACGGCGCTCTCGACCTTGACGGCAGGAGCCTACCTCGAGGGAGCCCCCCTGGGGTTTCCGATGGACGACCCCGCTCGGCTCGCGGACGGCGTGCCGTTCGCGGCGTCGCTCCTCGGGATCCTGGCGGCGCACGAATTCGGTCACTGGTTCGCGGCGCGCCGCTACGGCCTCGACGTCACGCTCCCGTTCTTCATCCCGCTGCCGCTCCTCTCGCCCATCGGGACGCTCGGCGCGGTGATCAAGATGAAGACTCCGATCTACACGCGGCGGATGCTGCTCGACGTGGGGGCGGCGGGGCCGCTGGCGGGACTCCTGGTCGCGATCCCGGTGACGATCTGGGGCGTGGCCCACTCGCCGGTGCTCGCGCATCAACCGACGGGCGGGATCCTGCTCGGCGAGCCGCTCCTGTTTCAGGCGATCGTGGCGCTGTTCGGCCCGCCCGTGCCGGAAGGCCACGAGCTCTACCTGGGGAACGTCGCGTTCAGCGGCTGGATCGGGCTCCTGGTCACGGCCCTCAACATGCTCCCCGTTGGTCAGCTCGACGGGGGCCACGTCGTGTACTCGCTCCTCGGCCGGAAGCAGCACGCGATCGGTTGGCTGTTCTTCGTCGCGATCCTCGGGATGGGGTGGTGGTGGCCGGGGTGGTACGTGTGGGGCGCGCTGATCCTGTTCCTGATCCGGATCCGCCATCCCCCGGTGCTGGACCCCCACCTGGAGCTCGACCCTGTGCGGAAGGTCGCGGGATGGACGGCGGTGGCGGCGTTTGTGGCGTGCTTTACCCCCGTCCCATTCGCCTTGTAGTCGGGCGCTGAAGGCGGGCCATCTTCGTCGGTGCGCCGCTCGCGTCTTCCTGCGGCGTAGATTCCACTACGCCTCGGAATCCACTCCCTGCGCGCCTAGAATCTGGCCCACCTTGAGCGCCCTCCGCGGGGCGCTGAAGGCGGACCATCTTCGTCGTGCGCTCCGCTCTAGCGACCGTCCCAGCGCTTTACGACCAGCGCCGAGTTCTTCGACCCGAACGCGATGCAGTTGACGACCGCGTGCCCGACGTCGGCGGCGCGGCCGCCGTTGGCCACGTAGTCGAGGTCGCAGGCGGGGTCCGGCGCGTCGTAGTTGATCGTCGGCGGGAGCCACCCCTCGCGCATCGCCTCGACCGTTTCGACGAGCCCCGCCGCGCCGCACGCGCCCTGCGGGTGGCCGGTCATCGACTTGAGCGCTGAGGTTGGCAGGCGCTCCGCGTGCGGTCCGAACGCGAGCCGGATGGCGCGGGTCTCGATCCGGTCGTTCAGCTCGGTCGCCGTCCCGTGCAGATTCACGTAGTCGATCCGCTCGCCGGAGAGGCCCGCGTCCGCCAGCGCGGTCTCGATCGCGCGCGCCGCCTCTTCGCCCGTCGGCTCGGGCCGCACGCGGTGGAACGCGTCGCAGGTCGTGCCGTACCCGAGCACCTCGGCGAGCGGCTCGGCGCCGCGGCGACGCGCGCTCTCGAGCGTCTCGAACACGAGGATCCACGCGCCCTCGGCCATCACGAACCCGTCGCGGTCGGCGTTGAAGGGCCGCGACGCGCGCGCGGGATCGCTGTTCCTGCGCGTCATCGTGCCCATGCGCGAGAAGCCGGCCATGATTCCCGGGACGATGCAGGATTCGGCGCCGCCGGTGATCACCCGGTCGACCCGTCCGTCCCGCAGCATGAGGAGGGCGTAGCCCATGGCGTCCGAGGCGGAAGTGCAGCCGGTCGAGATCACGTGGCTCATCCCGCGCAGCTCGTACTCCATCGAAACCTCGCTGGAGAGCATCCCCACGAACGTGGCCACGATGCTGTACGGGCTGACGCGCCGCGCGCCCTGGCGGTAGTAGACCTCGTACTGCTCCTCGCCGAAGGCGATCCCCGCCGCTCCGGTGCCGAGGATCACGCCGGTCCGCCGCCGCGCCTCGGGATCGAGCCGCTCGGGCTCGATCCCCGCGTCCGCCAGCGCCTCGCCCGCCGCGGCCAGCGTCATCGCGACGACCCGCATCCCGTAGCGCCGCGTCTTGGCCGGCAGGTTCGCTTCGACGTCGAATCCCTTGACCTCGCCGGCCACCCGGCAGTCGTGCTCCGACGCGTCGAACAACGTGATCGGACCCGTTCCGCTCTCCCCCCGCGCGCACGCCCGCCAGAACGCTCCGCGGCCCACGCCGTTCGGGCTCACCGCCCCCATCCCCGTGATTACCACGCGCCGTGCGTCTCGCATGGCCGCGAATATACGCCGCCCTCTACCTTTGCGAGGTGAGCGCCGATCGCTACGTCCGGCAGCGGATCCTCCCCGAGATCGGCGAGGTCGGTCAGGAGCGGCTGGCGCGCGCGCACGCCGTGATCGTCGGCTGCGGCGCGCTGGGATCGGTTCAGGCGCAGCTCCTCGCGCGGGCCGGCGTAGGGCGCCTGACCGTCATCGACCGCGACTTCGTCGAGCGCGGGAATCTCCAGCGCCAGATCCTGTTCACGGACGCGGACGCGGAGGCGGCCGAGCCCAAGGCGCTCGCCGCCGAGCGCGCGCTGGCCGCGATCAATCCCGACATCGAAGTGCGCGGCGTGGTCGACGACCTGCGGCCGGGCACCGCCGAGGATCTGCTGGCGGGCGCGGACGTCGTGTGCGACGGCACGGACAACTTCGAGACCCGCTACCTGATCAACGACTGGGCGGTGCGCGAGCGCGTCCCGTGGGTCTACGCGGGCGTGGTCGGCACCGGCGGTCTCGTTCTGCCCGTCGTGCCCGGGGAGACCGCGTGCCTGGCGTGCGTGTTCGAAACCCCGCCGGAGCCCGGCGCCTTGCCGACGTGCGAGACGGCCGGCGTGCTCGGCCCCGCAGTGGCGGTCGTGGCCGCCATCCAGACGGCCGAAACGATGAAGCTCCTGGTCGGGGCGCGGGACCGGCTGCTCGGGGGCCTCCTGCGTTACGAAGCTTGGGACGCTTCCTTCACGACGCTCGCCACCGGTGGGCCGCGGGCGGGCTGTCCCGCCTGCGACGCAGCGGACTTCGCCTGGCTCGAGGGTCGCCGCGGCTCCCGCGCCGCGCACCTCTGCGGGCGCAACGCGATCCAGATCCTGCCGCGTGGCGAGGCTCGCCCCGACCTGCACGCGGTGGCCCGGCGGATCGAGGGAGAATGGGACGTCTCGGTCGGCGAACACCTCCTTCGCGCCCGCCGGGACGGCCTGACCGTGAACCTGTTCCGGGACGGGCGCGCGATCGTGGACGGGACCGCCGACGAGGCGGAAGCCCGCTCGATCCTGGCGCGGGTCGTGGGCACTTGACGGCGGGGCCCAAGTCGGGTAGACAGGGGCGGCCCAGATGGTATACTGACGGCCTTTCCGAACCGGGAAGCGGAAGGAGGTGGGTCCTTGGCGTATTGTCCGGAATGCGACGCCGAGATCGAAGGCGAGCCCTACGAGTTCGAGGAGGGCGAGGTGATCGAATGTCCCGAATGCGGCTGCGAGCTGGAGGTCACGAGCACGTCGCCGCTGGAATTCGAGCTGGTGGAGAGCGATTGGGAGGCGGACGACGAGGAGGAGTGGGACTGAGCCGATAGGCGCGGACGGCGCCCGGGATCCGCGGGCGCGGTTCGCGCACCGGGTTCTCCATGGCCGCCCTCGCGCACCCCTTAGCCGCAATCCTGCTCTTCCTCCTGGCGGCGACATCCCTTTCCGTCTTCCTGATTCGCCGACGCGTCACGGATCTGCTCTGGGCCGCGGGGTGGACCCTACTCGGTGCGCTGGCCCTGCTTCCCGACCCCGAGTCCGCGGCATGGAGCGCGGCCATGCTCGTGGCCGCCGCGGCATGCTTCGCCCCGGGCCTCGTCCGCATCGCCCGCGAGGCTGCGCGCGCCCAGGGCTGGGGGGCCGACGAGCTCGAGCTCCTGCTCGAAAACGACCCCAACATGATCTGCGTCGTGCGGGAGGAGACAGTGGTCTTCGCGAACCGCGCGCTGCGCGAGCGCACGGGGCGTACGCTGGCCGAGCTCCGAAACAAGCCGCCGATCCGATTCGTTCCCGCAGGCGGACGCCGGCAGGCCGTGGAGACGGACTTCCGCGACCAGCGCGGCCTCGAAGTCCCGGTTCTGCTGCACGCGCAGCCCATCGAGTGGCGGGGCACGTCGGCCTGGCGCTATGAGCTGATCGACATCTCGGAGCAGCGTGATGCCGAGCGCGAGGTGCGCGAGATGATGAAGGAGCTCCAGCGGATGAACGCGGAGCTCGAGGCG
>DATIGO010000004.1:0-4204 GCA_035454665.1 Gemmatimonadaceae bacterium | reverse complement strand
ATCCACAAGCGGCGGCAGCACCCCAACGCGAACAAGGATCAGCATGGCCGGCTGCGCGTGGCGGCGGCGGTCGGGGCGGGGGGCGACTACGTGGACCGCGCGCGCGCGCTCGTGGAGGCGGGGGTGGATGTCCTCGTGATCGACACGGCGCACGGGCACAGCGCCGGCGTGGTGGATGCGACGGCCCGCGTGCGGGAGACCTTCCCGGACGTGCAGCTCGTGGCGGGGAACGTGGCCACGCGCGATGGCGCGGCGGCGCTGGTGTCACGGGGTGTGGACGCCGTGAAGGTGGGCGTGGGACCGGGCTCGATCTGCACCACGCGCGTGGTCACGGGCGTGGGGGTTCCGCAGCTCACGGCGATCATGGAGGCGGTGGACGGGGCAGAGGACGTGCCGGTGATCGCCGACGGAGGCATCAAGTACTCCGGCGACATCGTCAAGGCACTCGCGGCCGGCGCCTCCAGCGTGATGATGGGTTCGATGCTGGCGGGAACGGAAGAGAGCCCGGGGGAGTCGTTTCTGCTCGAGGGGCGCCGGTTCAAGATGATCCGCGGGATGGGATCGCTGTCGGCGATGCAGGACGGCAGCGCGGACCGGTACTTCCAGGAGGGCGAGATGTCCCCCCGGAAGCTCGTACCGGAGGGGATCGAGGGGCGCGTGCCCTACAAGGGGCCCGTGGCGGACGTGTTGTTCCAGATGGTGGGCGGGCTGCGCTCGGGGATGGGGTACGTGGGATGTGCCAGCATCGCGGAGCTGCGCACGGCGGCGGAGTTCGTGCGGATCACGGCGGCGGGGCTGCGCGAGTCGCATCCGCACGACGTGACGATCACGCGCGAGGCGCCTAACTACAGCCTCTAGGCGCGCTCCGCGACGCGGCGGGCCTGCCCGGGCCGGCGCCGGGCTCGTTGCCGCGTTCTGCCATCGGGACGGCCGTCGGCCCCCCCGATCCCCCAGGAACAACATCCTGCTCCCGCAGCACATCGGGCAGGTACCGATCGGGCCACTCGTTGTGGTCGCCCATGGTCGTGGGGAAGACTCGGACGCCCGCTGCTGCTCGTCACGCCCCCTCCCCGCGGCGTGCTTGACATCCTGGCAGCCCCGGCCGAAGTTGCCCGCTTCACTCGCCCCGGTCTGGAGACCTCCATGGGACTTTGGTCGACAAAGAGCATGACGCAGCTGATGCGCGAAGCCGAGGGTCGCGAAGGCGAACCGACGCTCAAGCGCACGCTGACGGCCACGAACCTCGTGCTGCTGGGGATCGGCGCGATCATCGGCGCCGGCATCTTCGTGCTGACGGGGACGGCGGCCGCGCAGTACGCGGGACCGGGCATCGTGCTCTCCTTCGTGATCGCGGGTCTCGGGTGCCTCTTCGCGGGGCTTTGCTACGCGGAATTCGCGTCGATGATCCCCATCGCGGGCAGCGCCTACACGTACGGCTACGCGACGCTGGGCGAGTTCATCGCGTGGATCATCGGGTGGGATCTGATCCTCGAGTACCTGTTCGCGGCGTCGACGGTGTCGGTGGGGTGGTCGGGGTACTTCACGGCCTTCATGAACGACACCATGGGGTTCTCGCTGCCGCCGGCCCTAACGAGCGCGCCGTTCGCGTCCACCGGCGGACTGGGGCTCGAGCGCACGGGTGCGATCATCAACCTGCCGGCCGTCCTGCTGATCGGGTTCCTCACGACTCTCCTCGTGATCGGCATCAAGGAGTCGGCGCGGGTCAACAACATCATCGTCTACATCAAGGTCGCGATCGTCTTCCTCGTGATCGGCTTCGGCTTCATGCACGTGGTGCCCGCCAACTGGACGCCCCTCGTTCCCGAGAACACGGGCACCTTCGGGGAGTTCGGATTCAGCGGCGTGGTGCGCGGCGCGGGCGTGATCTTCTTCGCCTACATCGGCTTCGACGCCGTGTCGACCGCCGCGCAGGAGGCGAAGAACCCGCAGCGCGATCTGCCGATCGGTATCCTCGGTTCGCTCGCCGTCTGCACGGTACTCTATATCCTCATGGCGCTCGTCATGACCGGCGTCGCGCATTACTCCGAGCTCAACGTGCCGGATCCGGTGTACGTGGCGATCGACAAGGTCGGTCCCGCGCTGGCCTGGCTCAAGCCGATCGTAGCCCTCGGCGCCATCGCCGGTCTCGCCTCGGTGGTCCTCGTCATGCTGCTCGGGCAACCACGGATCTTCTACGCGATGTCGCGCGACGGCCTCCTGCCACCGGTCTTCGGCCGGGTCCACTCGAAGTTCCAGACCCCCTACCTCGCCACCATCATTACCGGCACGACCGCGGGCGTCATCGGCGGCCTGTTTCCCATCGGGATCCTGGGCGAGCTGGTGTCCATCGGCACGCTGTTCGCCTTCGTGATTGTCAGCGCCGGCGTGCTCGTGCTGCGCTACCGCCGGCCCGACCTGCCGCGTCCCTTCAAGACCCCGTTGGTACCGATCGTCCCCATTCTGTCGATTCTCATCTGCGGCTACATGATGGCCAACCTGCCCGGCGACACCTGGCTCCGGCTCATGATCTGGATGGCTATCGGGCTCGTCATCTACTTCGTCTACGGACGCTTCAACTCGAAGCTGGCCCGGGCCGGGTCGGGCGGCCCATAGGCGCTCCCTCCGGCGGCGCGACACGTTACCTTTCGAAGCGGCGCTCCTCCGGGGCGCCGCTTTCTCGTTTTGCCTCTCCCCGATTCGTGCCGCTTTCCACGCTCCTCGAGGTCCCCGCCACCCGGCGCGATGCCATCCGCCGCATCGCGGACACGCTCCAGCAGTCCCGCACGGCGGCGATCACGACGCACATCAATGCCGATGGCGACGCGTGCGGCTCCGTGGCGGCGATGGCCCTGCTGCTCCCCCAGCTCGGCGTGTCGGCCGTCATCGTGAATCCCACGCCGTGGCCGTCGCTCTTCGGCTTCCTGCTCGCCCCCGGACTCGTGGATCACAGCGCCGAAGGCGTCGCGGCGCTCCAGCGGGCCGACACCGTCATCGCGCTCGACGTGAGCGACGTGAAGCGGCTCGGCGTGCTCACGGCCGCGGTACGACAGATGCCGGGGGCGCGCATCGTCATCGATCACCACGTCCCCACGGACGAACCGGCCGGCGACGTGCTGCTGGCCGACACGGAGGCCTGTGCCACGGGCGAGCTGCTGTACGACTTCGCGCGCGAGCTCGGGCTCCGGATCACCCCCGAGATCGCCGCCGCCCTGTACTGCGCGATCCTCACCGACACCGGCGGCTTCCGCTACAGCAACACCTCGCCACGCTGCCACGCGATCGCGGCGGAGCTCCTCGCCCTCGGCGTGGATCCCGAGTCGATGTACCGGCGCATCTACGCGTCGCTCACGCCGGGGCGGCTGCACCTCCTGCGCGACGCGCTGGGGACGCTGGGCGTCGACGAACTCCACGGGATCGCGTGGGTGTCGATCCGGAACGATGATCTCGAGCGCTACGAGGTGAGCGCGGAGGATCTCGACGGCATCGTGGAGCATCCGCGCTCGATCGCGGGCACGCGCGTGGCGCTCTTCTTCCGCGATCTGGGCTACGGCAAGGTGAAGGTATCGTTCCGCAGCACCGGCGACGTGGACGTGAACACCCTCGCGCGCCAGTTCGGCGGCGGCGGGCACGCCAAGGCCTCCGGCGCGCTCATTGCGGGGAGCCTGGAACAGGTCCTCGACCAGGTGGTCGTCGCTACGCGGGAATTCGTCGGGCCCGTCCCCACCTCCGCGGCCGCGCGCCAGAACGGCGACGCGCGCCGCGCCTGACGACCGCGCGCGGGACACGGCATGGGACCGTCTCTCCAGGAGCGCATCACTGCGGCGCTCGGCACGGTGGTGAATCCGCGCACCGGCGAGAACATCGTGGCGGCCGAGATGGTGCGCGACGTGGCGACGACGCGTGAGGGGCGCGTGCACCTGACCATGCTGCTGACGGCGCAGGACGACGCCACGCTCGTGCGCGACGCGCGACAGGCGGTGCAGCGCGTGGCCGGCGTCACCGACGTGCGGATCGAGGTGCGCGACCCACGCGAGCTCGAGCGTCCGGCGGCGCGGCCGGGGACGCCGGCGCGCACACTCCCGGTCATGGACGAGCGCCCGGCCCAGCCGCGGCCGCACGCGCCCTCGCCGGTCGCGTACCCGCACCTGGGCCACATCCTCGCGATCTCCAGCGGGAAGGGCGGCGTCGGAAAGTCCACCGTGGC
>DATIGO010000003.1:0-13303 GCA_035454665.1 Gemmatimonadaceae bacterium | reverse complement strand
CTAACCACCTGAGCTACCCAGCCAAACCTCGTGCGTGCTGAGGGACGATAACGATAATGGGAACGGCCGCCGCACGCCTAGGGGTGTCGGACGGCGCTCCCCCCTGCCCCACCGGCACAAAGAAAGCGCGACCGTGGCGCGGCCGCGCTGTTCTTCGTTGGAGTAGCGGGGGCGGGATTTGAACCCGCGACCTTCGGGTTATGAGCCCGACGAGCTACCAGGCTGCTCCACCCCGCGTCAGATGGCCCCAATTTACCCCGCCCGGGAGTGAAGTTCAAGCACGCCCGGGCCCGTCCGTGTCGCGAGCGCCCAGCGTGCGCGACCGGGGCGCCTCGCCGGGTTCAGCGGGCCGCGGCACGGCGACCACCCGCGCCGGCGCGCGCGCTCGTTCAGCGACGCCGCGCCAGGGAATCGGGGTCGACGAAGCGGTAGAGGAGCTCCTTTTCGCCGCGCACCATGCCGAACGCCTCGCGCGCGATACGCTCCTGTGTGGCGGGGTCGCTGCGGACGCGCTGCCGGAGCTTCTGCAGGGAGTCGATGTCGCGCGCGAGCGAGTCGACCGCCATGAGGAGGCGCTGCTCGCGCGCGCGTTGCCGGAAGAGATCGATGGTGGAGTACTCGCCGCACTGCACCGCCGCCCACGCGGCGAAAACGAGCACGAGGCCGGTCGCGAGACGACGCATGGGCCGGGCTACAAGCCGTAGAGCGCACCGCCCGGATACTCGGCGGCATCGCCTAACGACTCCTCGATCCGGAGGAGCTGGTTGTACTTGGCCACACGGTCGGTGCGCGAGGCGCTCCCCGTCTTGATCTGTCCCGCTCCGGTCCCCACGGCGAGGTCGGCGATGAACGTGTCCTCGGTCTCGCCGCTGCGGTGCGAGATGATCGAGAGGTACCCCGCCGCACGGGCCATCTCGATCGCTTCCAGCGTTTCGGTCAGCGTGCCGATCTGGTTCACCTTCACCAGGATCGCATTCCCCACCCCGCTCTCGATGCCGCGCGCGAGCCGCTCGGTGTTCGTGACGAACAGGTCGTCGCCCACGAGCTGCACGCGGTCACCGAGCTGCGTCGTGAGCGCCGCCCACCCGTCCCAGTCGTCCTCCGCGAGCCCGTCCTCGATGCTCACGATGGGGTACTCCTCGAGCCACCGCGCGTACAGCTCCACCATGCCCCCGGCGTCGCGCGTCCCGGCGCCGCTTTTCCGGAACGTGTACGCGCCGTTCGCGTACAGCTCCGACGCGGCACAGTCGAGCGCGAGCGCGACCTCCCGGCCCGGCGCATACCGCGCCGCTTCGATCGCCTCGATGATGACCTTGAGCGCCTCCTCGTCGCTCTTCAGGTCGGGGGCGAAGCCCCCCTCGTCGCCGACGCCCGTCGCGAGACCGCGCTTCACGAGCACCTTCTTGAGCGAATGAAAGACCTCGGCGCCCATACGCAGCGCCTCGGCGAAACTGTCCGTGCCGATCGGGACGATCATGAACTCCTGGAAATCGACGGTGTTCGTCGCGTGGGCTCCGCCGTTCAGGATGTTCATCAGCGGCACCGGCATCGTGCGCGCGAGCGGACCGCCGAGGTACCGGTACAGGGGCATGTCCCGCTCGGTGGCGGCGGCACGGGCCACTGCCATCGAGACGCCCAGGATCGCATTGGCACCGAGCTTTTCCTTGTTTTCCGTGCCATCGAGCTCGATCAGCGTGCGGTCGATCTCGATCTGGTTTCCCGGTTCCATTCCACGCAGCGCCGGCCCGATCCGCTCCTCGACGTTCTGCACGGCCTTCTGGACGCCCCTGCCCAGATACCGCGCGGCATCACCATCCCGGAGCTCGCGCGCTTCGTGCCCCCCCGTGGAAGCGCCGCTCGGCACCGCCGCGCGACCGGCCACGCCGCTCTCGAGCAGCACGTCGACTTCGACGGTCGGATTCCCGCGGCTGTCGAGGATCTCGCGAGCCGCAATCGCCTGGATCGCTGACATGGTGGAATGGGTGAGAACAGGTTACGAGGCGTTCACCGGCTCCTGCTCGACGCCCGGCACGCGCCACGGCCGGCTTTCGACATGGTACTCGCTGCGCAGCGCGGTAGCCATCCGCTCCCAGCACACGGCCGAGAGACGATCGCGGTCGTCGTACGTCATGCCGCGCGTCTCGATCGGCTCGAGGAAGTGCACGTGCACCGTACCCGAGCGGATCCGCCACCGGGCCCTGGGCTGCACGCGAAGGGTCCCGTGCAGAACCGTCGGCACGATCGGAACCTGCGCCGCGGCGGCGAGAACGAAGGGTCCCTTCTTGAAGGAGCGCAGGGCGTAATCGGCGCCGCGCGTCCCCTCCGGGTACACGACCACCGAGGCGCCTGCGCGAATGCTCGCCACGGCACGGTCGTACGACTGGAAGGCCGCCTTGCGGTTCTCGCGCTCGATGGGGATCATGCCGGCCGCGAGCGCCGCCTGCCCGAAGATCGGAATGCGGAAGAGCTCCGCCTTGCCCACGAACTTGTACCGCGGCAGGAGCGACGCGAGGGTGAAGACGTCGAACCAGCTCACGTGGTTGGAGGCGAAGATGCGGGGTGCCCCGCCCTGCATCCGCTCGGGATGGTGTACGACCACGCGCACGCCGGCGGCGCGGAGAAGCGCCCGCGACCACGCGCGGGGCGCCCAGTCATAGATCGCGCCGTCACGGTCCGGCACCCCGATCAGCGCGGCGAGCACCACGAGGAGACCCAGGACCGGCGTGAGCAGCAGGAGAACGAGCAGAACCAGGAGCGTGCGCATCACGTCGAAAAGTGATCGTAGCCACTACCAGGGTCAACGCGATCACCGTCGAGCGTGAAGCGTACGCCGGCCTGCCCCGCGCCGACGCGTCCGATCCGCGTCAGCGGGAGAGCGAATCGCTGCTGGAACGCCGCGTCGTCGAGCTCGGTCGACGCGAGACACAGCAGCTCGTATTCCTCGCCGCTCACCGCGGCCGCGGCCGGCGATACACCGCCGATGCGCGGCACCGCCTCGAGCGCGACATCGATGGCGATCCGGCTGGCGGCGGCGAGATGCCGCAGCTCCGAAGCGAGGCCATCGGACACGTCGATCATGGCGGCGACGCCGTGCCCGGCGAGCCAGCGTCCCTCGCGCAGACGCGGCATCGGCCGGGCCAGGCGCTCGCGCCAGGCGGGATCGGGGGCGGCGCCTCGGGCGAGTGCGGCAAGCGCCGCGGCCGGCCCGCCCAGCGTCCCGGTCACGTAGACGTGGTCGCCGGGCCGGCCGCCGGAGCGCCCCACGGGCCGCGGCGCGGCGCCCAGCACGGTCATCGTTAGGCTCCAGCGGTCGCCACGCGTGAGGTCCCCGCCCACGATCGGGCAGCCCGCTGCGCCGCACAGTGCCCCGATTCCCGCCGCCAGCCCGTCGAGCCTCGCCACGCCGTCGCCGGGAAGCGTGATGGCGCACAGCAGGCCGAGCGGAGCCGCCCCCATCGCCGCCAGGTCCGATAGCGCGCCGGCGGCGGCCCGCCATCCGATCTCGTCCGCCGCGAGCCACTCCCACCGGAAGTGCGTCCCCTCGACCGCCGTGTCCGTGCTGACCACGAGCCGGTTCCCCGCGGGTACCGCCACGACCGCGGCATCGTCGCCGACCCCCTCCGCCACCGGCCCCCAGCGCGCCAGGAGCTTCCTGACGAGATCGAACTCGGCGCCGGGACCGAGCGCGGTCCCGGATGGCGCGTCCGGTGCCGTCACGCCGGGTCGCCCACGCGCGGCAGCTCCGCGAGCACGGGCGGCTCGGGCGGTGGAACCCGGAGGCTCCACACCGCACCCAGCGCCGCCAGGACGTCGTCCAGGATTACGCCGCGGACGCGGCGCCCCGCGTTCGCGATCTCCGCCGCCTTCCCGTGCGCCCACGCCGCGATGGCGGCGGTGGTCGTGGCATCCCGGTTCTGCGCCAGCAGCGTGACGGCGATCCCGCCCAGCACGTCGCCACTCCCGGCCGCGGCCAGCACCGGCGTGCCGGCGGCGCTCACGAGACACTCGCCCGATCGCGACGTGATCACGGTCGGCACGCCCTTCAGCAGCACCGTGGCACCCAGGCGCTCCGCGAGGTCACGCCCCGCCTCGAAGCGCTGCGACAACACCTCGTCAGGCGACTGACCCACGAGCCGGGCCATTTCGTTCAGGTGCGGCGTGAGCAGCGCGGGACGACCGGAGAGCAGCGCGGCCAGGCGATCCAGGTCGCTCGCGAAGAGGTTCAGCGCGTCGGCATCGAGCACGACGGGACCCTTCCAGATCTCCAGCACGCGGAGCAGGAGGTGGCGGGCGTCGGCCCCGCGACCAAGGCCGGGACCGACCAGCACCGCGTGCGCGTACTCGGAGACCTGCGTCTCGATCTCGGCGTCGCTCATCGGCCAGGTGGACGCTGTCGCCTCGACCGCCGCGCTCTGCACGGCAGCGAGACTTGGCGTCTCCACGATCGCGCGCACCATGCCCACGCCGCTGCGCATCGCCGCGCGCGCCGCGAGGACGGCCGCGCCGGCCATGCCCCGTGCGCCGCCGATGATCGCGACCCGGCGGCGCACACCCTTGTGTGACTCCGCCTCGATGGCCGGGATACGGGACGAAACCCATGCGTGATCGACCAGCGTCGGGGCGCCGTCCTCGAGGTCGGCGAAAGGCCCGAGCCCGATGTCCACCACCACGATCGCGCCGCAGCGACCACGCGCCACGAGATGACCGCGCTTGATCGTGCCGAAGGTGATCGTGAGGTCCGCCGCGACCGCGCGACCGAACATGCCCGAGGTGGCGTCGAGACCGGTCGGGAGATCCAGCGCGACGACGGCCGCGCCGCGGCTGCGCGCGGCGCCGATCTCGTCGACCACAACCGCGATCTCGCCCGCCGGCTCGCCACGCGCGCCGGTTCCGAGCAGCCCATCGATCACGACACCCTCGCTTCCATCCGGAGGATCGCCCGACACGGCGTGGCGCGCATTCTCTCTGGCGTCACGCGCGTCGTCGGTGCGGGGGTCCCCCACCTGCCGCACACGCACGGGGATACCGCGGCCGGCAAGATGGCCCGCCACCACCCAGGCGTCACCGCCGTTGTTGCCGGAGCCGGCGTAGACGGCGACGCCGCGCGCGGCCCGTTCGCCGAGGTGGTCGAGGATGACGTGGGCCGCCGCTTCGCCCGCGCGTCGCATCAGGCTGCGCGAGGCGACCCCCGCGGCGATGGCCGCCGAGTCTCGGGCCGCCGCCTGCGCCGCGGTTACCACCCGTACCGTCATGATCAGCCGGACCCGCGCCGGAGAGAAGCTCGGACGGCGCTACTTGTGCGACTGTCCGAGGGGACGCCCGAAATTGATCTCGCCGTTGTCGATGCGGATGTTGAAACCGCAGTCCGGGTTGCTGCAGACCCAGGCCTTGAAGGTGATCGGCGCGCCGTCGCGCCCGTAGTCACTCATCGGCAGCAGCGTTCCGTTCCCGCACTTGCGGCAGTGCGGCAGTTCCGTCGCCTGCACCACGATTCCTCCGTCGACAGAATCGAACATGATGGCGTCGCGCGGTGCGGATGACGCGGCGTCAGTCTCCCCAGTCCCCGCGGCCCTGCCCGGACCGGTCAGACGAGATGGGTGGCACTCCAGGGATACGAAGTGCCGAAGGCTTCCTCGAAGTCGTAGACGCCGACGAAGTCGAGCCTGGTATCGCTTGGCTGACTCATCAGCAGGCCCGTCTCGACCAGGGCGAAGACGATGTCGCCCAGGTCCGCGGTGGATCGGACGCCCCAATACTCGAGGACAAGGCCGGAGAGAACGCCGTAGCGTTCGAGCGCGAGATCCCGGACCGCATTCGCCAGCTCGCGGCCGTCGACGTGGCGGCGCTCGACCAGCCGGTTCTGGAGGTACTCGAGGGCCTCCAGCACGAACAGGAACGCGCGCTCGTCGAAGCGCGTTTCCCGCAGGCGAATCTGGTCCATCAACCCATCGCGAAACGTCAGCGTCCCCACAGCACATCTCCGTCCGGTGTCTTCCATGATTCGACCGCCGGCATGGACCACGGTCCGTCACCCAGCGGCCAAAAGATGCGGCCGGCACCCGGCCCGCACAATTCCTCGTGTTCCGCCGGCTGTCCGGCAGCGCCCTCCCCAGCCGACGCCCGAATGGTCGGCTCGCAACGACCGGGCGGCCCGGGGACGGACCCGCGGTTCACCGCCCTCGACGCTCGACGCGGGGACATTGTCACGCCGGGAACGTGAGCCGCTGAACCACGCGGGCCAGCACCTCGGCGCCCACCTCGAGGGCCCGGAGTTCCTGCGGAGGGAGCTCGACCAGTCGCTGCGCGAGCCGTCGGACGCGTCGGCGGCGTCCCTCCACGAGGAGCGTCCGGCCGCGTGGCGTGGCATGGAGCCGGACCACGCGCCGATCCGCTGGATCGGAATCCCGCCGCACCAGGCGCTGTCGCTCGAGGGCGCGCACGATGTGCGTCATGGTGGGCGGCCGGACTTGTTCAGCCGCCGCGAGGTCACCGAGCGTGACAGGCCCGCCGAAGACGATGACGGAGAGCGCCGAGAGGCGCGGGCCGGTCAGGCCGCTCGCCAGATCCTGGGTTCGGAGGCGCCGGAGGAGATGAATGGCCAGGCTGTGCAGCCGGTCCGCGAGCGCGTCGGGCGGGGCGGATGGAGCGGAGGGGTCCTGGAGCCTTGCGCGTCTGGGCATGTCGTCTCATGTTTGTTTAGCAGTGCTAAATAATACCGCCTCCCGTCCCCGGAGGGGATCATGACCACCGCGACCTCGTCGTCCGCGCCCGGTTCCGCGCTCGCGCTCGGGCCCCTGCTGCAGATCTCCATGAATGCGCGCGACCTGCCTCGCGCGGTGGCCTTCTACCGGGACCGGTTGGGCCTGCGCTTTCTGTTCGACGCGCCCCCGAAGATGGCGTTCTTCGACTGCGGTGGCGTCCGGCTCATGCTCTCGCTGCCGGAGAGCGAGGCCTACGACCACCCCGGGTCGATCCTCTACTTCCGGGTGACCGACATCCACGAGGCCCATGCGACGTTGCAGGCCCGGGGCGTGCCGTTCGGCGGCGCGCCGCACCGCATCGCGCGACTGCCGGATCACGACCTCTGGCTGGCGGATTTCCGGGACACCGAGGGGAACAACCTGGCGCTCATGTCGGAGGTGAGGCCACCGGCCGGGGATGCGCCTAACGCGGCGGCGTCCTGACGACCCGGTTCCGCAGGATGCCGATCCCCTCGATCTCGACCTCCACCACGTCGCCGGGCTGCAGCGCCGATGTGGTGCCCGGCGTGCCAGTGTAGATGACGTCCCCCGGTTCGAGCGTCACGTAACGGCTCACATAGCTCACGATCGCGGGCACGTCGAAGATCAGGTCTCTCGTGCGCTGGGACTGCAGCACCTTGCCGTTCACCCGGGTCTCGAGCAGCAGATCACCGTAGTTCAGCCCGGTGACCAGGACCGGACCCAGCGGACCGAAGGTGTCCGACGCCTTCGCGCGGAACCACTGGAGATCGGTGCGCTGCCAGTTACGCTCACTGATGTCGTTGCCCGCCGTCACCCCGAAGACGTGGCTGGGGGCGTCGGCGGGGGAGACCGCGTGCGCGCGTCGGCCGATGACGACGACCAGCTCTCCCTCGAAGTGCAGGTTCTCGGCGTCGGCCGGGTAGATGACGTCGGCCTCCGGCCCGACGATCGAGGACGGCAGCTTCGCGAAGAGACCGGGATACGTGGCGGCGGGACGCTCGCCCAGATGCGACTTGTAGTTCAGTCCCACGGCGATGACTTTCTTCGGCTCGACCGGCGCGAGGAGTCGCACCTCGGAACGCCGTACCGTGCGTCCCGTTGGCTGCGGGGCGCCGAAGAGATCACCCGAGAGCTGACGGATCGTCTCGCCCTCCAGTATGCCGTAGGCGACCGTGTTCCCGGCCGCGTAGCGCACATAGCGCGTCACCTGCGCGGCGGCCGGCGTGGGCATCACGGCCCGCATGATGCAGAACGCCGCCGTGGCGTGCAGGAGGAGCAGAACGGTTCGCGTGTGACCGAACATGCGCGACACTCCAGCTGAGGGGAGCGCGCGGGTGCAGCACCTCACGCGCGTGCCCTAAGCTGGTGCCGAACGTGACTTCGGGCCAGAGCAACGTGACGAAGGTTGGTCGCCCATGGCCACGACCTCCGGGGCGCCGAACCAGCCTCCCGTTCCCTCCCCCCACTCGGCAACCAGCTCGAGCAATCAGGAAGCCGCAACCAGCCGACTCCCGACTGCAACCGGCCTTGCGGCTCTTTACACTCCCTTCCCGGCAGACGAGGATTCAACATCCAGACACGAGCCGGAGTCCTCATGCGCGACGGCAACCTCCCGGCCGATGAGCGAAGCCTCGGCGCCTTCCTCGTGGCGCGGGCGCGGCGCACCTCCGACGCCCGTCTCGCCGCCGACGCGGGCGTTGGGCTGATCGCTGCGGTGGCCTGCGCGCTCCTGCGCCCCCCCTTCTGGGTGCCCTTGACCGCGCTTGCGGTCGCCTTCGCGGCTTATGGCACCTGGGCCATCCTGGACCGGGAGCTCGATGAGGTGACGGGTCGTCGTCCTGCCGGGCAGCGCCGCCTGTTCGTCGCCGCGCGCGCCGCCGCCGCGGCGCTGGGCATCGTCGCGGCGGTGGCGGCCGGGCTCACACTGTTCTTCGCTGCTCTCGGCGACTCCTGGCAGCTCTGACGGGGCGCGGCCGTCGCCGGCCTACCGCGACATGGCGACGACCTGCTGGTAGGAGAACAGCCTCCCCTCGTGGAACTCCCGCAGCAGTTCCTGGATCGGGCAGAGGAGCGTGACGGAGCGCGGTCCGTACTGGCTGCTCATGGAGCGGAATCCCGCACCGCTGAAAACAGCGCGCACGAAGGTGCTCATCGAATCGATCGGGAGCGTGGCGATGTTGTCGTAGTAGCGCTTCCAGTTGTCCACGCTCTGGAAGAGGTACTGCTCCACGTTGGACGTGTACACGGCCGAGACCGTGGCACCGTGCTTCCGCAGGTACCGCCCGATGCCGCGGATCGCCTTGTCGCCGGCGAAGTCGCCGACGATCGGAACGATCAGGTTGCGCAGATGCATCTGGCGAAGCGTCTCGTAGTTCGCCTCCGTGGCCACGTAGCTGCGATTCAGCCCGTTCCCGTCGTTCTCGACCATGAGTTGCGAGTACGTGGGCATGCCGCGCCCGTAACCGCCGCGCCCGCTGCCGTAGTTGTACGTGATGTCCGGGCCGGCGAGATAGAAGGACGTGTAGACGTAGTCGATGTTCGAGGAATCGTCAGGCGTCAGGGTGAAGCCATGGTGCTTCGTCAGGCGGTCCTTGATCGCGCGGAGATTGCGCCAGTACGCCAGGCTGTCCTCGGACGTGGCGTAGTACGCCTGGAAGAGCTCCTCGGGAGTCGCCCGCGGTCCCAGGCCGTTCGGCCGCGGCCGCGCGAAGAGCATGGAAAGGAATGTGGCGCGATCGGGAGACATCTCGATCAGCGCCTTGTACATCAGGTGCTGGATCACTGCCTGCCGGCGAATGTCGACGATGAACGCGATCCGCGGCCTCATCGCCACGATGTAGGTGAAGTTCTGGTCGGGCCCCACCCCGAGGTACACGCCGCCCGGCGCCCGGCCGCGGACCAGCTCCGGAATCACGTACTGGTAGGTCACCTCGTTGGACACGAAGTTGTCCGAGCGGAACTCGCCGCCGTTTTCGGAGATGTCGGTGAAGAGCTGCCAGAACTCCTGGCTCGACAGTCGGGCGGGCAGACCCTGCGATCGTACCGGCAGCGCGCCGGCCGCCGCGACCGCGACCACCAGCAGCGTGACCTGCGCGCCAAGGGCGCGCCGCGCGCGAAGACTCCGCATTTCGCTCACTCCTCCCTGGGAACACCATCACCGAGGCCCGGAACCTCCGCGCCCGGCTCCCGCACCCCACCCGTTGCTCCCTGCTCTACCGCCACCCCAACAGGAAATTCCGAAGCAGCTGCGTCCGCACCGGATCGGCGCGGAAGATCGACTCCGGAAAGGAACGATGCGACAGGATCTCGTCGTAGATCCGCTCGCTCTGATGACGATTCGCGCCCATTCCGGCAAGGTACTGCAGCCGCAGTGTGCGGTCGCGATTGAGCTCGACGCCCGCCAGCCACTCGCCCAGATCCCCCGAGTGGCCCGAGTACGTCGCGATCAGATCCAGGGGGCCGTAGAATCCGACCGCGCCGAGCGACTCCGCGACCCTGGTGTGGTCCAGCCGCGCGAAGCGCTGCTCCAGCGCCTCCAGATCGATCCGCGTGGAATCGAGCGTGCCGACCAGCACGAGGTCGAAGCCGCGCCCGTTTTGCGTATTCGCCCAGAGCGTGCCGTTGGGGAAGACGCTGAGGAACGTTGCGATCTCGCTCTTGACCGCATCGACGCCGCTCTCGTGAAGCGGCACCCACTGACTTACCACGCCGCCGGGGTTCAGGTGCCGCCTGATCGTCTCGAAGTACTCCTTCGTATAGAGCGACGCGGCTCCTTTCACCCACGGATGGATGGGATCGGCGGTGATGACGTCGAACTTCTCCCCGGTGGACAGAAGAAGGCTCCGGGCCTCCCCGAAGACCATCTCCACGCGACGGTCATGCAGCACGCCATGGCTCTCCGCGCCGAAGTAGCGCGACATCACGCGCGGAAGCAGCGGCTCGACCTCGGAGATCACCATGCGGCGCAACTCGGGATGGACGATGAGCGCGCCGGCCGTCATCCCCGCCCCGAAGCCGACCACGAGCGCCGAGGTCGGCTGGCCGTGCAGCAGCGCCGGGAGATGGCCGAGCATGCGCTGCAGCCGCATCTCCTGCGGCTGGCTCGAGGCTTCCACCTTTCCGGCCACGTGCAGCTGGGTGGCGCCGCTGCTCCGGAGCCGCGAGACCGCGATCGAGGAGTTCATTCCCTCACCGACGTAGAGCACGTCGACCTTGTGGTCCCACGCGGCCACGTGGCGCCCGTAGGCGATCAACATGGCGGGAACGTCGGGCACACGCAGCGTGATGACGATCCCCGCGATCACCGCCGCGCCCGCCGAGGCGAGCACCGGGGCGCGCGAGAGCCCGCGCAGCGGCGTCGGCGCGAGGCGCTCGCCGGGGCGACGCGACGCGACGAGGCTGACGAAGACCGCGAGCGCCGAGAACGCGCTCACTGCCACGAGGACCTGATGCGACGCCCGCGTGCCGACCCAGGGAATGAGGAGCAGGCTGAAGGCCAGTGAGCCGGTGATCGCACCCACGGTGTTCGCGGCATACACGCGACCCACGATGCGACCCGAGTCTGCCTGCGGGCAGGCCACGGCCGCGATCGCAAGCGGGAAACTCGCCCCCCACAGCATCGCGGCCGGTACGACCATCCACATCACCCGGGTGAGATCCAGATGCATCGTGAACCACGGACTGGCCGAGAGCGACGGATCCACCGGCCAGTAGGGGAGCACCCGCGCAACCATCAGGGCCGCCCAGGCCACGCCGAGCGTGAGGAGGAGTTGGCACCATCCGAGGGCGAGCCGCGGGTGGCGCGTCCGCCGGGCCACCCAGGCTCCCGCGGTGCTCCCGGCACCCAGGCCACTGAGGAAGACGGCCAGGATCATGGCGAACGTGTAGACCGTGCCACCGAGCATGAGGGAGAGCAGCCGCGTCCACAGCACCTCCGCACCCAGCGCGCAGGCCCCGGAGAGCCCGATGCCGATGTACACGACCCACGCCCCGCGGGTCGTACGCATGTCGGGGCTGTCACTCGAGACCGGTGCCGGCGCGGGCGGCGTCCGCACAGCCACGAGCAGCGCGGTGGCCGCCACGACGCCATTGAGCAGCGCGGCCAGGATCGTGGCCGTGGTGACGTCGTAGGCGCGCAGCAGATAGAAACCCGCGAGCACCCCACCCAGCACCGCACCGACGGTGTTCGCACCGTAGAGGAGCCCTATCCACGATACGCCCCGCGGCGTGGCGGTGAGCCACCGCGCCACGGCGGGCAGCGTGGCACCCATCAGCATCGTCGGGGGGAGCAGGCAGGCGGCGCAGATCAGACCGCGCAGAAGCACACCGCCCCGTGAAGGGCCGGACGCCGCCGTGTAGAGCCCGCCGGCGACCGGCACGAGCACGAGCGTGAGCATGCCGATCACGCCGATTCCCGCCTCCAGGGCGGCATACACACGCAGCGGATGGTGACGCGAGGAGACGACTCTGGGCAGGAGCAGGCTGCCCAGGCACATCCCGCCCATGAACGTGGCGAGCAGCACGCCGAGCGAGACGGCGGTGGAGCCGACGACGTTCTCGAGGAGCTGGAACCAGATGACCTCGTAGACCAGGGCGCACAGCCCGCTGACGACGAAGAGCAGGACCAGGAGCGGGAGGAATCGCCGGATCGCCGTGTCGGTCGCGGCGGGGCTGCCGGGCGCGTCGCTCGTGCGACCGCTCAGATTCGACGGCAGCGAAGGCTCCGGCACATGACTGGGCGGGGCGATGATGCCCGGTGGCGCGGGGGCTGTCCAGCGCGAGTCCTCAGCCGGTTGTTGTCCGTCCACTGCGCCCTCGCCTTTGGTGAATCGTCTCGCCCCACGCGATCTTGCGCGACATATTGATCCGCGCCACGCGGTGCCCCGGCCGCGACACCACTCATCCTACAGGGCGGTGACCGGCCGCCGACGACTCCTGGCCGACGTTCGCCGAACCCTGCAGCACTCGCGGCGCCTTCTTTCATGATTACACGCGGTCTCGCAGCCTGTTCGTGCGGCCTGCTCGGCCTGAGCGCCGCGATCGGATCGGCGCAACGTCCGGCCCCCGCGGATCCAGCGGCCCCGGCCAGCCTGCTCATCCGGAATGTCACGCTCATCGACGGCACCGGTTTACCCGCGCGGTCCGGTGTCAGCCTCGTCATCCGCGGCGATCGCATCGAGCGCATCGCATCGGCCACCGCCGCGCTCGCGGCCGACGATTCGATCACCGGGCGCGGCCTCTTCGTCATTCCCGGGCTCATCGACGGCCACGTGCATCTGGGGACGCGGCCGCGGCGCGAGGAGGAGGTCCAGCTTCGGCGCGCACTGGCGGGAGGGGTGACGGCGCTCATCGACATGGCGAGCGACGTGCGTGTGACCGGTGCGCTCGCCTCGGACATCGACGCCGGGCGCCTCGAAGGACCGGCGATCTACTTCACGGCGCTCCTGGCAGGTCCGCCGTTCTTCAGCGACCCGCGCGCCCGCGCCGCGTCGCGCGGATACACGCCGGGTACCGCGCCGTGGCAGCGGGCGGTCGCCCGGCCGGGCGACGTAACGGCGGCGGTATCCGAGGCGAGGGCCACC
>DATIGO010000002.1:0-3877 GCA_035454665.1 Gemmatimonadaceae bacterium | reverse complement strand
GGTGGACGTGAGCGAAGCGAACGCCTCCGCGCGTACCCTGGACCGCCGCCAGCTTCAACGCCTGTTAGGCCGCATGAGTAGAGGATATGGTGAGACGGAAACCATCAGGGTCGCGTAGTCTAAGGACTCGTGCACCGTGTGGAACCGTTACCGGATCCGTGTCGAGCAACGCGCCCCTCGCCTTGATCGCAGCGGCAAGTAGATCGGCGCTCTGCAGCGTCGTGAACTGGAGTGACATACCCTCACCCTTTACGCGATCCAAGCCCTTTGCACCGTCATCCTGGGTCAAAAGAACGCGAACGGCTCCGGCCTTCAACGAGACAGCGCGGAGGCTGCCATCCCGCTCATGGCGTCGGTCAACCTCGAAGCCGAGTACATCAGTGTACCACGCAACGCTTCGCTCGAGATTCGCAACTGTCAGTGATGCCTGTAGGCTATCGGCCCGCAATCGTTCGGTCATATGCATCGACTTGTTGATGGAGCGCGTATTGCACCAAAAGCATGTATTGGCGGCCTAACGGAGATTAGACTGCAGTTTATTCGTGCCACGATAGGCTGCGAGCGCGGAGATAGGCCGCAGCCGCTGGCAGCATATCGCCGACCCGACGGATGCAATCGAACCCGCAAGGGGAATAGTCGCAAGGGTTTGTGCGTCGACGGCGAGGGAGCGCTTCCGGTGATAGGCTGCCAGGGCCGTGCGGCATATTCTCTAGGCGGCACGATTCGCGCATGAACGGCAAGTACCCTCACCCCACAGTGCACCGGCGACGCCCGCTCGGACCCATCCGCTCGGCCGATACGGATGCGCGCCCGTCGCCGCCTTACCGATCCCCCGTTCCTGCCCCCGCCCCCGCCCCCACACGCTCCGCCGCCGCGCGGATCATCCGCTCCCGCTCCGCTCGATCGATCCACCGCCCACCGATCGACACCGCCTCGATCTCCACCGTCCGTCGGATGTCCTCGAGCGGGTTCGCATTGAGCAACACCAGGTCCGCACGCTTCCCCACCGCGATCGAACCCCACTCCGCCGACGCGCCGAGGAACTCCGCCGGATTCCGCGTCGCCGTGAGAAGCGCCTGGTACGGCGTGAGCCCCGCCTCCACGAACGCCGCGAGCTCGCGGTGCAGGGTCCAGCCGTACGCGAGAAACCACTCCGGCGAATCGGAGCCCGCGAGCAACCGCCCGCCCCCCCCGGAATCGGCGATCGCCTTCACGATCGCGTTGCGCACCTGCACGTAGCGCTGCCGCCGAGCAGGCGTGCGCACGGAGTCGTTGGCCGGCGCCCAGTACTGCCTCAGCGCGCGCAGATACCCGGTCCGATGCGCCTCCGTCAGCACCTGCCAGTCGGGCCGCGCACGTATCTCGGCCTCGCTCTGCCCCTTCGCGAACGCGGTGTTGAACACGGCCAGCGTGGGCGTGGAGTAGACACCGGCGCGCGCGGTCGCTCCGGCGACGCGGGCGATCTTCGCGTCGTCGATGTAGTCCATGCTCCTCCAGTTGTTCAACCGGAAGAGTCCGTACTGGGTGAGCGACGTCTGAATCGGCGCGTCGTCGGCCAGCACGGCCTCGAGATAGCTGTCCAGGTGCTGGATGTGCTGCTGCGCCTCGAGCGCGCGCGCCACTCCCACGCCCGGCTCCACGTGACCGTCCACGCGAATGCCGAGTAATCGCGCTTCGCGGATGACGATGTCCCAGATGGGCGGATCGATGAACGTCACCTTCACGAAGTCGTAGCCCGAATCGGACGCGGTATGAACGGCCCAGCGCGCCTCCGCGGGCGTGGAAGCGCGAAAGAAGCTCGTGCTCGGATCCTCGCGACCGGTGAGATGCGGACTCGCGAGCCAGAGCTGCGGCCCCAGCAGGCGGCCGGCGGCGATCTCTCGCCGCAGCACCAGATGCTGGTTCGTTCCGATCATGAGCCGTGCCGTCGTGACCCCCAGCGCCACCATGACCCCCAGCTCGTAGGGAGCCAGCGAGTCCGCGGCCGGGCCGTCGGCGAAGAGGTGCGTGTGCATGTCGGCCAGACCCGGGATCACGAACTTTCCCCCTCCGTCGATCGTGCGCACGCCAGCGGGGATGCGCACGCCGGCTCGTGGTCCCGCCGCGGCGATCCGCCCGTTGCGCACGAGCACGGTGGCGTCGCGCACGAGCGTGTCGCCGTCCGTCATGGGGATGAGCCCCACACCGGTGATGGCGAAGGAGTCGCTGGCGAGCGCCCCGCGCGAGGGCTGCGCCGCGGCCGCCGCGCTCACGACCAGGGCGCAGAGCACGAGGACTGCGGAGCTCACGACGCGCGTTTCCCGTCGTGGATGAGTTCGCGAGGGGTAGGCCGTACGTGCCGGTGAAAGCATGGGACGGGGGATGGAGTGGGATGAAAGGTCCCGGCCATCCCCAAGGCGGGCAAGCCGCCAGACGCGAGCCGTGCCCAGGCGACGCCGGGCCGTCGTTCATAGCCGCCGGTGCACGCCGCCCTCGCCCGCGCCCCGTTGCCGGCGTATCCTTGGCTTCGACCGCACCGGCTCACGCGAGCGAGACACCCATGCTGCTCAACGATTTCCGCCTCGAGGTCCACTTCTCCAAATGGGAGTTCACCGCCCGGCACAACCTCGCGGCGTCGGACTGCGAATCGATGCCGATGCGCGAGCTGCTCGCGATGGCCGATGACGCCGATCGCGCCGCGTGGCACGACCTCCGGCTCGGCTACACCGAGACCCGGGGCTCCCCAGGCCTGCGTGAGGCGATCGCGGCGACCTACGACCGCATCGATCCCGCCGACGTGATCTGCTTCACCGGCGCGCAGGAAGGGATATTCTGCGCGATGCACGCCCTGCTCGAGCCGGACGATCACGCGGTCGTGCTCGTCCCGAACTACCAGTCCCTGGAGGAGGTCCCGCTCTCGATCTGCGATGTGACGGGCGTGCCGCTCAGGGAGGAGCAGGGCTGGACACTCGACCTCGACGAGCTGCGCCGCGCCCTGCGACCCGAGACGCGGCTCATCGCCGTGAACTTCCCGAACAATCCCACGGGGGCGATGATCGATCGAGGGAGCTGGTCGCAGCTTCTCGACCTGGCCGCGGAGCGGGGCATCCCCTTCTTCTCGGACGAAGTCTACCGCGGGCTGGAGCGCCGCCCCGACGCCGTGCTCCCGCAGGCCGCGGACCGCTGCGAGCAGGGGATGTCGTTAGGTGTGATGTCCAAGGCGTACGGTCTGGCCGGCCTGCGCGTGGGGTGGATTGCCTGCCGTGACCGCGAGCTCCTCTCGCGCATGGAGCGCGTCAAGCACTATCTGTCGATCTGCGGGACGGCGCCAAGCGAGCTGCTCGCCCGGATCGCCCTCAAGGCACGCGAGCGCTTGCTCGAGCGCAACCGTCGGATCACCACCGACAACCTCACCCGGCTGCTCGAGTTCTTCGGGCGCCACGCGGAGCAGTTCGAGTGGTACGTCCCCGACGGCGGCTGCACCATGTACCCGCGATATCGCGGCGAGGAGGGAGTCGAGGAGTTCTGCCGGGGGGCCGTGGAGGAGGCCGGCGTGCTGCTCCTGCCGGGGAGTCTCTATCGGTCGCGGCTGCTCCCGGTGGCGGAGGACAGGTTCAGGATCGGGTTCGGGCGGGCGGCGTTCACGGAGGGCCTGGAGGCGCTGGAGCGACACCTCGCAACCGTGCACACCTGACGCCCCCTCTGTCATCCCGAAGGAGCGCCAGCGCTCGAGGGATCTGCTTCCCTTGCCGCGCGGCCAGCTACGGGGCAGGGCAAGCAGATCCCTCGTCGGCTACGCCTCCTCGGGATGACAGCTACGGCACAATCACCGGCTTGGGCGGATGATTCGCGAAGTCTCCCGCCCGTACGATCGAGATCTTCTTCGGATCGATGTGCT
>DATIGO010000001.1:0-8765 GCA_035454665.1 Gemmatimonadaceae bacterium | reverse complement strand
AGACCTGCTTGTAGGGCTTGGAGACGTGAATCACCTGGAACACGCCCGGGAGGCCGCTGATGTGGGAGTCGTCCACGCGCCCGTCGTTCCCGATGAGGCCGATGGCCGTGCGCTGCTCGCCCGGCATCGGCACCGGCTGGTATCCCATTTCGCGAATCGTTCGGCAGACCGCCTCGATCTGCGACTCCGTCGCGCCCTGATGCATGACGACCAGCATTACCGCGCCTCGCTCGAATACGACCACCCGTCCTCGCACAACGCCACGCGACCGGTAAAGGACTCCGCGACCTGGCCGAGGATATCTTCCAGTTCCACCGGGGGATAGAAATGCGTTAGGGCCAGCAACCGCGGACGCGCGCTCGCCGCCAGCACGCCACACTGCCGGGGGGTGAGATGGTGCGGCAGCGCCAGCGCGTCCGGCAGCGAGCACTCGCAGAGCAGCACGTCGCACTCCGCTGCCCACGCGCCCAACCCGGCGTCGAGACCCGTATCACCGGTGACGACGACGCGCCGGCCGTGTCCGGATACGGAATATGCCACGCTCTCCTCCGTGTGCGGAACCGTCCGGGACGCCAGGACGACCCCCGCCGCGAGCGGCCGCTCGCTCCCGGGCGGCATCTCGACCACCGCCAGCGGCGGCGGCGACTCGAGCAGGCCGTCACCGAAGGCCGCCATCATGCCCGCGAGGCGCGCGGCCAGCCCGGGCGGGCCAATGATCTCGACCGGCGCCTCGCGGGGCGGGAGGAGGCCGTACCGCCACCCGTAGATCAGCGTGGCGACGTCCGAGGTGTGGTCGGCGTGAAAGTGGGTGATCGCCACATGCGTGAGCCGGTCCCAGGCGAGGCCGAGCTGGGACATCCGGAACACGACACCGCTGCCGCAGTCCACGAGGAGCCGCACGTCGCCCGTCTCGATGAGGGCGCCGCTCTGCACGCGCCGCGGATGTGGCGCGGCGGTCCCTGTGCCTACGGTCACGAGCCGCATCATTGCCCCCGGAAGAGCATCCTCCGGAAGGACTCGTGCGACTCCGTCCTGAGCCTGACGAGATACGCGCCCGGCGCGACCACGCGGCCATCGTCGGCCCGGCCGTCCCACAGGAACCGCGGATCGCACGGCGCGGCATCCCCGGGCACGCTGCGACCGTAGCGTCCGGCGGCGAGATCGGCCGCGACCTGCGGTGAGGGGACGATGCTGCGCACCAGATTTCCGCGGATGTCGTGAATCGTCAGGCTCACGCGCGATGGGCGGTGCAGGTCGAACGAGAGGCAGGTCTCGGCGGCGGTGGTGGTCGGAAAGGGGTTCGGGAAGTTTTGGTACAGCAGTGTGACCGCCGGGATCGCCGCCTGACGACGCAGCGCGGTCCTGGCGCCTGCGGGAAGCGGCAGGTTGCCGGCGGGCGGCCGCGCATGGGCGGCGGCGTGCGGCCCCGGTGCGGGCGCCGCGAAGCCTGCCAGCAGGACCAGGCCGGCCGTGCCGCGGAGCCCCCGGCCAAGGCGGGTGCGCCCGCTCACCGGAGCCTCACAGGGGCGCCGGCACCGCCTCGCTCACGGGCCGCACCTCGACCGTGCGCTCGACGGGCTCGTCGGCCACGTCATCGGTCACGATGTCGGTGAGCGGCGTGCCGCGCATCCGCACCGACACGACCGAGGAGACTCCGGGCTCCTGCATCGTGATGCCGTAGACCGCGTCGGCGGCTTCCGTGGTCGTGCGCGGGTTGTGCGTGATGACGATGAACTGCGTCTTCTGCTTGAACTCGTTCAGCATGCGCACGAAGCGGCCGATATTCGCGTCGTCGAGGGGGGCGTCGACCTCGTCGAGGAGGCAGAAGGGGCTCGGCTTCGTGAGGAAGATGCCGAACAGGAGCGACAGCGCCACGAGCGCACGCTCACCGCTCGAGAGCAGGTGGATGCGCTGCGTGCGCTTGCCGCGTGGTGAGGCGTGGATCTCGATGTCGCAGTCCAGCGGTGCGTCGGGGTTTTCGAGCCGGAGGTCGCACTCGCCGCCGCCGAAGAGGGTCATGAAGATGCGCCGGAAGTTCTCGCGCACCTGCGTGAAGGTGCCGAGGAAGAGCTCGCGCGCGGTCGTGTCGATCTCCCGGATCGCGAGCTGGAGCGAGTTCTTCGCGTCGTTCAGGTCGTTCCGCTGCGTGGTGAGGAACTCGAAGCGTTTCACCTCCTCCTCGTGCTCCTCGATGGCGAGCGGATTCACTGGCCCCAGGGCTTCGAGTTGCTGGCGCAGCGTCTCGGCTTCTGCGCGCAGCGCGTCGTCGTCGAGCGCCACGGGCTCGAAGCTGGTGAGGAGCTCGTCCAGCGGCCGGCGCCATTCCGCCTCGAGGCGCTCCCGGATCGCCGCGCGCCGCCCGGAGAGCTCCGTGAAGCGCAGTTCCGCGTGGTGCAGGGCCTCCGCCCGCTCGTGCGCCTCCCGTCGCGCCGCATCGAGCGCATGCTCGGCCGTCGCGACGGCCTCGTCGGCGGCGACCACCGCGGCCTCGGCCGCGGCGAGTCGTCCTTCGGCATCGGAGAGCGTGGCCACGCGCACCGAGAGCTCGGAGTGCCACGCCGCCATCCGTTCCGCGAGGACGCGATCGGCTTCGTCGAGCGCCGCGAGCTCCTGCTCGAGGGTGGCCAGCCGGCCGAGCGCCGCGGTGCGTTCCTCTTCGAGACGATGCGCGCGATCGCGCATCACCTGCAGGCGGGCGTTGGCCTGCGCGAGGTTCACCTGCCCGTCGGCGCGCGCTTCGCGCGCGGTGTCGAGCGCGCGCTCGGCGCTCACCAGGGCGAAGCGAAGCGCTTCGATATCCCGCTCCTGGCCGTCGACCGTGCCGCGTACCTCGTCCATGCGCCGATCGACGTCGCGGAGGTAACGCTCGAGGTGCTCGGCCCGTGCGGAGAGCCGTCCCGCGACCTCCCGGGACTCCGCGAGGTCGCGATCGTAGCGGACCTTGCGGCGATCCAGCTCCGCGAGACTCTCGGCGGCGCGGCGCTCCTGCTCCTGCGCCGACATCGCGGCGTCGGTGGCGTCGGCCGCCCGGCGCTCCGCCACGCGGAGCGCCTCACGCGCCGCCTCGGCCGCCTGCTGCGCTGCCTGCCGCGCCTCGGCCGCCTGCGCAAGTTCCGCGCGCAGCGCGGTCAGCTCCGCGCGCCGGCGCAGCGGTCCCTGGCCCGTCGCGGCGCCGGGGAGCCAGACAGCACCACGCGGATCGATGAACGCGCCGTCGGCGAGGGCACGCACCCGCTCGAGGAGCACGCTCACCCAGGCCTGGGCCTGCGGGGCCACGTCGAGCTGCGCCAGCAGGTCGCCGTGGTCGCTGCCGGGCCGCGGGAGCGCCGCGTCGAGCGGAAGGAGCAACAGCGCCCCGGGGTTCTCGTGCGCGTGCCATTCGCGGATGGCGTCGGCTGCGGCACGGTCGCGCACCAGCACGGCGTGGATCGTTGCCCCGAGAAAACGCTCGACCACGGCGGCCGACTGCGCCGACGCCGTGACGAAGTCCGAGAGGGGTCCCAGAATGCCGTCGGTGCCGAATCGCTCGCGCGCACGCAGGAGAGCGGCCGCGGCCGGGGCGAGTCCGGCGCGCTCGCGTTCCAGCGCCTCCAGGCCGCTCACACGCCCCTCCAGCGCCGTGAAGAGATCTTCCGCGCGCCCGACGTCCTCGCGCATGGCGACGTCGTGATCGCGGGCGAGGCGCGCTTCCAGGCGCGCCGCCTCGAGGGCGGCAGCGGCCTGCGCCGTGACCGCCTGCTCCGCCTCCGCGACCCGACGGGCCTCCTCGACCTCGCGAGCCAGGGCGTCGGTTGCGTCGATCAGCTGGCCACGCTCGCCATCGAGGGACCGCGTGCGCGACTGCAGCTCGTGCAGCTCGCGAGCCGCCACCTCACGATCCAGCTCGAGGTCGCGCGCCCGGTCCTGCGAGGCCCTCAGCGCGCGCTCGGCGGCGTCCAGCGCCTCGCGAGCGAGGTGCACCGCCTCGCGCGACCGGTTCTCGGCGGCGCTGCGCAGCGTGAGGTCCTCGTTCGCGTCGGCCACGGTCTGCTCGAGCTGTTCACGCTCCGCGGTGATGTCGGCACTGCTCCGATCCAGGCGGGTGCCCGCGGCGCGCCCCTCGACCTGCTCGGCCTCCGCCCGGCGGCGCCGGTCGATCGCGTTGCGATGGCGCTCCTCGGATACGGCGATCTCGGATCGCAGCTGCTGCACATGGTCGCGGAGGTGGACGACCTGTCGTGCCAGCTCGTTGCGATGCGCGTCGGCCGCCGTGCGCTCGCCGTGCCGGCCGTCGCGCACCTGTTCGGCCGCATGAACCGCGCGCTCCAGCTCCGGCGCGCTCGCCCGCAGGGCGTGCAGGTCTCCCTCGAGCGCGCGAAGCTCTTCGCGCCAGCTCTCCATGTCGCGCGACGCGAGCGTCAGCTCGATCGAGAAGCGGCGGGCGGTGAGCTCCGAATGACGCTCGGCACGTTTGCGTTGCCGGGCGAGGGAGCGCACCTGGCTTTGCACCTCGCCGAGCAGATCGTCGAGCCGGGCGAGGTCCTGCGTGGTTTCCTCCAGTCGCCGCTCCGTGCTGCGGCGCCGGTCACGATAGAGTCCCACACCCGCGGCCTCTTCGAAGAGCTCGCGGCGGTCATCGGGGCGGTCCGAGAGGAGGGCGTCGATCATGCGCTGCTCGATGACCACGCCGGAGTCGGCGCCAAGCCCCGTGCCGCGCAGGAGGTCGTGGATGTCGCGGAGGCGGCAGGTGGCGCCGTTCAGCAGGTACTCGCTCTCGCCGGAGCGGGAGAGACGCCGGGTGACCGAGACCTCGCGGAAGGGTGTGGGGAGCACCCCGCCGTCGTTCTCGAACACCAGCGACACCTCCGCCACGTTGACGGCGCGCCGCGCCGAGGAGCCTTGAAAGATCACCTCCTCCATCTTGGCCCCGCGCAGGATGCGCGCGCGCTGCTCGCCCAGGACCCAGCGGACCGCATCGGAGACGTTGGACTTGCCGCACCCGTTCGGGCCGACGATCGCGGAGACGCCCGGATCGAACTGCATCGCGGTCGGATCGGCGAACGACTTGAAGCCCTGCATCTCGAGCCTGATCAGGCGCACCTAACGTATGCTCCCGACTCTCGCGCTGAGAGTCGCGTGGAGGTTGAGACTGTCCAGCACGGGCGCCAGCAGTCGTGCCTCGGCCTCGGACTCGAACGCGCCCACGTAGATGCGGACGAATCCGGCCGTGTCGAAGAGCGCGTACGCGGGCAGCCCCTGCTGGCGCCACACGAACAGCCGGTCCTGCACGAGATCGGGCGGAACACTGTCCTCGACGAGCCAGGTGTATGGCGTGCGGACCACCCGGCCCGCCCCCGGCTCCACGACACCACGGTCGCGGAGGGCGGCGAGCAAGGAGTCGGCGGAGGTCATCTGCGAATAGGCGCCAGCCACGAGTCGATACCACGGCGCGGAAGTCGCACCGAGCAACGTAGGAGAGTATGTCGGGACCGGCACCGAGTCCACGGCCTGGCGCACACGCAGCAACGCACCGGCGGCGCTGTTCACGCTCGAGAGCTCCACGGACCAGGGGGCGAGCCCCACCGTGTCGATCGGCACGGGCGCAGGATCCACGAGCACCGGAGCCGACGCGAGCGCCTGCCCGGCGCCGACGGCTCCGCCGGTGGACCGGTCCACCTGACTGGCGGGGCTCCGGAAGCGCCACAGCACGACAGCGCCCGAGCCGACCAGCGCGCCTAACAAGAGGAGTTGGCCCACGAGTCGGCGGCGGCGCCGCGCGGGCCGGTCCGGCACCAGCCGCGCGCGCCGCGGCGTGCGCCGGACCGGGCGCACCCGCCCCAGGAATGGCGCGCGCGTCGGTGGGACGGCCGACCCTCCCACCACGATCACGCCATCGATCTGATCCAGGAGCGGCGTGAGCAGGACTCCATCGCTGGGCGCCGCCACGAGCATGAGCGCTTTGGAGCGGCGGCACTGCTCGGCCCAGCTGCCCCACCGCCGGTCCTCGAGTACGTCCATTGCGAGTGGCGTCTCCGCTCCCCCCGGCACGATCAGAACGCCCGGCGTATTCGGCAGCGTGCGCGCCACGCGTGAGAGCGAGAGCCCGTATCGGATCGCGTCCGAGGCCCCGTGCGGATCGTCGTCGGCCACGAGCCGCGCCAGCGTCACGTGGTCGCCCAGAAGGTTGAACAGGACGACACGTCGGTCCTGCGCGCGCTCCTTCGCGAGCAGCAGCGCCTCGGCGGCGACTTCCTCCGGATCCGTGCCGATGATCGCGACTGCGCCGTCCAGCTCCGGCTGGACCGGTTCGGCACCCGCCGCGGCTCGCCACGCGGCGCCTGCCCCGGCGGTCGCGACGCGGCTCAGGGGAGGCCCTCGAAGACCCAGTACGAGCGCCCGGATAGCCGCCCGGCACGCTCGGCGTCTCGTCGGGTCGCGTACGGCCCCAGCACCACGCGGTACACGTTGCGCCCGTTCGTCGTGGTCACCAGGACCCGCGCGCGCTGGCCGTCCACGGTGATGTTCCGCGCGAGCTCCCGGGCGCCCGGTTCGGACAGCATCGCCGCGAACGACACCGTCCAGCCGGTGCTCGTGTTACGCTCGCCGCCCGCCGGTTGCGTGTCGCGCGTGGGCGCGGGGGGTGGGGGTGCTGGCGCCTCCGTGCGCGGAAGGGCTGGCGTCGGGGGCACGGAGTCCCGGTTGGCGCTCTGGAAGCCGTACGACCCGCTGTCGTCCTGGGGGAAGATCACCGGCTGGTCGAGCCCTTTCGCGCGCGGCCGGAAGCCGTTCCAGAACACGAAATGCCAGAACTCGTTTGCCCCTTCACGCACGATCATCCGCGGGCGCGTCTGCCCGGGCGCACGAAACTCGACGTTGCGGCCGTTCACCGTGACCACCGCGCCTTCCGGGGCGACCGTCGGGAGATCCTGACGCCACTGCGTCGCGAGCGTCGCCGCCAGCCGGCCATGTCCGACGGAGATCACCCAGGTGGAGTCCCCCTGGCCCGAGTCGGGCCGTGCGAGGAGCCAGCGGCCCAGCGGGTCTACCCTCAGCGCGCGCGCCGGTCCGGGGAGCGCGACCGGGGTCGCCCGCTCCCCGCTGTACCGGTCCAGGACCTCCACACCCGGCGCTCCGCTTACTGCGACATAGACGCGGTCGCCACTGGGCGTAAGCGCCAGCGCCGTGATCTCACCGGAGAACCGCTCCCGGCCGACTTCCCGGAACGTGGCGTCGTGAATGACGAGGTTTCGGCCGACGGCGAAGTAGAGTCGGTCGCCCACGGGAGAGATGGCCGTGAGCGACGGGCTCGCGACGACCCCGGAGTCACTCACCGCGGCCTCGGGTGGCCGCACCCGGAGGAGTTTCGCTCCGCTGTCGGTCGTCAACATCACGACCAGGTCACCGCCTGCCTGCGGGAAGAGTGCGGCCACCGGCCCCCCGGGCGTGAAGCTCCACTCCCCGCTCGGCGTCATGCGGCGCACCAGGGTGTCGCGCATGACGCCGTAGACGGACCAGGCATCGGCCGACGCCAGCGCGGCGAGCCGCGTGCGCGAAGAAGGCGTGACCCGACCGATCCGGAGATCGGCCCAGGAGGGGAGCCCGTTCCGGTCCACGAGCGCCAGCATGCCGTTCTCCTGGTCGAATGCCAGGACGTCTCCAGGTGGGGTGACCGGATCCGCGGAAGTCCAGATCAGCGAATCGAGCCGCGGGTACCGGTAGGCGCGGACCGGGCCGCCACTGCGCGCCACGCGAAGCACGATCGGGTCCGGGCCCCCGGCAGCGGTCGACGCCACCGGCGTTTCACCCCGGGGATCGGGGTCGCCGGCGCAGGCCGCGAGGGCCAGAAGCACGAGCGCGATGCATCGTCCCAGCACGGACGAAAACTAGGGAACGTGCTCCCCACATGCGAGGCGGTTGCGACAGAAAGGCGACGAGGGCGGGGAGCGACGCCCTCTCGCTCCCCGCCCTCGTGCCGTTTCCGTCACGGCACTTCGCGCCCGGTCAGAAGCTCGGCCCCAGGGTCCAGATCCAGTAGCCCCGGCGATTCGGCCGATCGAGTGGAATCGCGTAGTCCCAGCGGACCAGTGCGAGGCCGAACAGATTCAGCCGGATGCCGAGCCCGTAGCTTCGCAGCGGATACCGGTGGAGATCCTCGTCGTAGTTGTCCGGGCGTGAGAAGGAGACGTCCTGCCCCCCGGTCCACGCGAGTCCCATGTCGTAGAACACGAGGCCGTCCACGGGCGGCAACGAAATCGGGATCACGCCAAGATCGAAGCGGCGCACCAATGGGAATCGCAGCTCGACGTTCGCGAGCGCGAAGCGGCTGCCCAGCAACTCCGTTGCGGAGCACGCGGCACTCGAATTCCCGAAGAGGCCGCCGCAGACCTGGGAGCCGTACGACTGACGGTCGTAGCCGCGCACGAAATCCGCCCGACCGATGTACTTCAGGAAGTCCGCCTCGTCATTTCCCACCGAAAGGCTGGCCTGAGCGCGCCAGGCCACGGTCAGGAAATTGAACAGGATCGGGACGTAGCGCCGGTAGTCGATCGAGTAGTCGATCCAGTTCAAGCCGCCCATCACCGGCTGGAACTGCAGACGGTAGCGCCGCCCCGCGATGGGTCCCGTGTAGCCGAACAGGGTGTTGTCCGAGACCCACGCGACGTACGGCGCGATGTAGTTCAGGCCCCGGTAGTTCCTGACGCTATCGACCTGGAAATCGGTCGCGAAGCCCAGGAGGTAGTCCACCTGGCGCGACAGGAACGCGGTCGAGCGGGCCACGTTCACGC